>CAXQUZ010000718.1:0-7288 GCA_964226865.1 Myxococcota bacterium | reverse complement strand
GCGGGTGCGGGCGGCGTGTGGGGAGGCCTGCGGGTGTGGCGACGCCGCGACCGAGGCTGTGAACGATCCGGCCGTGCGCGTCGTGGACGCTGCGGTGACAGCGCTCCTGACCCGGCCGCCGGCCGGAGTGGAGCGGGGCGAGGTGGCGGGCTTCGCGCGTCGGCACCGGGAGCGGCTGATCGCCCTGGTTCGCGCGAAGGTGGTGACCGGGAGGTCCCGATGAGCAGCCCCGTGCGAGCGGCGCTCTACGCCCGAGTCTCGACCACGGGCCACGGACAGGACGTGGGCCTCCAGCTCGACGAGCTCCGCCAGGTGGCCGCCCAGCGGGGCTGGGAGGCCGTCGCCTACGTCGACGAGGGCGTGTCGGGCGCGAAGGACTCCCGGCCGGCCCTCGACCGGATGCTGGTCGATGCCCGCGAGGGGCGGCTGGACGTCGTGGCCATCTGGAAACTGGACCGCTTGGCCAGGAGCGTCCGCCATCTTCTGGAGTTGGGCGATAGTCTCAACGCCTGGGGAGTGGGTCTGGTCTCCATCCGAGACGCGCACATCGACACGACCACGCCGTCGGGTCGGTTCACGCTGCAGATCCTGGGGGCGGTCGCGGAATTGGAGAAGGGACTCATCCGCGAGCGCGTCATCGCCGGCGTCCGGCGAGCCCAGGCGGCCGGCAAGCACTGCGGGCGGCCGAAGGTCGAGCTGGACCTGCGACCGGCGCTCGCGATGCTCGGGCGGGGGCACGGGCTCAAGCCGGGCTTTGACAGTTGTGGTGGCATTTCGACCCCTTTGAGACGAACCGACCCCCATCACCAGGGCCTTCTCGCGAAGCGCGTCCCGCGACATGGCCCGAAAACCTAGTACATGAGGCGCCGTTCAGTGCTTGCGTAGCTACGATCATCAGGCGATCTGGATGGCATGTACCTGCGTGCATCCCGTCAGCGACGCCGTGATGGCAGCCAGCTCGTCCACCTGCAGCTCGCGGAGAGCTACTGGGACAAGTCGGCGAAGAAGTCACGCACGCGGGTCATCCAGAACGTCGGCAGGGCCGAGGACGACGCGACCATCGAGCGGCTGAAGCGGCTGGTGAAGTCGATCCAGCGCCATGTGGACCCCGAGGCACTCGCCACCAGCGAGGGGCAGCTCCGCATCCTGGACGTGCGGGAGTACGGGTCGCTGTACGTGCTCGAGGAGCTGTGGCGGCGCCTTCGCATCCCCGACGCCATCGCCCGGGCCCTGGACGGCCGGCGGATCGAGCTCCCGGTGGAGCGCGCCCTGTTCGCGATGGTGGCCAACCGATGCTGCGCACCGGCGAGCAAGCTGTACTGCTGGGAGCAGTGGCTCGCCGAAGACGCCCTCATAGACGGCGCGGACGATCTGGCGCTGCACCACCTGTACAGAGCGATGGATGTCCTGGAGGAGGCCAAGGACGACATCGAACGCGAGGTGTACTTCTCGGTGGCCTCGCTGCTGCGGCTGGACGTCGAGCTGGTCTTCTACGACACCACGTCGCTCCACTTCGAGGTGGACGAGCCGGACGCCGATGACGAAGCTGGTCCTGGCCTCCGCAAGCGCGGCTTCTCGAAGAACGGCCGGGGCGACGCGCCCCAGGTGGTCATCGGGCTGGCTGTCACCCGCGATGGCTTCCCGGTCCGGCACTGGGTCTTCCCCGGCAACACCGTCGACGTCACCACCGTGAGCCGCGTGCGACAGGACCTGTCGGGCTGGAAGCTGTCGCGGTGCGTCTTCGTCGGTGACGCCGGCATGGTCAGCGAGGCGAACCTGCGGGAGCTGGCCCGGGGTGGCGGCCGGTACATCGTCTGCGTGCCCGTCCACAAGGGCGGCGACATCGACAAGTCCGTGCTGTCCCGGCAAGGCCGCTACCGCACGGTCGCCGACAACCTCCGGGTCAAGGAGGTCGTCGTCGGCGATGGAGAGCGTCGCCGCCGCTACGCGGTCTGCCACAACCCCGTCGAGCAGCGCCGACAGAGGCAACACCGGGACGGCGTCCTGACGGAACTGGAGGCTGAACTGGCGCGCCTGAAGCCCGAAGAGTGTGGCCACAGCAAGCGCGGCTGCAAGCTCCGCGCGAGCCGCCGCTACGGCCGCTACCTGCGGACCGACAAGTCGGGCCGGCTGCGCATCAGCCGCGCGAAGGTGCGAGAGGCCGAGCGCATGGACGGCAAGTTCGTCGTCACCACCAACGACGACACCTTGACCGCCGAGGACATGGCCCTCGGCTACAAGCAGCTTCAGCGAGCCGAGCAGGCCTGGCGCCGCATGAAGTCGGGCCTGCAGATGCGCCCGGTCTTCCACCGCCTCGAGCACCGCATCCGGGCCCACATCGCCATCAACGTCCTGGCCCTGCTGCTGGAGCGTGTCGCCGAGCAGGCCTGCGGCGACACCTGGCGGAACATCCACGACGACCTCCGCCAGATCAAAGCTGTCGCTTTGTCGGGCCCCGACGGCGAGGTCCTGCAGACCACCGAGCCCGGTCAGGACGCCAAGAAGCGGCTTGCAGCGCTGGAAATCACGCCGCCGAAGATGGTGCTGCGGGTCGGCTGAAACCTAGTACTACGGCCGTCGAGGTGCACTTCGCGAGATCGAGGTGTGGCACGCCTGTCTCGCCGAACATGTGCGCAGCTACTGTCAAACTGGGGTCAAGACCACGGCGAAGGCGCTTGGGGTGTCGCGGGCGACCCTCCGGCGCCGGCTGGTTGAGGTGGGGGAGTGGCCGCGCCCCGCCGAGGGGGGCCAGAAGTCGCCCGGCGAGGAAGCCGCGTAGCGGGGTCCAGAAGCAGGTCCAGATGGGGTGGCCAGAAGGAGGTGGTTCTGCCGCAGTCGTTACGGGGAAGCCATGGCTCTCTCTCGTTCACAGCAAATGGCCAGGATCAAGGGCAAGGACACCGGACCGGAACGGGTCCTCAGGTCCGCCCTCTGGGCTCGAGGACTGCGCTACCGACTTGGGCTTCGCGTGGAAGGCTGCCGACCAGACCTAGTCTTCGTGGGGCCGAAGCTGGTGGTCTTCGTGGATGGATGTTTCTGGCACGGGTGTCCACGACACTATGTGTTCCCGCGAAGCCGTCGAGGCTTCTGGCTGGCGAAGCTCAAGGCCAACGTCGACCGCGACATTCGACAGACTCAGGTGCTGAGGGAGGCTGGATGGCGGGTCCTACGATTCTGGGAGCACGAGGTGTACGAGCAGATCGAGCATGTGGTGGCCAGCGTCGAGGATGCTGTCCGGGCGAACCGGGGACCGTCAGAATGTGCGAGGTGGCAGGTCTACGAAGTGGAAGTCCTTGACCCGGCCGTCGAACTGGAACGGCGGCGGCTCATTGAGATCATGCACCCATGCCTGACGAGGGAGGAGGAGAGAGTCCGAACAACTGGGAAGCCGCGCCGCCCCTCCAGGTAGGCCTTCACGAGGATGACGCCATATGTGGCGTGGTGGACGGGCCCAAGGTCCCCTTAGATCGAGGCGTGCCCTCCGACACCACCAAAGCTGAGCACTCCGCGATCACCGCTGCCCTGGCTGTGGCGATTCGCCGTGAGCGGGCGAGGCAAGGGCTCTCGCAGGAGGAGCTGGCGGCCCGAGTCGGGATTGCGGCACGGCACCTCCAGAAGATCGAAGCTGCCGAGGTCAACCTGACTCTCCGGACACTCGCCAAGCTGGCGGACGCAGTTGGCGTGTCCGCAGCCGACCTGATTCGCACCGCCCCCTCCGACAGCGGAGCTCACGAGTGAGTCCTGTTCTACGAATCCTCTATGGTCCGCCGGGAACCGGCAAGACGTGGCGCGCAGCGAGGGACGCTGTGAAGCTCATCGACCCTGCCGTCGCGGATGCCGACATCTCGGCCCGACACCAAGCGCTCGTAGATGCTGGGCGGATTGTATGGGTGACCTTTCATCCGAGCTACTCCTACGAGGACTTTGTCGAAGGGTTTCGCCCCGTCGCGGCCGACGGTGGAGTCTCGTATGTCGTCAAGCCTGGCCCATTTCGCCTGGCCTGTGCAGAGTGCAGTGCGCCCTCCACTGCATCTGCGCATTTCCATCTTGGTCAGACCGTCACCTCGGACACCAACCAGTCTTTCACCGTAGTCGAGGTCGGGCCTCAGGCGATCCGCTTGAAGAAGCAGGGAGGTGCCGGCGGCGGGCTGGGCCAAACCTCGGTGGTTTCGCTTTGGCTGGTCGAGAGCGCTGTGCAGGCTGGCTACCAGCACGACTCGTTTTCCAATTCGGGAGAACAGCACGCGACCGCAAAACAGATCGCGGACCAGCTTGGCGTAACGAAGGCATCAATCGACGGGGTAATGGCCGCTCTTCGAGCGGTCATGTACCACCTTCAGATGAAGGGCTGGAATCCTGCTGGTGGTGGCGGCCCCGTCGTGCTGGTGATCGATGAGATCAATCGAGCGGACTTGTCGCGAGTCTTCGGTGAACTGATGACGCTCATTGAGGCCGACAAGCGTATCGGGGGAACGGAACCGCGTCAGGTCGTACTCCCATATTCGCAAGAGCTATTCAGTGTCCCCAGCAATCTGCACATTATCGGGACGATGAACACCGCGGACCGTTCCCTGACTCTGATGGACCATGCGTTGCGGAGGAGGTTCGACTTCGAAGAGGTGGCCCCTTCCGAAGCACTCTGCGCGTCCCCCTACGCAGGCGTGGACCTCGCGGAGCTGCTGGGGAAGTGGAACTCGCGAATCACCGCCTTGCTCTCACGCGACCACCGCCTGGGGCACAGCTACCTCATGAAGCCAAACCTCGAGCGTCACCGCAAGAGCAGGGGCTTCGCGGACGACCAAGACGGTGAGCTTCGTGCCGTTGCGCACGTCCTGCGGAGGAATGTCGTCCCCCTACTGCTCGAGTATTTCCACGACGACTGGCGAAAAGCCGACATTGTCTTGGGTCGGAACTTCGGCAACAACTCCGGTGGGCTTCTCAAGAAGGTGGACTTCGCCAGCGTCAACAATGCTGCCGGCGATGTAGTAGACCTAGACGACGTGACGGACTTCGAACTGCCCGACTTCTGGAACCCGTCCTCGGCAGCCTGGAACCCCGACGAGTTCCGTTCGAGACTGGGATAATCTCCGTGTCAAGACCCGTGGTCCAAACAGGCGAATGGCAAGCGCTACAGCTGCCTGCGGCGCTCGACAACCCTATGACGAGACAGCGTATCCTCAGGGCCGGCGACACTGCGCTGGGCGAGGCTTTTCGTCTTCGCAAGGGCAAGGTATACGCCCGAGACCTCGTCGGGCTGGTTGATGTGGGCCAACTCCAAGTACAGGTCGTGCCGAAGCTCTATGACGGCCAGTCGCAGGCCGACGAGGCTGCTCTGCTGCTCGACCTCATCGCACAGGCTGCTCTCCCCATGCGGGCGGCGGTCCTGCCCAACACGGCCAAACTGTCGCTGCAGCCAATCTCCGAGCCAATATGTCGGCACGTTGCCGGCGAGATGCATCGGCTGCTTCTTCAAGGTGTCCCTCGACGGTATCGGGCCATCAGCGAGCTCTCACCCACAATTCGCGGGCGGGTGGACCTCGGGCAGTTGGCACGGCGCCACCCCGGCCAGCAGCACGTCGTCCCAATCAGGTATGCCCCTTTGCAGCAGGACAACGCGCTGACCCGAGTGCTTCGCGCACTTGTGGATGAGTTGACCGGATTGAGTCGCAATGCAAAGACCAAGGCAGCGTTGATTCGGTGTTCGCATGTACTCCATCAAGCTGCGCGCATCCCTCTCACCACCGCATCGGTGGACGCCGTCGAGTTGTCACGGCTCGACCAGCATTGGGAGCCCATGATCGAACTCGCTCGAGTCATGGCCCAACGCTCCTCGCATGATCTGGCCCGTGCAGGTCGGCACTCCGGGTTCGGCCTTTTGTTCCCACTGGACGGCATCTTCGAGGCGTTGCTCAGCCGAACACTCAGGAGGAGCCTGGTAGGCAGCAACTTCAGTCTGCAGCACGGCAAAGCGGCAGGGCGCTTGTTGCGAGGTCGGACTACCGGCGTTGAGACCTTCGCAATCAAGCCCGATCTGATTGTCAGGGAGGTAGCCGGAAGCTCAATCGTGATCGTTGGCGATGCAAAGTGGAAACGGCTTGAACTTTCCAAGCCAGGACTTGGGATTTCGCAGAGCGATGTCTACCAAGTTCTCTCGTACATGCAGCGGTTGGGGGTTTCCAAGTCCATGCTGTTCTATCCCCAACATGTACGAGACAGCGATTGGGTGCAGGTACATGACTACGACGTACTGCCGGCCGTGGGGAGACTGACCGTCGTCCAAGTGAAGATGGAAGCTCTCTTGTCTCGGGACGCCGGGGAGCGGGCGGCTGCAGACGCCGCGCTGCAGTCGTTGATTGAGTCGCAGGTCGAGGGCTGAGCTTCGGCAGCGGTGAGCACCGGGTGACCAGTCCTACGCCCTTCCCGATAGCCCGCGCTGCATCATGGGTGTGGCGCGGGTGGGAGACGACTCTCGCGCTTCATCGGTAAAGAGACCCCTCGCCATGTGGAGGGTCTCGAAGCTCTTCGCGAAGTGAGCGCCGACCAAAGGCGGAACGGCATTGCCGATCATGCCGTAGGTGTCGACTACGCCACTCCCACCAAAGGCGAAGAAGTCGGGGAAGGACTGCACCCTAGCGGCCTCTCGAATGCTGAGGGCTCGCGGTTCGTAGGGGTGAATGTAGCCATAGGTGTCCTTGCCGATGTGAGCGACGACGGTCTTGCAGGGTCGATCTGGCGACAGGCGTTCCAGCCAGTCCCCGTGATGATCTGTGCCCTTCGACAGGTATCCTGGCTTCAGCAGGTGGTGCCCCTCGGTGCCCTCTCCGGGTGGATCAATAGCCTCTAGGAGCAGGCGAAGAAGCAGAGATCCATCCAGCTTCTTCAAGAGAGAGTTGAGTGCCCTCGGCTCTGGGAGCCCTTCGAGCGACCCGCCTCTCTGAAGACGCGCCGTTGCTGCCACTACCGCGCGGATTTCCTGCAACGTCGGCATGCCGTCGAACTTGTAGTCCATCCACCTGGTGCCCGGCGCGAGGTACTGGTACAAGCCGAAATCGTCGTCTCTGGCTACGCGCACCATGTGCGCGTCCACCGCCGCCGGGGCGACACGCTTGCCGGGAGCCGGCTGCCGAATCCACGATAGATAATCATGAATGGGCTTGGGCATGGTGGGGTCGATGAGCGTGTAGGCCCGCACACTATCGGATGTCGAACAGGACCTACTACGGTCATAGGGATAGAACAGAAGTGGGCTTTCTAGCCCAAGAAGGGCTGTCTTGAGCGGGACCTCCTC
>CAXQUZ010000717.1:0-7945 GCA_964226865.1 Myxococcota bacterium | reverse complement strand
CATACGAGAGAGCATGCGGTGACTGGAGTTCAGACGTGTGCTCTTCCGATCTGGCGGTCGCGCAGCAACGGGCGCCGGACTGGCCGTGGTGGTCGGCCTGGGCCTCGGCGGTGCTGCGGCACTGGTTGAGGCCGGCGCTCAGGTTCCAGCCGCCGCCGTGCAGCACGCCCCGGGTGCCGCCGGCGCTGGGCCGCGCGGTCCACTCCCAGACGTTGCCCGACATGTCGAGCACCCCCTCGGGGGTGGCACAGCCGCTGCGGAAGCCGCTCTGGACGGGGTGGCCGCCGCCGCCCCGGCTGCCCTCGGCGTTGTCGTGGCAGGCGGTGGGGTCGAAGGTGTTGCCGTAGGGCCAGCGCCGGTGCTCCGGGCCGCTGCAGGCCTGCATCCACTCGCTCTCGGTGCAGAGGTGCTTGCCCTCGGCCGCGCAGGCCGCGAGCGCCCCCTCCAGGCCCAGGTCGGCCTGGGGCCACGAGCGCGGGCCGTTGGGGTACTCCTTCTGGTCGACACAGAAGGCGGACGTGCCCGGGGCGGCGGCGATGCTGACCATGCCCGCGGGGCAGTCCAGGGGACCGGGGGCCGGGCGGCCCAGGGCGAGCTCGGGGCCCCGGCAGCAGCGGAAGCCCACGTCCGGGAAGGCCGCGTCCTCGGGCGCGGCGGGGTAGCCGTCGGTGGCCCGGCAGGCGCCCTTGCGGGGGTCGACCTTCCACGATCCGCCCCGCAGCTCGCGCAGCACCTCGTCGGGGCGGCCCAGCAGGACGGGGGCGTCGAGGGGCGTCGCCGTCCACTCCCAGAGGCCGCCCACCATGTCGGCCGTGCCGATGCTCGAGCGACAGGCGAGGTATGCGCCGGACTTGGGTGCGGCCGACAGCTCTACGGGGCATGCATTCTTGACCAGGCGATCCCCGTAGGGGTATCGGGTCGCAGCCGGTCCCGCGCAGGCGAGCTCCCACTCGGCGGCGCTGCAGAGGCGCTTGCCGGCCGCAGCACAGAGGCCCGCGGCCTCGGTCTGGCTCACAGCCGCCAGGGGCGTGGCCCCCGCGCGGTTGGGGTACTCATAGACATCGATGAACACGCCATCGGCGAGGGCGACCTCGTTGTCGGCGGCGTAGTCCGGCAGGGTGGCGGGCCGCTGGAGGCGCTGGTCGCGGTCGGCGCGGCGGTCGGCCGGGGACGGGGGCGTGGCGGACCAGCAGCAGCGGAAGCCGGCCGAGTAGACCTCTTTGTCTGGGCGCAGGCGGTAGTCGGGGTGGCGGGAGTAGTCGCCGCTGCAGTCGGCATAGTCGGCGAAGGTGTACCAGGCGCCGCCCTCCAGCATGGCGTCGACGCCGCGCCAGTCGTCCTCCACCCACTCCTCGACGTTGCCCACCAGGTCGACGACGCCCTCGGGGGTCACACAGCCCGGGTGGCTGCCCGAGGCGGCGACCTCGGCCTCGGGGTCCATCATGCTGGTGTGGCCGCTCTTGAGGGTGCGGGCGGCGTGGCAGCGGCCGGCCTCGTAGCGGGGGCCGTAGCCGAAGCGCAGGGTGCCCGCGGGCCCCTGGCAGGCCCGGCGCCACTCGGCCGCCGTGCAGAGCCGCTTGCCCTCCGCCGCGCAGGCCGCCCGGGCCTCGAGGGCGTGGGTGTAGACCCGCGGCTTGGTCTCGGCCTGGTTGGGGAACTCGTAGCGGTCCATCCAGAAGTCGCCCGCCGTGCCTGGCAGGCCGGGGGTCTGGAGGTGGACCATGCCCGCCGGGTCGGGGGGCGCCGGGGCGCCGTCTTCCGACGACCCGCAGCCCGCGGCGAGCACGAGCCCGGCGAGGGCCGCCCGGGCGCTCACGGTGCGGCCCCGTGCAGCCGCCAGACGGCCACGGCCTCGGTGTCGACGGTCCGGGTGCCGAGGGTGTCGAGCAGCGCCTCGGTCGGGGCCACGAGCGACGGGTGCGGCAGCTGGGTGCGGAACAGGATGACGTTCTGCAGACCGCTCTGGGCGAGGCCGGCCGGGCTGGCGGCGGCCCCTCCGGTCCACAGCCGGGCCCGATCCGAGCCCGAGCGCCAGGCGAGGTCGTTCAGGGTCGCGTTGGACTCGACCCAGGGCGGCAGGGGGCTGCGCTCGGGAAGGCCGTGTGGTGCGCCGTTCACGACGGGGATGCGGGCCTGGCAGATGGCCATGAAGACAGGGACCGGCAGGGGCTCGACCACGGGCAGCACCAGCGAGGGCTGGCCAGCGAGGGCGGCGAGCGCGGGAATGGGGGGGAAGGCCGTAGCCCGGGGGGTGGCGTGGTCGAGGGTGATGGCCTGGAGTCGGGGATCTTCGACGATGCCCCGGACGTCGAGGTGGGGCACGCCCTGGGCCTGGGCCTCCTCGAGGCCCCGGACATGCACCGCGACAGCGAGCACGGCGGTGGCGGCCACGAGCAGGGGCGCGGCCGGCCGCAGCCAGCGGGCCCGGCGGAGCAGCCCGTCGAGCAGGGCGGCCGCCGGGATGCCCGAGACGGCGGCGGCCAGCATGGCGAAGCGGCCGGGGTGCTTGAGCTGGTCGAAGCCGGGAACCCAGAGCTGGTAGGCGTAGTAGGGCAGCACGGGGCCGACCCGCAGGGGCTCCACCCGCGCCACGGGGCCGAGCGCCATGAGCAGGACGACCCCCACGTCCCAGGCGCCGAGGGCCGCCCCTCGGCGCCGCCGCGCGAGCAGGAGGGCCGCGAGGGCCACGAACCAGTAGCTGGCGCGGAGGGGGAGGGTGCTGCTGGGGAAGAGCACCTCGTCGACCAGCTTGGCGTGGGCCACGGCGGTCTGGAGGCGGTCGCGGGGCGTGGCCATCGCGTGGGTGATGGAGCTCTCGGGGGCCCGGCTGAGCTTGGGGTCGTTCTGTTCGAGGAAGCGGCGCAGGTCTTCGGCGGCGCCGGCGTCCGCAGGGGCGCCCAATGGGTGCCAGAGGTCGTCCACCTCATCCGCGAGAACGGCGCCGTCATCCGCATAGACCGTGTCGGTGGTGCCCGCGCGCAAGACCCACAGGCCGGGCACCAGCAGGGCGAGGCCGAGGCCGCCCACGGCCGCGAGGCGGAGCAGCCGGCGGCCCGGGCGGGGGCCCAGCAGCCGGGGCAGCACCAGCAGGGGGCAGGCCGCCGCGAGGTAGAGGCCGTAGTAGGTCTGGAGCAGGAAGGTGCCGGCGAGGGCCACGGCCGCCCCGAGCACCCACGCGCCGCCGCGCTGGGCCGCCCGGTCGAGGCAGAGCAGGAACACGGGCACGAGGAACAGGCCGGCCCGGTCGAGGCTGGCCTTGTCGAGCTCGTCGGCGATGGCGGGGGCAAGGCAGGCGAGGGCGGTCGCCACGGTGCTGGCCGCCGTGCCGAGGCCCCGGGAGCGGGCGAGGGCCCAGGCCCCGAGGCCCAGCAGCACCCCGAGCAGGTAGAGCCCGAGGTTGTGGGCGACCAGGCCTCCGGCGAGGGCCGCCACCGGGGCCACCAGCAGGTAGGCCAGCCAGCTCGGGCCGAGGGCGAGCCAGGAGTGGCCCTCGGGCCAGCCCCAGGCGGTCGAGACGTCGCGCAGGTGGGGGGCGGCCTCGGCGATCGCGCCCGCGAGGGTGGCGCTGGTGACCCCGTCGCGGAAGCCCGCGTCGGGCATGGGCGCGAGGCTGGCGGGCGAGAGCAGGAAGGGCCAGACGGGCACGGCGGCGAAGACGAGGGCGGCGAGCAGGCCCCAGCGCAGGCCCGGACTGCGCCGCAGCCGCAGGGCCATGGCCACGAGCCCGAGCAGCACGAGCCCGGTCGCCGGCGCGAGCAGCCGCGACACCAGCCAGGCGCCGCCGTCGTCGATGCTGCGCGCACGCTCCCGGGGGGCCGGCCCGAGGCTGAGGGTGCCCGAGGGGGTGGCGGCCGAGATCCGCCGGCGCAGGTCGGGGCGCCCGGGCGCCGTGATGACCCACTCGCCCGCGCCCACGGGCAGGAAGGTCACCCCGCCGAGATCGGGCGCCCACGCGAAGCCGTCCGTGCCGGTCTCGGGGCTCCAGCGCACCGCCTGGACCCCGGTGGCCCCCTCGGGCAGCCGCACGCTGAACAGGCGCGGGGCCGCGTCGTCGACGGTCAGGGTCTCGGTGCGGTCGCCGGTGCTCCAGCGGCTGCGCAGGGCGTAGTCGCCGGGCGGCAGCCACAGGGCGGGCAGGGTGGCCCGCAGCACGCCGGGCTCCTCGGCGAGGTCGGGGCGCCACCCGAGCTGGCGGGCGCCGCCGCCGTCCCGGATGAGCCAGTGGGTGACGGGGGTGCCGGTGGGGTCGACGAGATCGACGCGCACCGTGTCGCCCTCGGGGACCGTCAGGTCCCAGTGCAGGGGGCGGGCTGCGGCCACCGACAGGCCCAGCGACAGCAGGATGCTCCACATCGCCTGCCACCATAGCCGCGGCGCCGGCCGGGCCTGGCCGCGGGGGGCGGCCGCGGGGCGAGGCCGCGGTGCTGGTGGGGCAGGGGACGCCCCGGGCGGCGCCGGTGCGGGGCCCCTCTGGCCGGTGCGGCGGTCACCGGGGGGGACGCGCGCCAGGACGGCCGCCAGTGCAGCCTCTTGACGCGCCTCTGGGCCCCGAGCGGGGGCGCATGTGCTACACCCGCGCCATGTCCGCCGGAACCCTCCCGCTCCTCGGTCTCCTCCTCTCGCCCGCGGCCCACGCGGCGGGCGGCGTGGTCGATCCTTTCGAAGAGCCGGACGAGTCGGCCCTGTTCCGGGCCGAAGAGCGCGTCGTCACCGTCGCCAGCCGCTACGCCCAGGCCGTCGAGCAGGCGCCGTCCATCGTGACCGTGGTGACCGACCGCGAGATCCGCTCCCGGGGCCACCGCACCCTCTCCGACCTGCTGCGCAGCCTCCCGGGCGTGTTCATCACGGTCAGCCAGGAGGGCCGCAACCTCGCCTGGTTCCGCGGTGTCATCAGCCCCGACAACAACAAGTTCCTGCTGCTGGTCGACGGGGTGCCCTGGTACGACGGCATCTACACCCACGCCTGGATCGACGAGTACATCCCCCTCGCCGACGTCAAGCAGGTCGAGATCATCAAGGGACCGGGCTCGGCGGTCCACGGCACGAACGCCTTCGCCGGCGTCGTCAACGTGGTCACCTACCGGGCCGAAGACCTCCAGGGCGGCTTCGCCCGGGTCGAGGTGGGCGACGACGGCCGCTGGGGTGCGACGGCGGTGCTGGCCGACGAGCTCACGATGGGCACGACCGCCGTCGAGCTGCGGGCGACCGCCCGGGTGCTCGACATCGACGGCGACGGCATGGACACGACCCCCCGGGGCCGGCGCGACGTCACGGGCCTCAACCCCCGGCGCAGCATCCTCGGGCGCTTCGGCATCGCCGTCGGGGGCCTCGATCTCGAGGTGGCCGCCGTCGACTACCGCCACACCTACTTCGTCAACGAGCAGGACGACCCCGTCAGCGTGCTGATGGAGCAGGACGAGGCCTTCTGGCTGCGCTACCGCGACCGCTTCGCCCGGGCCCGCTACGAACACAGCTTCGGCGAGCGGGCCAGCCTCTCGGCCCTCGCCTGGTGGCAGCACCACGACGATCCCGGCCAGTACGGCTTTCTCGATGCCCCCGAGACCACGGTCGACCCCACGACCCTCGAGGCCTCCACCGCCCTGCGGGGGCGCCTCGTCGAGACCGAGAAGCGCAGCAGCCGCATGGGCGGCACGGTCGAGAGCCAGCTGCGCATGGGCCCCTTCCACACGACGGTGCTCGGGGCCGGCGTCGAGGCCACCCGGGTCCACGCCCTCATCGACAACGAGTTCGTCGACTTCGCCGAAGACCCCCTGCGGCCCTCGGCCTTCCGCATCGACGAGCCCGACGCCACCATCGTCGACACCTTCGGCTTCGTCCAGCACACCTGGACGGCGAGCTGGTGGGCCGAGCTGACCGCCGGCGCGCGCCTCGACAACCACTCCTACTTCGGCACCTTCGTCAGCCCCCGGGCGGGCCTGCTGCTGCTGCCCACCGACGGCAGCGTCATCAAGGTGCTCTACGGGCGGGCCTTCCGGGCGCCCAACCCCCGCGAGCTGCTCGTGGTGGTGCGCCAGGACGACGAGGGCCAGAACCTCTTCACCGCCGGCAACGCCGCCCTCGCGCCCGAGGTCATCGACACGGTCGAGACCGAGCTGACCTGGTCGCCCCTGCCCCCCTGGACCCTGCGCGGGGCCGCCTTCGGCTCGCGGGTCGGCCAGCAGATCAACACCTTCCAGGGCAACTCGCCCCGGCTGGGCACGGACTACTACGAGAACCGCGGTGAGTCGACCGTTCTCGGCGGTGAGCTCCAGTCCACGGTCGAGGCCGGCATCGTCGAGCTCGACCTGGCCTACAGCCTCACCCAGGCCGTCGACGGCGCCACGGGCCGGGCCCAGTATGGCGTGCCCATGCACATGGTCAACGGTCGCTTCGGGGTCGAGGTGCTCACGGGGCTGCGCCTGACAGCCCTGGTCGACCACGTGGGCGTGCGGGCCCGCTCGGCCTGGACCCCGAACTCGGGACGCCCGGACGGCGACCCCTACACCCTCGTCCACCTCGCCGCCGCCTCGGATGCCCTGGGCGACAAGAAGCGGGTGCGGGCCGACCTGTCGCTGCGCAATGTGCTCGACACCCGCTACGAGAACCTCGTGTACCTGGACGATGCCGACCGCACCACCGAGTCCGCCTCGGGCCAGACCGTGGCCCGCTTCCCCCGCGACATCGCGGCTGCGGGCCGCAGCGTGGTGGTGGGCGTCGAGTTCCTCTACTGAGCCGCCGCGGCCGGCCGCTCAGCGCTGGCTGCGGGCCCGGATGGTGTGGTCGACGAAGTCCATCATGGCGGGGTCGATGCGCATGCCGATGGCGTCTTGGGTGTCGCGGTTCAGCACGACCCGGGTGCGGCCCGGGAGCACGGGCTCGAGGGTGCCCGGCGAGACCCCCTCGTCGAGGATGCGGCGCACCTGGGCCGCGGCGAGGCGTCCGATTGCGGCGCGGTCGGCGGCCACACACATGAGCGCGCCTGCGTCGACGAGGTTCTCGCTGTAGGCCAGCACGGGGGTGCGGGTGCGGAGGGCCTGGGAGCGCACGTAGTGGAAGTTGGAGGGGGTCACGACCAGGGGGTCGGGCAGCAGCCAGATGGCGTCGACCTCGCGCATCATGGTCGCCACCTGGCGGCGCACGTCGCGGCTGGTGGTCACCCGGCGGGCGGTCACCGTGTAGCCGGCGTCCTTGGCGGCCTGGATGGCCTCGCCCACCATGGGGTCGGAGTTGCTGGCGCTCAGCAGGATGCCGACCTTGCGGGCCTCGGGCGCGAAGAGCTGGAACTGGGCCAACACCATCGACGGGGCCATCTCCATGCGCACCCCGGTCATGTTGATGCCGTCGAGGCCGTAGCGCTCGGGCTCGCGCACCATGGCCCAGACCACCGGGATGTTCGTGGGCAGCTCCTGGGCGGCCATCCACGCGGCCTTGGCGCCCAGGGCCAGCACGGCCGGCGGCGGATCGGCGGCGAGATCCTGGGCCACCCGGCGGGCCGTCGCCTTGTCGCCCTTGAGCGCGAAGACCTCGACCGGCGCGCCGAGGCCGTTGACGAAGGCCTCGATGGGCGCGTCATAGGCGGGAAGCTCGTCCGAGCGGAGCACGGCGATGGCGTCCCGGGCGTGGGCGGGGCCCCCGAGGCCCGAGCCCAGCAAGAGGGCGGTGAGCATCGGGATCATGGGGCGTCTCCTCGGACCATCGTGGGGCGGCCCTTCTGGATGACGGCCGTGTGGGTGGAGCTGTGGCCGGAGCCCGGGTCGCGGATGACCACGGTGTGGGTGCCGACGGAGAGCTGGTGGTTGCGCAGGGGCGTCTTGCCGACCTTCTTGCCGTCCACCAGCACGTCGAGGCCGCTGGAGGGGTGGGAGGTGGCGAAGAGGAAGCCCTGCTCGGCGGGGGCCGGGGCCGGGGCCGGTGCGGGGGCCGGGGCCGGTGCGGGGGCCGGGGC
>CAXQUZ010000716.1:0-2451 GCA_964226865.1 Myxococcota bacterium | reverse complement strand
AGATCTCCACGTCTTAAGACACTCTGTCCCGACACGACGCTCTTCCGATCTCGAGGGGCAGGGCCTCGTCGTCGCGGTGGGACCCGGGCGAGAGCACCTCGAGGCGGTAGGTCTCGCCCGTGTGCTCCGAGGCCACGGTCAGGCTGTGGGTGGTGGGGGGCCCACAGGCCGCGAGGCCGAGGGCGGCCCAGAGCCAGCGCATGGTCGTCTCCCGGGGGGTGCCGGCGGTGGGCCGGGTGGGGGGCCGCTTAGGCGCCGGGGCCCAGGGCCGCCCGTGGCGCGGGCAGGGGCCAGATCCAGGTCAGGCGGGGCCGAGCTGGGCGGCCTTGGGCGGGGTCAGGGCGAAGGGGGCCCGCCGGGCCTCGCGCCAGCGGCGGTAGGCGATGATGGCGGCATCGGAGGGCAGCAGCACCTCGCCCATGCGCAGCCGGGTCTCGACGTTGGGCTGGGTGGCCACGACGGCCTTGTCTTCGCCCAGCACCAGGGCGTTGCTCCAGCGGCTGATCCAGCCGACCAGGTGGGCCAGCCCGGGCGTCGTGACATGGGGCTGGGGGGCCTGGATGTAGACCCGGCTCGTCGTCTCGTCGACGGGCACGAAGGCCAGGAACTGCCAGGAGCGGCCCGTGCGCAGCCGCCAGATGCCGGGAGGCCAGAACTCCAAGACGCCCTCTTGGTCGGCATTCTTGACGGAGAGTCGCCCGTCCTCCTCGGAGACCTCGAGGTCGACGGCGGGGCTCGGCACGAAGCGGCCGATGGTGCGCCGGTGGACGAAGGGCAGGTGGGCGAAGTCGAGCTGGTTCTCGATGGCGCGGGTGTGGTGGAAGGGCAGGTCCATCGACGAGAGGCTGCCGGCGGCGCTGCAGCCGGGGAAGGCGAACATGTCGGGGTCGGCCTCGGGGGCCGCCTCGGGGCCGCTCCAGAGCCAGACGAAGCCGTGGGCCTCGCGCACGGGCACGGTGGCCAGGCGCATGGCGGCGCTGATGGGCCGGTCGGGGTGGGCGGGAACGGCGGTGCAGTGGCCGTCTTCGGCGAAGCGGTGGCCGTGGAAGGGGCAGACCAGCGCCCCCTGCTCGACCCGGCTGCCGGCGAAGGCCGCCCCCCGGTGGGGGCAGGCGTCGACGGCGGCCCGGGGCGCGCCCGCGGCGTCGCGCCAGAAGACCAGCGGCAGCCCCATGCGGCGGGCACCGACGGCCCGGTCGGGGGGCAGCTCGCGGCTGGCGAGCACGACGAACCAGGCATTGGTGGCGATGTGCACGGGGGGCTCCGGGGGCGGGGGGCGCCGCCGAGCTCGGGGCGCTCTGCGGGATCCTTAGCGGCGCTGCGGCCCCTGGCCCGGGCCCCCGGGTCGGCTCAGAGGCCCATGCCTCGGGCGATGAGCTCGTTCATGATCTCGTCGGTGCCGCCGCCGATGGGCAGCAGCCGGGCGTCCCGGGCGAGGCGCTCGACGAGGCTCTCGCGCATGTAGCCCATGCCCCCGAAGATCTGGACGGCCTCCCAGCAGACCTCGCGGGCCACCGCTGCGGCGTGGACCTTGGCCATGGCCAGCTCGTCCATGGCGACGACCCCGTCCCGCAGCCGGGCACCGGCCGCGTAGGTGAGGGCCCGGGCGCTCGCGACGGTGGTGGCCATGCGGGCGAGCTTGTGGCGGGTGACCTGGAAGGCGGCGAGGGGGCGGCCGAAGGCCTCGCGCTGCTGGGCGTAGCGGTGGGCCTCGTCGAGGGCGAGCATGGCCAGGGCGCAGCCGTTGACCGCGAGCATGAGCCGCTCGCTGGCGAAGTTGTTCATGAGGGCGCCGAAGCCCGCCCCCTCGGGGCCGATGCGGTTGCTCTCCGGCACCCGCACCCCGTCGAAGTGGAGCTCGGCCGTGTCGCTGGCCCACCAGCCGGTCTTCTTGAGGGCCCGCCCGACCGTGAAGCCGGGGGTGCCGCGCTCGACCACGAAGAAGCTCAGGCCGCCGTGGGGGTGGCTGCTGGTGCGGGCGAGCAGGGTGACCAGGTCGGCGCGCACCCCGGAGGTGATGAAGGTCTTCGCCCCGTCGATCACGTAGTGGTCGCCCTGGCGGACGGCCCGGGTGCGCACCGCGGCCACGTCGCTGCCCGCCTGGGGCTCGGTCACGGCGAGGGCTGCGATCTTCTCGCCGGCGAGCACGGGGGGCACGAAGCGGCGCTTCTGGGCCTCGGTGCCCATGGCCAGAATGGGGGGGAGCGCGATGGCGTGGGTGTTGAGCCCCACCACCACCCCGGCGCTGCCGCCGCGCTGGAGCTCCTCTCCGGCCACGATGGCGTGGAAGATGTCGCCCCCACCGCCGCCGTAGTCGGCGGGCATGGCGGGCGCGAGAACGCCCGCATCAGCGGCCTTCTTGTAGAGCGAGCGCGGGAAGGTGCCGGCCTCCTCCCAGGCCTCGACGTGGGGGCGGATCTCGGTGTCGGCGAAGCGGCGGCAGGTGGCGCG
>CAXQUZ010000715.1:0-2367 GCA_964226865.1 Myxococcota bacterium | reverse complement strand
TCAGGCCCTTGTCGGCCCCGGGGCGCTCGTAGCGCATGCGCACGGTGGCGAGGCGGTCGTCGTGGTCTTCCTTGAGGATGACGTCGTAGAGGGCGGTCCCGTTGTGGCCCGAGCCCACCTCGCCGGCGTCGACCCGGTCGTTGCGGAAGTCCCGGTCGGCCACGTCGCGGTTCTCGTAGCCAATGAGCCGGTAGGCCGCGACGCTCTCGGGGTGGAACTCGACCTGGAGCTTCACGTCGCGGGCGATGGTGATCATCGCGCCGCCCATCTCTTCGACGAAGACCCGCTGGGCCATGGCCGGAGAGTCGATGTAGAAGTTGTTGCCGTCGCCCTTGTTGGAGAGCTGCTCCATGAGGGTGTCGCGGTAGTTGCCCATGCCGAGGCCCATGGTGGTCAGGGTGATGCCGCGGTCGGCGTGGCCCTTGATCTGGGAGAGCATGGCGTCGAAGCTCGTGGCGCCGACGTTGGCGTCGCCGTCCGACAGCACGACCACCCGGTTCTCGTGGCCGTCCACGAAGGTCTCGGCGGCCATCTGGTAGGCGAGGTCGATGCCCGAGGACATGGCGGTCGAGCCGCCGCTCTGGAGTGCGCCGATGGCGTCGTGGATGCGGCCCTTGTCGGCGGCCGAGGTGGGCGGGAGGATGCGGGCGACCCGGCCGGCGTAGGTGGCGAGGGCCACGGTGTCGTCCTCACGCAGGGTGTCGACCAGCAGGTGCATCGAGCGCTGGGCCAGGGGCAGCTTGTCGCGGCTGCTCATCGAGCCCGAGACGTCGACGAGGAAGGTGAGGTGGACGGGGGGCCGCTCCTCGCGCGAGAGCTCCTTGCCCTGGACGCCGACCCGCAGGATGTGGTGGCCCGGGCGGAAGGGGTCGGGCATGGCCTCCATGTTGACGGCGAAGGGGTCGTCCTGGGGGGTGACGTAGCTGTCGTAGTCGAAGTAGTTGACGAACTCCTCGACCCGCACGGCGGCCTCGGGGGGCAGGGCGCCGGCCTGGAGCTTGCGGCGGGCGATGGCGTAGGCCGCGGTGTCGACGTCGATGGAGAAGGTCGACAGGGCGTCCTCGCTCACGAGGGTGAAGGGGTTGACCCCGTGGTCGGTGAACTCCTCGGTGTTGGCGACGGCGTCGGCATCGGGGCGGGGCACGGCCGGGGCCTCGCGGATCTGGTCATCGGAGAGGGTGTCGATGAGGCCCGCCGCCGGGGCGCCGCCCGAGACGTAGCCGAGGGCCGCGAGCTGGGAGACGGCGCCGGCCGGCGGCGGGGGGGGCACGGGGCCCGCCGTGGCGCGGGCGGCCTGCTTGCGCTTGGCGACCGCGGGCGCGCTGCGGGGGGCCGCCGGCTGCTGGCGGGCCATCCTGGCGCTGTCGCACCGGGTCATGACCTCCTTGGCCGGCATGTCCTCCGCCAGCTCCTCGGTGGGGAGGGGCTCGGCCTCGGGGGCGGACGCTGCGGTGGCCGCGCCGCTGGACACGACGCGCCGGGCGGGCTTGGCCTCGGGCGCGTCCGCGGCCCCGTCGGTGGGGGCGTCGGCCTTGGGCGCGCTCGGGGCCTCGTCGGCGTCGCCGATCAGGTCGGCCTCGGGGGCGCTGTGCATGGCCGTGCCGCAGGCGGCGAGGGCGAGCAGGCTGGTGAGGCCGAGGGTGGCGACGAGGGCGAGGGGACGGCGGGCGGTCATGGTCGGCTCCGGGGGCGGTGGGAGGAGGCAAGAGCCGGCCCGTCGCCACTCCGGGGGAGTGGACGCGGGGGGCCTCGCGGCGGGGGCGGCGGGGGCCGGTGCTGCCGCCCCGGCTTCGTCTGCGAAACGCGGCCGAGCCGGCGGGCTTACAGGGACGGCGAGAAAAAGATGGCGACCGGCGGACGGGGCCGGCCGGGCCCGCTGGGGCCCCCGGGGTGGTACCCTCCGGCGCCCCCTCGACCGGGGTGGGCAGCGCACGCGGACGGGGGCCCGTCCGGGGCGGCTGCCGCTCTGCCTGCTCCGTCCCCCGGGACCCGCCGATGCTCGCTGTCGCCGTCCTCGCCAGCTCTGTCGCCCAGGCTGCGCCCACCGAGCTGCGCCTCTGGCACGCCTACCGGGGCGAGGAGAAGGCGGTGCTCGAGGCCGCCGTCAAGGCCTGGGGCGACGCGCAGGATGGCGTCCAGGTCGAGGTCTTGGCGATTCCGCCCGACGGCTTCGTCACCAAGTTCGAGGCGGCGGCCCCCCGGGGCAACGGCCCGGATCTGCTCATCAGCGCCCACGAGCGGGTCGGCGGCTGGGTCGACGCCGGGCTGCTCGCGCCCCTCGCCCTGCCGGCCGAGCCCCTCCACCCCACCACCGTGGCGGCCCTGCGCTACGCCGACACCCTCTACGGGCTGCCGCTGGCGACCAAG
>CAXQUZ010000714.1:0-5300 GCA_964226865.1 Myxococcota bacterium | reverse complement strand
CCCGGCCCGGCGCTGGTCGGCACCGGTGAAGGCCCCCTTCTCGTGGCCGAAGAGCTCGCTCTCGAAGAGGGTGGGCGAGATGGCCCCGCAGTTGAGCGCCACAAAGGGCCGGTCGGAGCGGTTGCTGTGGTCGTGGATGCCCCGGGCGATGAGCTCCTTGCCCGTGCCGCTCTCGCCGATGATGAGCACGGTGTAGTGGTGGCCGGCCATGCGGCGGAGGGTGCCAAACAGGCGCTGCATGGCCTGGGCCTCGCCCACCAGCTCGCCGAAGCGCCGCGCCACCGGCGACTCTTCGAGGTGTTCCCGGTCGACCTTGAGCACGGTCTCGCCCATGCGGAAGTCTTCGCCGGGGTGGATGGGGGTGATGGTGCGCACCCGGAGGCCGTCGAGGTGGACCGGACCGCGCCCCGGCTCGACCATGACCCGCCCCCGGGCCACCCGCAGCCAGGCGTGCTCGGGAAGCAGCGCCGGGTTCGCGATGACGATGTCGCTGCCCCGCCCGCCGATGCTCACCCGCGGGGCGCGCAGCAGGTGGACCTCCGGGGCCCCGGGCCCGCCCGTGACCGTGAGCCGGGCGCGCTCGACCGCCATCGAGGCGCCGTCGTGGGCCAGCATCAGCTCGTGGCCGTGGTCGGGCTCGCGGGGGGCCGTCAGGGCCGCTGGGCCGCCGCCGAGGTGGAGCTCGAGGGTGAAGGGGCCGACCCCGATGTGGCTGCCGCCGGCGACCGCGGTGCGCCCCGTGCAGGGCTGGCCGTCGACGGTGGTGCCGTGGCGAGAGCGGTCGATGAGGGTCCAGCCGCCGCCGTCCTGGGCGCTGGAGAGGATGCAGTGCACGCGGCTGACGGTGTCGCCCGGCAGCGCGAGATCGCAGGAGTCCGCACGCCCGATGCTGGTCCGGCCTGGGCGCAGCCGCTGCTCGACCAGCAGGTTCCCCTCTCGGAAGACACGAAGCGTGGGCATGGACTCTCCTGACAGCGGTGGGGAGAGTCTACCGCAGGCCCGGGGCGGGGGGCTCCCGGGGGGCGGCGGCGAGGGCCGCGAGGGCCGCCAGCAAGGGCGCCCGGGCCAGGGGCACCGCGAGGGGCGCCCCGAGGCCACCGCCGGCCACCGGAACCAGGGCGGGCAGATGGAAGACGGCGAGCTCTTCGAGCAGACCACCGGCGCGCTCGGCGTCGACCCGGAGCAGGGCCACCGGCGGCAGGGCCCCGTCCGCCGCGAGGGCGTCGAGGAGCTGGTGGAGGCGCCGGCAGGCCCCACAGCCGGGGGCAGTGATCACGAGAAGAGCGGGCTGGTCAGCATCCTCTGCGTCTTCGATGGCATGCCAGACGTCGTGGTCGGTCAGCAGGGTCCACCTCCCGGTCCGCTCCTATCCCCGCGGGCCCCCCCGCCCCGCGCCTTGGCCCCCGACCGGGGCCTCCGACCGGCGCCTCCGCGGGATACGGCCCGCCGGCCGCCGCCGTGCCGCGGGGCCCCCGACCCGGGCCCGGTCCCGCCGCCATGCCCCTGAGGATGCCCACCATGAGCCGCTACACGCCCGCCGACATCGAGCCCCGCTGGCAGAAGCACTGGGAGGAGTCCGCGACCTTCCACGTCACCGAAGACCCCAGCAAGCCCAAGTACTACGCGCTCTGCATGTTCCCCTACCCCTCGGGCTCGGGCCTGCACGTCGGCCACCCCGAGAGCTACACGGCCATCGACATCGTGGCCCGCTACAAGCGCATGAAGGGCTTCGCCGTCCTCAACCCCATCGGCTTCGACAGCTTCGGCCTCGCCGCCGAGCGGGCGGCCCAGCGCGAGAACCGCCACCCGGCCACGATCACCCGCGAGCGCATCGCCTACTTCCGCGAGCAGCTCAAGGCCCTGGGCTTCAGCTTCAACTGGGAGCGGGAGATCTCGACCTGCGAGCCCGACTACTACAAGTGGACCCAGTGGATCTTCCTGAAGCTCCATGAGCAGGGCCTCGCCTACCTCGACGAGGTGCCCGTGAACTGGTGCCCGGCGCTCGGCACCGTGCTCGCCAACGAAGAGGTGGTGGACGGCCGCTACGGCGAGACCGGCGACCCGGTCGAGCGGCGGCTGATGAAGCAGTGGGTGCTCAAGATCACCGACTACGCCCAGCGGCTGCTCGACGACCTCGAGGGCCTCGACTGGCCCGAGGGCATCCTCGAGATGCAGCGCCAGTGGATCGGCCGGTCGGAGGGCGCCGAGGTGCGCTTCGAGATCGACGGCCACGACGACCACTTCGTCGTCTACACCACCCGGCCCGACACCCTCTTCGGCGCCACCTACTGCGTGCTCGCGCCCGAGCATGCCCTCGTCGACACGATCACGAGCGCCGACCAGCGGGCCGAGGTGCATGCCTACGTCGAGGCGGCGAAGAACAAGTCCGACATGGAGCGCCAGGTCGCCTCCGAGAAGGAGAAGTCGGGCGTGTTCACGGGGGCCTACGCCATCAACCCGGTCAACGGCGAGAAGGTGCCCGTGTGGGTCGCCGACTACGTGCTCGCCACCTACGGCACGGGCGCCATCATGGCCGTGCCTGCCCACGACGAGCGCGACCACGCCTTCGCCAGCAAGTTCGGCCTCGAGATCCGGCCCGTCTACGACATCGGCCGCGCGCACGACTTCCAGGAGGCCGCCTGGCCCGGCGACGGCAGGGCGATCAACTCGGGTCGCTTCGACGGCATGGACGTGGCCCGCTTCAAGGCCGCCATCATCGACTGGCTCGAGGCCGAGGGCCACGGCGAGCGCAAGGTCAACTTCAAGCTGCGCGACTGGCTCTTCAGCCGCCAGCGCTACTGGGGCGAGCCCTTCCCCATGCTCCACTTCGAGGACGGCACCGTGATGCCCGTTCCCGAAGACCAGCTCCCCGTCGCCCTGCCCCATGTCGACGAGTACAAGCCCACCGCCGACGGCGCCCCCCCGCTGGGCCGGGCCCCCGAGGACTGGCTCACCGTCGAGATCGACGGCAAGACGGCCCGCCGCGAGCTCAACACCATGCCCCAGTGGGCGGGCTCGTGCTGGTACTACCTCCGCTACATGGATCCGCGGAACGACACGGCCGCCTTCGCCGAGAACATCGTCGACTACTGGAAGCAGGTCGACCTCTACATCGGCGGCGCCGAGCACGCCGTGCTCCACCTGCTCTACTCGCGCTTCTGGCACAAGGTGCTCTACGACTGCGGTCTCGTCCCCACCAAGGAGCCCTTCCAGCGCCTCTTCAACCAGGGCATGATCCTCGCCTACGCCTACCGGGCGACCAACGGCAAGTACCACCACCCCGACACCGTCGAGCAGCGCAAGGGCCAGACGACGACCCTCAAGAGCGCCTGGCCGCCGAACGACACGGTCGAGACCGACTGGTACGTGGCCGAGACCGGGGAGCCCGTCGAGCAGAAGCTCGGCAAGATGGGCAAGTCGCTCAACAACAGCGTCGACCCCCTCGAGATCGTCCGCAAGTACGGTGCCGACACCCTGCGCACCTACGAGATGTTCATGGGGCCCCTCGACAGCGCCCTGCCCTGGCAGACGGCCGGCTGTGACGGCGTGTTCCGCTTCCTCAGCCGGGCCTGGCGGCTCTTCGTCGACGAAGAGACCGGCGCGCTGCGGCCCTTCGGCACGACCAGCAAGGACGCCCGCCGGGCCCTCCACGTCGCCATCAAGGAGACGACCGAGGGCATCGAGGCGCTCAAGCTGAACACCCCCATCAGCCGCATGATGGAGTTCGTCAACGCCTGCAAGGGCGAGACCCCCTCCCAGGCCGACGCCGAGGCCTTCGTCAAGATCCTCAGCCCCTGGGCCCCCCACCTCGGCGAGGAGCTCTGGCACCGCTTCGGCCACGCCGACAGCCTCGCCCACGCCGCCTGGCCCGAGTGGGACCCGGCGGCCCTGGTCGAAGACACCATCACCATCGTGGTCCAGGTGCTCGGCAAGGTGCGGGCGAAGCTCGACGTGCCCCGCGACATCGAGAAGGACGCCGTGCTGGCGATGGCCAAGGCGCACCCGAACGTCCAGAAGTTCCTCGAGGGCAAGACGCTCCGCACGGAGATCTACGTGCCCGGGCGCCTGGTCAACCTCGTCGCCACCTGAGGCCCGCGGGCGCGCGGCGGCCCGCCGCCGCGCGCCCTTCAGCAGCCCCGGAGGGGGTCGGGATCGAGGGGGCTGCCCGCAGGCAGGTGGCGCGCCCCGTCCGCCCCCCGGCGCACCCCGCCGTGGGGGTCGGCCATGTCTTCGGGCCAGGCATCGAAGTAGCGGGGCCAGGGCCGGCCGTGGCGCCGCTGCCAGAGCAGGGCGTAGACGGCCCGGCTGCTCGACGCGATGCCGACGGTGGGCAGGTAGAGCCAGCCCAGCCGCCGGGACTGGACCGTGTGGCCGAGCTCGTGGGCCCGGATGAGGGGGACGTCGAAGGGACGCCCGAAGAGATCGGCCCGGGACCAGAAGACGAAGGCCCCAAGCGAGATGCCGATGCCCTCGGTCTCGACCAGCCGCCGGCCGTCGGCCGTGCGCTCGACCCCGTGCACCCGGCCGCGTGCCCGCTGGACCGCGAGCAGCCCGAGCCCCAGCAGGCTCTGGGGCAGCTCCCACAGCCAGAGGGCCCCGCTCACCGCAGCAGCCCGTGGTCGATCTTCATGCAGCGGTCCTCGATGAGCCCGATGCCGGCCTCGGCCAGGGCCGCCGCAAAGGGCGCCGGGGCGCGCACCCCGAGGGGCAGCCACACCGTGCCAGGCGCCAGGGCGAGCACCTCGGGCAGGTGGTCCATCAGCGCCTCGGACCGGCGGAAGATGTTGAGTACATCGATGTTCTCGGAGATGTCACCGAGGCTACCGAAGACGGGGCCGCCGTGCATCCGGGCCCCGCCCCCCGGGCGCACGCTGCGGATCTGGTAGCCCTGTGCCGCGAGGTAGGCGGGCACGTAGAAGGCCGCGCGCTCGGGCCGGCTCGACGCCCCCAGCACGGCCACGGTCTCGGCCGCGAGCAGCACCGCCCGGGCATGGTCGGCGGGCGAGAGGGCAGCGGGGGGGGATGCGGGCATGGGGGACTCCCAGAGTGGAGGGCGAAGCAGGGCTTGCCGCAGATCCGCACCGGCGGCCCACGACATCGGGCTGACATGGAGCCCAGGGGGGGAGATCCCCTAGCCTGTCTGCACGCCTCGAGTTCCCCCTGTGCGCCGTCCCGCGCCGCCCCCGGATCACTCCGGGGATGCCTGCCGGCCTGCGCCCGCTCCGGAGCCAGCCATGGCCCCCGGCCGCAAGACCGCCCGGCGACAGCAGATCGGAAGAGCACACGTCTGAACTCCAGTC
>CAXQUZ010000713.1:0-18575 GCA_964226865.1 Myxococcota bacterium | reverse complement strand
CGGGCGGCTCGCACTGTGTGCGGGCCAAGAAGGCCCTCGACGAGGCCGGTCTCAGCTACTCCGAGCTGCCGAGCAGCCCCCGGGTGCTGCGGGCCCTGCCCGGCACCGGCGCCACCCCCCAGGTCTTCGTCGACAAGGCCCACATCGGCGGCGCCGACGAGCTGGTGGCCTGGCTCGCCGCCCGCTGAGCCGTCCCGGCGGCCGGCGGGGCCTCACTCGCCCAGGATGAGCCCGGCGAAGAGCCCGGCCACCCAGGCGTTGCCCGCCGGCAGCAGGTGCTCGTGGTCGCCGAAGCGCTCGTGCCAGGCGGCCAGCCCACGCCCACGCCCCTCTCCCACCCGCCGGGCGTGGGCGTCGGTGGTCTTGCAGCCCTTCTCGGCGCAGAGCGCGGCGGCCACCGCGCTGTAGGCGGGCTGGCTGCGCTTGCGCGAGAGGTCGAGGACCTGGGCCATGACGAGGGCGTCCATGGCCGCGGCGTGTTGGCCCTGGCCGTCGAGGGCCAGGCCCCGGAGGTGGTGGGCGGCGGCGCTGTGGGGGTCGGCCGCCACGAGGGTGTCGGCGGCGGCCAGCAGCCCGGCCCAGTCGCGGCGCTGCTCGGCCTGGCGGGCCACGGGCAGGGCCGCCTGGAAGGCCTGGTGGGCGGCGGGACCGAGGCGGGGGTCGTGGCCCGTGAAGAAGGGCAGATACGCGAGGTGGGGGGGCGTGGGAATGACGTAGACGTCGCAGTCTTGGGCGCGCGCGGCGTCGACGATGGCCCCGAGGTTGTGGCGGAAGCGGGCGAGCAGGGCGGCGTGGACCCCGTCGGTGGGGGTGGTGCCCTCGATGAGGGGACGGCCGGCGCTCTGCCACTGGGTGAGGCTGATGCGGCCGAGCACCTCGGGCAGCATGCCGCTCACCCGGTCGGGGGGCGCGGCGGCCATGCGCTGGCGGGCGGGCACGACCAGCTCGGCGAGCATGCGGTAGAGGCGCAGGCCGTGGAGGGCGTCGCGCACGGGCTCGAGGCGCGGGATGTCGACGCCGCCCATGCCCGCCGAGAGGCCGATGCCCTCGTTGTTGCCGAGGTAGAGCACGAGGGCCGTCGGGCCGAAGGCCAGCACCTCGTCGGCGATGCGGCGCACCCCGGCCGAGTCCTGGGCGATCATGCCCGCGTTGATGACCTCGGCCGGGCGACCGGCCTCCCGCAGCCGGGCCTCGAGCTGGCCCGAGATGGCGAGGGCGTCGGGCAGGGCCTGCACCCCGTTGGCCAGCTTCTCGGTGCTCCAGCGCACCCCGCCGCGCTTGCCCACGGGCGCCTGGCCCATGGCCGCCGAGCCGCCGAGCACGACGTAGCGGTCGGTGCCCGGGGCGGGGGCCGTGGTGAAGTGCTCGTCGCGCATGGCGCCGCTCACGGGGAAGCCCGTGCCCCGGCCGAGGGCGTAGCTGGCGGCCGTGCGCATGCCCGGCTGGCCGTCGAGGGCCTCGGGCACGAAGTGGGGGTCGCTGGACACGGAGAACTCGCCCTGGACCTCGCCGTTCTGGACGACGTGGACGAGGCGCGGGGGGGCCCAGGCGGCGCCGTCCGCCACCCCGCCGAGGCGGAGGGCGAGCTCGGCCAGCCCCACGAGGCCGAGGCCGAGGGCGAGGGCGGCGAGGCGGGCGGGCCAGCGGCGGGGCGCAGGGGGCAGGACGGGCTCCGGGCGGGGGGCCCGGACGGTATCACGCGGGCGGGGCGCTGCCGGTCCGGTCGGGGGCGACGTCGCCCAGGGCCTTGTCGAGCACGTCGAGCCGCTTCCAGCGGTCGAGGTTCGCGAGGGTGAGCAGGTGGTCGTGCTCGATGCGGGCCAGGGCCTCGGTGGTGGCCGCCGGGCCCACGAGGGTGCCCGTGTGGGCGCAGATGCCGAGGCCGGAGGGGCGGCCCGGGCCCCGGGGCACGATGGGCAGGGCGACCCGGTGGGGGTGGTCGGGATCGGCGGCCCGGTGGGCGGCGAGGAAGGCGGCGGTGGCGCGGAGGATGGGACAGGGGGCGTCGCGGGGGGGCTGCCGGTCGAGGGGGCGGGTGGTGAGCAGCGAGCGGGCGAGCGAGTGGATGGTGGTGAAGAGCGCGCTCAGCACGGACAGGTCGTCGGCCGAGAGCGCCGCGCCCGCCGCCAGGAAGCGGCCGCGGTCGTTGAGCCGGGGCAGCCCGCCGAGGGTCGACGGGCGCTGGGTGTTGGCCCGGCACCAGTCGAGCACGGGGGCCAGGGCCGCGGAGACGGGGGCGGCGTCGGGGTCTTGGTGGGGCGGGGCCGGGCGGTCCATCACCCGGGCCACGGCGGCGGCGATCTGGGTGGCGACGGCGTCGGGGCGGGAGAGCCAGGCGGGCGGCCCGTCGGTCGCCGTCGTCTCGACCAGCTTGAGGAGCAGCATGCGCAGGGTGAGCCGCAGCACGGCATCCTCGCTGACCTGGGGCAGCGCCCCGCCCGGGGCGTCGGCCGGGTCGAGGCCCACCGTGCGCACGACGGCGGGCAGCCAGCTCCACCACAGGCTCGACCAGGCCGCGGCGGCGGGGTCGTCGGCCTCGCTGTGGGCCTGGAGCTGGGCGACCACCATCACGTCCACCACCAGCTCGGTGCCGAGGTCGGCCACGACCCGGAGCAGGCGGTGGCGGTCGCTGGGGGGGCGCAGGGCCCGCAGCAGCACGCTGAGGGGCGCCGTGCGGCTCGGGACCCGGCCGCCGGGGAAGAGCCGGCGCAGCTGGGCGAAGAGGTCGGCCCGCCACCGGCGTGCGGGCGTGGTGGTGGCGGGGCTGGGGTCGGCGAGGCGGGCGTGGGACAGCTCGTGGAGCAGGGTCGTCGTCCACCAGAAGGGGTGCTCGACCCAGGCGTCGGGCATGTGGATCGAGACGCCGTGGGGCAGGCCGTGGGTGTCGACCTGGGGTTGGCTGTCGGCGACCTCGATGAGGAGCACGCTCGGGGTGGTGCGGGTGTGGGCGGCGAGGAAGGCCCGGGCCAGGGCGCGCACGGCGTGGCGGGTGATCTCGAAGGCCACCCGGTTGTCGAAGCCCTGGAGGTTGGGCGGGCGGTGGAGGGTCTGGCCCCGGAGCCGGAGCTGCTTCATGACGCGGCGCACCTGGGCCAGCCAGCTGCGGTGGGGGGGCAGGGTGGGGTCGGTGGTCCCGGCGAGGGTGGGGCTGGGGGCGGTGCCCTCGAGCTGGGAGAGGGCCGAGAAGACCTCGACAAAGGCGGCCACGTCGGCGGTCAGCAGCCGGGGCACCTCGCCGGTGAGGGTGTCGACCATGCCCGCCGCGTCGCCCATGGTCCCCGCGCGGAGGGGGCGGCGGCTCACGAGGGCCTCGATGCGGTCGCCCACCTGGAGCGTGTCCGCCTCGAGCTGGGCCTGGTAGGCCCGGCGCCCGGCGCTGGTGGGGGGGCTGTCGGTGGCGGGGCTGGCCCCGGCGCTGAGCCAGGGCAAGAGCACCCGGCTGACGCCGTCCTCGGCGTCCCGCTCGGCCAGCTGGGCGAGGTCGCGGAGGTCGATGCTGCGGTCGGTCTTCGTCGGGTCGCCGGGGGTCAGCAGGTCGGACTGCTGGCTGATGCGGTCGATGGGACCGACGAGCACCCGGTCGCGGCTCAGCCAGACCGCGCCGTCGCGGGTGAGCTCGGCGACGCCGCCCCGCCCGGGCTCCAGACGCCGGTCGGCCCCGAGCCCACCGATCGCGGGGGGGGCGAGCATGGTGACGAGGTCGCTGACGGCCTCTTCGTGGGCCCGCCAGCCGGCGGCATTGCCCCCGAGGTGCCGGCGCCAGGCCGCCTCGCAGCGGCGGTCGAAGGCGGCCGTGAGCGCGTGGACCTTGCCGGTGGCCGGACCGGCGGCGTCGAGGTCGGAGAGGCGGGTGCTGCGGAGCCGCCGGAGCAGGGGGCGCAGGTCGGCGAGGGAGTGGATGGCCGACAGGATGACCACGGGAATGCGCTCGAGGCCCATCATCGCGGAGGTGGGGGGCAGGGCGGGGGTCGCCCCGAGGTGGGTCAGGAGGCGCCGGGCGGGCCCGATGGAGGGCTGGTCGGGCCGGGCGTAGGAGAGGTAGGCCAGGGGGCTCAGCTCGACGAGGGTGACCGCGAGGAGGGCGCCGGGGAGCGCAGCGAGCACGTCGCGGGGGGGCACGAGCGCCCCCGGGCGGCCGGGGGGGCACCAGACGGCCGTGGCGACGGCGTGGCCCCGGTGGCGGCGGTGGACGGCCGCCCGCAGCACCCGGCGGTCGCGGGCCAGGGCGACGGTGAGGCCGCCCCCGTGGGTGACCTCGCGGCGCGAGCACCACTGCCAGTCCGTCGCGTCGGCCGGGGCGGCGGTGGTGCGGGGCGAGGCGAAGACGTTGAGGAATTCGTAGGGCGCCGGAGGGGTCATCCGGGCGGGCTAACGCGGACGCGCCACGCCGCACAGCGGCGAGAGCGCCGGGCTGATGTCCACTCTGACCGGTGTCGGGGGCGCGGGGGCTGGGGGCTTGGCTTGGCTGCGGGCAGCACGCCGCACGCCTCTACCGCCGGCCGGGCTCAGGGGCAGGTGCCCCAGACCGGACGGGGCAGGCTCCAGTTGATCGCCCCGTCATCGAAGAGGCCCGGCTTGCTGGTGGTGTGGTCGACGCACCAGCCGCTCAGGTCGCGGTTGAAGGCCCGCGCATCTTGGAACATCCCGTGCATGTCGGGGCCGCCGCTGGTGTCCCATCCGCCGATGTCGTGGTTGAAGTTCCGGGCCCCGAGGAACATCTCCGACATGTCGGTGACCCTGCTGGTGTCCCATGCGCCGATGTCTTCATTGAAGAAGGAGTGGGCGAACATCTCGGTCATGGTGCGGACGCTGCTGGTGTCCCATGCGCCGATGTCTTGATCGAAGACCGAGCGCCGGAACATCCCTCCCATGTTGGTGACGTTGTGGGTGTCCCATGCACCGATGTCTTGGTTGAACTGGTCTGTGTCTTGAAACATCCCGTGCATGTCGGTGACGCTGCTGGTGTCCCATGCGCTGATGTCTCGGTTGAACTCGCGGGCACCGGCAAACATCGAGCCCATGTTGGTGACCGCGCTCGTGTCCCAGCTGTCGATGCGGGGATTGAAGTTGCTGACTCGCGTGCAGAGGCTCGTCATGTCGCGGATGTCGCTGGTGCAGGTCGTGGCCCAGGTGCCGTCGGAGTCTGCCGGGAGGTCGCGGATGTCGGCGCGGTCGCGCTTTGTGTAGGTCTTGCCCTCCACCTCTCCGGTCGCCAGGCGCGGCAGGCCCGGACAGAGCACCGTGACACCGTTGGGGTGGAGGTAGAAGCCGTCGCACTCGGGATCTTGGGCCCGCGTCAGGGAGAAGGGGTCGCCGTCGTCGCAGTCCTCCGCGGTGGGCACCCCGTCACAGTCGGCGTCGTCGGCCGGCATGCTGTCGTCGCTGTCGTCGCAGTCCTCGCTCGCGGGGATCCCGTCGCCGTCGCCGTCGTCGTTGTCGTCGTCTTGCTCGTCGTCCCCGGACGGGTCGTCCGCGCAGTCCACGGTGCCGAAGCAGTCGCTGTCGTTGCAGTCGGTGGCCCCGTCGCCGTCGTTGTCGGCGCCGTCGGCGCAGTGGCCCTCGGTGGACCCGGCGGCGGCGCCCGTCCCGGCGGGCTTGTCGGCGTCGGGCGCACAGCCGACCGGCGAGAGGGCCATGCCTGCGAGGGCGAGGGCGCGCAGACGAGACGAGCGGGTGGGCATGGGAGCTCCCGGGCGGCGGAGCCAGGGGGCCCCGGGGTCGCGAGCATAGCGGGGGTCGGCACGCCCACCCAAGAGCCGAAGCCCAGAGACCGGGAGAGTCCAGGGCCGCCCCGCACCGTGGGGGGGGGGGCGGGCCCTGGTGGTCGCTCAGCCGGTCTGGCCCAGCAGCGCCTGGGCCTGGTTCAGCCGCCGGACCTCGCTGAGCGAGGCGCTGAAGGAGTGGGCGATGCGGAGCTGGTCGTCGACGAGCACGGCCAGCGCGATGGCCGTGCCCCTGGGCAGGGGGGCCTCTTGTCCTGGTGCCGGGTCGTACTCGAAGTCGATGACCTTCTCTTGGATGAAGGCGGTCAGCAGGGCGTGGACCTGGCCGAAGGTTGTGTCGGCGGCCGGGGGGCTGGCCCGCTCGAGGGCGGCGAGGCTCGGTGAGCTGTCGTCCTGCCACACCTCTTCGGATCCATAGCTTGTGGCGTGGGGATCCGACGCAAGAGCCTGGACGGCCCACTGAAAGGCGGAGATGGCCAGCATGTTCGTCGACCCTTCCGTGTCGCTGGCGTGGTCCTTCAGGTAGGCCCGCAGCGCGCGGTGCAGGTACCGGGTGTCGGGACCGGAAGACGGAGCGGCCGGGGCGGCCGCTGTCGTGGCCGGAGGCGCGGCGGCTGGGGCGGTCTGGTGGGCCTCGATGGCTTGGAGCAGCGCTGCGCCCCGGCGCTTCCAGATACTCAAGAGGCGTGCGGCGGCCTCGGGAGGGCTGGTCTTCCAGTCGGTGTAGCCCTCGTCTTCGCAGAGCACGAAGAGACAGGCGGCATACCAGCGGGGGTCTTCGCTTGCGGGACGCCACTGATCGCGCCAACGCGGAAACGCGCGGCTCTCTGGGTCTTCGCTTGTGGCCGGGCGCATCCAGTTGCGGCCGATGCCCTGCTCGCCGTGGCGTTGCTGGACCTCGGCATTGGTCGTCAGGCCGCTGCCGTCTTCTCGGTAGAGAATGGACAGAAAGATACCGCTCTCGAGCATGGCAGAGGCCCCCTTGGTGAGGGCCGAGAGCGAGTGGTGGCGGCGGTAGCGGGCGAAGTGGTCGGGGGCGACGGGACGCATGGTCGGGACGGGGGAGAGGGTCGGGGGCGCCGCGTGGGACAAGAGGCCGGGGGCGCAAGCAGGGGCCGCGGGTGAGGGGGCACGGAGTGACGGGGTGGACATGGGCAGGACCTCTTCCGCAGGGGCGGAGCGGTGTGGGGTGCCGGAGCGGGAGGGCGCGGGCGGACCGTCCTGTTCCCCGTCGCGGAGGCGGCGACGGGGCGGAGGAGTGGCGTCGTGCACCGAAGGGGTGCACGGGCACGGGGTCCGGGCGGGCGTCGCTCGCGGCGAGAAAGCGACAGGTCAGGACATCTGCGCGGCCGGTGCGACGGGAGCAGCCCCAGGGCGGGGGCGGCGCACGGGCGCGGCGCGGGACCTCAGCGGGCGGGGAAGACGCGGGAGGAGGGACATCGTCGAGACAAGGTCGGGACCAGGAGCGCCACGGGGCACTGGTGGTCCCTGGGTTGTCTGCAGGAGGGGGTCCGGAGGTCGCCGGCTCGGCAGGGCACAAGATGGGTCATGGTTGTCTCAAGTTGTTGCAAATGGATCAACCAGGCCGCGCGGGCTGGCCCGGTCGGCACGGTAGCCCACTGGCGGCCCATGCGGGAGTGACGAGATGCCACAGGCTGTCCACAGCGGCGCTTCCCCCGTCGGTCGGAGCGCGGCCTGTCTTGACTGGATTGTCGCCCACAGCGGTGTCTTGGGGTTGTCCTATCTGTTGTTGTCCAATCCTGGTTTGTTCCGGCCACTTTTGACAAGTCTCGGCGGCCGGAGGGGCCGGGCAGGCGGGCGGCGGTCGCCCGCGGCGGCGTCGGGAGGCCGGGTGCGATCCGGTGGGCTGCGCACGGGGTGCCCCTGACGACCGTGCGGCGCAGCGGGAGGAGGGGATCGGGGAGTTCTCGCGGGACGCCAGCCGGCACATTACGGATCGGCCGCTGCCCTTGGGGGGCGGTGTGGCGAGATGAGACCAACGTTCCGGGCCCAGGGGTGCCGGCGCGAGGGAGGTGCGGCGCCGTGGCAGAGGCTCCGACCAGCGACCGACGCGCGCCGCGGACCGGAGAGCCGGTCGCGCCGGGCACGGCCGCGTGTGGGCCGGGGCCCGCGCGCGCGGAGGACGGGGCTGTCGACGCAGCCCTCCCCACGGGCGCGCCGCCGACCGGCGAGGTCTGGGGGGGCGCCGCGTGGACCGGGGGGCCCGCGACCTGGGACCAGTCCACCCAGGAGCCCGCGACCTGGGAGCAGACGACCCAAGAGCCCTCGACCCGGGAGCTGTCTGGCGGCGGGGCGGGGGACGGGGCGGCCTCCGGCCCGATCCCGGAGGCGGCGGGCCTGGAGGCGGCGGGCCTGGAGGCGGCGGGGCCGCTGGCGGGCGGCCTCGGGGTCCGGCGCTGGGGCGGGCGCTACCGGGATGTGCGCCTGCTGGCCCTCGGTGGCATGGGGGAGGTGCGCACGGCGGTGGACGAGGTGCTCGGGCGCAAGGTCGCCGTGAAGCTCATCGCGGCGCGGCTGGGGCGCGATCCGGTGTCGCGGGCGCGGTTCCGGCGCGAGGCGGCGCTGCTGGCCTCGCTGCGGCACGAGGGGGTGGTCACCGTGCTCGACTACGGGGTGGCGGAGGACGGCCGGCCCTACCTCGTGATGCCGCTGCTGCGGGGGCGCACCCTGGCCCGGCTGCTGGGGCCGCCCGCCCGGCGCAGCCCGGCCCCGGCGCGGTCCGCCCTGCGCCAGCGGGTCTCGTGGCTCCACGCCGTGGCCGTGGCGGTGGCCCACGCCCACGCCCAGGGCCTCGTCCACCGCGACCTCAAGCCCTCCAACATCATGGTGACCGAGGGCGGCCGGGTGGTCGTGCTCGACTGGGGCCTCGCGCGGCCCGTGGCGCCGCCGGGCGGCCCGGTCGCCGCCCCTCCCGAGCCCCCGGGGCCGGTCGGGGCCGCCGCCGACGACCGGGTCAGCCTCCACACCGACGCCCGCTGCCTCACCCGGGCCGGTGCCGTCCAGGGCACGGTGGCCTACATGGCGCCCGAGCAGGCCGCGGGCGGCGTGCCCCTCGACGCCCGGGTCGACGTCTGGGCGCTCGGGGCCATCCTCTTCGAGCTGCTCTCGGGGGTGCCGCCCTTCGGCCTGGGCAGCGCCCACACGGTGCTGGCCCGGGTGCGCAGCGACGCGCGCCTGCCCTTGCCTCCGGCGGGGGCCGTGCCCGACCGGCTGCGGGGCCTCGTCGCCCGCTGTCTCGCGCGCGAGCCGGCGGCCCGGCCGGCCGACGCCAGCGCGGTCGCCCGGGAGCTCGAGCAGTGGCTGCATGAGCAGCGCCAGGTCCGGGTGGCGCGCCGGCTGGTCGCGGAGGCGGCGGCCCAGGAGTCGGTCGCGGTGACCCTCCAGGCCGAAGCGGCGGCCCTCGCGGCGCGCCTCGGCCCGCCGCCCTCGGGCGCCCCGCTGCCCCTCGCGGCCCAGCAAGAGCGCTGGGCCCTCGACGACGCCCTCCACACCCTCGAAGAGCGGTCGGCGATGGCGGGGGCCCGGGCCGAAGACCTGCTCCATGCGGCCATCGAGGCAGCCCCCGAGCTCGCCGAGGCCCGCCGGGCCCTCTGCGACCGCCTCCAGCGTCGCCACGCGGCGGCCGAGGCGGCGGGGCGCCCCGGTGCGGCCCGGCGCCTCGCGCTGCGCCTCGCCCGCTACGACGACGGCACCCACGCCGCCTACCTCGGCGGCGCCTCCACCCTGAGCCTCCACCTCTCGCGGCCGGCGCGGGTGGTGCTCCACCAGTGGCAGCTCCGCGACCACCTCCGCGTCCCCGACGACGGGCGTCCCCTCGGCCGCGCGCCCGTGATCCGGGCCCCTTGTCGGGCGGGCAGCCAGCTGCTCCGGCTCACCACCGACGACGGGCTGGTGGTGGCCCTGCCGGTGGTGGTGCCCCGGGCGGGGGCGCTGGTGCTCGGCACGCCCGATGCGCCCCTGTGGCTTCCGGCGCGGGACGGGGTGCGCCCGGGCTTCGACTTCGTGCCCGCGGGGCCGGCCCGGCTGGGGGGCGATCCCCGGGCCCAGGGGCTGATGCTGCCGGCCGCGGTGGCCGAGGTCGCGGGCTTCTGCATGGCCCGCTGGCCCGTCCGGGTGCGCGACTACCTGGCCTTCGTCGAGCACGTCGCCCAGACCGCGGGCACGGATCCGGCCCGGCGGCTGCTGCCCCGTCCCCGGACGGACGACCTCAGCGAGGACCGGGCCGCCTTCGTGCTGCGCGCGGGCCGGGTGGTCCCCCAGCCCGATCGCGACGGGGATGTCTGGGATCTCGACTGGCCCGTCGTGCTGCTGCGCCACCAGGACTGCGTCGCCTACTGCGACTGGCTGGCCGCCCAGACGGGCCTGCCCATGCGGCTGCCGACCGATGCCGAGTGGGAGAAGGCCGCCCGGGGGGCCGACGGCGCGGTCTACCCCTGGGGCACGGCGCGCATCCACCCGAGCTTCTGTCTCATCCGGGGCTCGGCGCGGGGGCCGATCTCGCTCGCGCCCATGGTGCCGGAGGCCTACCCGGTCGACACCTCGGTCTACGGCACCCGGTGGCTCGCCGGCGGGGTGCGGGAGCGGGTGGCGCGCACCCCCGAGCTGGTGGCCGCGGGGGAGTCCATTGTCCGGGGGGGCGACTACGGCGGCGGGCCCGAGCGCGCCCGCGGGGCCTCGCGGCTGGTCTTCAAGCTGGGATCGCGCGGCGGCGCCACCGGCTTCAGGGTCGCCTACACCCCGCCCCGCTGAGCGGCCCCGCCCGGCGCCTGCGGCGGGGGCCCCGGGCGACGAGATCTGGCGGGCCCGTCCGCCGGCGGTGGGCCTGTCTCGGTGGCGTGATCGCCGGTGGGGTCGCCGCTCTCGGGCGGGGCGCCCTGTCCGGTGCGCCGGGATGGCGTCTTGGGGCAATGTGGTCAGAAATTGGACGCGATGACCAACCTATTCAGGAATGGTTTACGCCGAGGTTGACGCATCCTGTGTGCGGGAAAAGGATGGGACATCCCGGCTGACCAAACTAGGCTCAACCGGGTGTCCTAACAATCCAGCTCGGACGCCATCATGACCCTCCTCTGTCTCCTGCTCTCCCTCGGCCTCGACCCTGCCCTCCACCCCTCCGACGGCGATGAGGAGGGCATCATCGAGCTGCCCGAGTGCCCGGCCTGAGCCGGTGCCTCGGGTCTGCGCAGGCCGCCCGGCCGCCGCGTCTCCGCGTGGCCGGGCGACCCTCCCGTCGTCGCCCGCAGCCCCTGTCCACTCCTGCCCATTCCCTCCGCCGTCGGCTCAGCCGAGCCCCGGCAGCGGCCCGAGCATGCCCCGCTCCTGCCACCAGCGGAGCGCCGCGCGCACGCCCTCGTCCAGGGAGCCGGGCGCATAGCCCAGCTCGCGGCGGGCCTTCTCGCTCGAGAAGGCGAAGCCCGGGGTGTGGGACCAGCGCACGGCGTTGAGGTTCAGGGGCGCGTCGCGATCGGCCAGGGCCTCGTAGGCTGTGCCCACCAGCCCCGGCAGGGCCGCGAGGGCGAAGGGGGCCTGCCACCGGGGCGGCCGCACCCCCGCGATGGCGCAGAAGCGGGGAAAGGCCTCGGCATAGGACAGGTTCTCGCCGGCCAGGATGTAGCGCTGGCCCGAGCGGCCCCGCTCGAGGGCGAGGCGCATGCCCCGGGCGACGGCCCGGACGTCCACGAAGCTGTTGCCGCCCGCCGTGAGCGCGGGCACCTGGCCCTTGACCAGCCGCAGCAGCAGCGCGCCCGAGCTGGGGCGCCGGTCGCGGGGGCCCAGCATGAAGCCGGGGTTGACCACCACCACCTCGAGCCCGGGCAGGGCCGCCGCGTCGAGGGCGTCGAGCTCGCTCTGGCGCTTCGAGCGGGAGTAGCCGTCGTCGAGGCGGTGGTCGGCGAGGTTCCAGGCGCTGTCTTCGGTGCAGACGGCCCCCGGTGCGGCCACGCCCACCGTGACCGTGCTCGAGCAGTGGACCAGCCGGCGCACCCCCGCCTGGCGGCAGGCGGCGATGACGTGGCGGGTGCCGTCGATGTTGCTCGCCCGCATGGCCGGGGTGAGCGGCCAGCGCAGCGACACGGAGGCCGCGCAGTGCACGACCGCCTCGCAGCCGTCGAAGGCCCGGGCCAGGGCCTCGGGGTCGGCGAGGGTGGCGCCGTGCCAGTCGATGGCGAGGTCGTCGAGGTGGTCGACCACCGACGCGGCCCGCCGGGTGGCGCGGAGCGCGTGGCCCGCGCCGAGCAGCTCGGCCGCGAGGTTGCTCCCGACGAGGCCCGTGGCGCCGGTGATCGCGATGCGCATGCTCAGTAGAGGCCCTCGATGAGCCCCGGCGGCACGAGGATGCCGAAGAGGCCCAGACACATCTCGTCGAGGGTCTCTTCGCCCAGCCGCACGTCCTCGGGCTCGGTGCGGCCCTGCTCGGCGAGGGCGTCGACCACGAAGGGGTTGTCGAGCGAGTTGTCGTAGGTGCAGCGCATGCGCAGCGAGTCGCCGGCGCTGATGACGGGCAGCTCGTCGACGGGCACGTCGTAGTCGTAGACCCGCTGCCAGTTGAAGTCCCAGGCGGGGGTCTGGATGAGACACTCCTCTTCGACCGCGCCGGTCTCCGGGTCCATGTCGAGGAAGTCGATCTTCATGTCGGTGCCCACGTAGTGCATGTGGGTGCCGACGCTGAAGATGGGAAAGTCGATCGAGATGGACTGGGTGTAGAGCAGGGTCTCGACGTGGTCCTGGGCGCCGGCGGGGATGATGAAGGCCTCGCCCTCGTCCGGGTCGTTCATGCCCGGCTGGAGCCCCGAGCCGTCGCTGTTCTGGCGGCTGTTGTTGCCCACGAGGGCCTGGGCGGCGTCCCACGCGGGCTGTTCGTCGGTCCACTCGAGCTGGACGACGGTCTGGTCGAACTCGTCTTGGTTCGGGTCGGGGTGGTAGTGCATCTGGACGATGAGCCGGGCGCCGGCGGGCAGCGGCATGCCGGTGTTCTCGGGGGTGCGCATGGGGGCCGCGCCCGGGGTCCAGGTGGCGACGAGGAAGCCGTCGACGTCGGGGGCGTTGAAGCAGGGGAAGCTGCTGTCCCACTCGGCGCTGGCGCCGTCGGCGTCGAGGTAGACCAGGGCGTGGTGGTCGACCTTGGGGTTGCCGGGAATGACCTGGGCGCCGGTGATCCAGACGTTCTCGGTGTTGCCGGGATCGAGCACGAAGCAGACGAAGTCGTCCTTGTCGCCCTGGACCCGGTAGGGCTCGGCGAACTCCATCTCCTTGTCGGGCGCCGCGAGCTCGAGGGCCGGCGGCTCGGAGAGGGCGGCGGCTGTGTCGGGGTCGCCCTCGGGCGCGCCGGCGTCGACCCAGGCCCGCAGGGTGGCCTTGTCTTCCTCCGACAGCCGCATGTCGTCCTTCCACGGCCGCTTGGGGCTGCACTCGTCGGTCTCGACCGCGAGCCACGGGGGCATCGAGCCGGACTCGACGGCGCCGATGATCGCGTCGGCGAGGGGGGCCGAGGTCTCGTAGGAGGCGAGGTCGAAGGGGGCGATGCCGTCGGCGACGTGGCAGGAGGCGCAGTGCTCGTGGAGGATGGGCCGCACGTCGGCGTGCCAGGTGGGGGTGCTGGTGTCGCTGGCGCCGCTGTCCGCAGCCTCGGCGGTGCTCGTCTCCGCGGACTTCTCGTCCTCGGCGCAGGCGCCCAGGGCGACCAGGGCGGTGAGGCCCAGCAGGGCGAGCGGGGACGGGCGCAGGGGGGCCGGCGTCGGCATGGGGTCTCCTCGAGGGGGGTGGCCGGCGCCGGGTAACCGGTCTGGGTCAGGCAGCGGGGGGCTGTGGCCAGGTTCCGTGGCCGGGACCGGGGCGCCACAGCCGGCCCCCAACGCCGGGATCCAGCAGGGGCGGGCGCCCGGCGGCGCGGGGTCGGGGGGCCACAGCTGGGCCAGTCGCGGGGAGCGGGCCGGGTCTCCCGCCGGTGGCCTTGGGCGTCTTCAGCCCGTGCCCTTGGGCGTCTTCGCGCGGCGGCGGGGCCGGGACTTCGCCGGGATGCTGGCCGTGTAGCGGGCCAGGAAGGCGTCGAGGGGCATGCGGCGGATCGCCTCGCCGATGAGCTCGAGGGGGATGTCGTCCATGCGCTTGAAGCGCACGCAGGACTTGCCCATGTCGAGCCGGTGGCCCCGGGCGGCGGCCTCGGCGGCGAACCAGGCGGGCAGCGCGTCGTCGACGTACATGCAGAACAGGTAGAGCGAGACCTTGGCCTTCTGGTTGGCGACGCTCGCGTAGGGCACGGGCTGGTCGGGGCTGCAGTGGTAGCCGGCGGGGTGGACGCTGTGGGGCACCCCCCAGCCGATCATGCCGTACTGGATGCCCTCGACGATCTCGGCGGGCTTGTTGGCGTTGATCACGGCGCGGATGGCGGCGACCATCTCGGCCCGCTCCGGGGGCAGGGCGGCGAGGTAGGCCTCGGGAGAGGCGGGCGGCGGCGTCGGCATCGGAGCACTCCAGGGCGGCGGGCGCAGGGACCGCGGCCGGCCCGGCGGTCTCTGCGCGGGATCCTGCCCCAGGCGCGCTCAGACCGCGAGGCTCTGGGGCGGGGCCGCGGCGCCGTCTTCGCTGTCGAGGGCCAGATCGGCCGGCACCACCCGGTCGCGCCCGGCGCCCTTGGCCCGGTAGAGGGCGGCGTCGGCGAGCCGCAGCATGGCGTCGAGGCCCTGGGCCTGGCTCTGGTCGCAGACACCGATGCTCACGGTGAAGGCGGGCAGGTCGCTGCTGGCGAGCTGGGCGGCGAGCTCGGTCCGGATGGCGTCGAGCAGGGGGGTGGCCTCGGCCCGGTCCATGCCGTCGAGCACGATGGCGAACTCCTCGCCCCCGAGGCGGCCCACGATGCCCCGCTCGCCCACCACCGTGCGCAGGCAGCGCGAGAAGGTGGCGAGGGCCCGGTCGCCCGTGTCGTGGCCGTGGGTGTCGTTGAGGCGCTTGAAGTGGTCGAGGTCGGCGAGGGCCACGGCGTGGGGGCGTCCCTGGCGCGCGTGGCGGCGGCGGAGGAAGGCCTCCTGGAGCGAGCGCCGGTTGTGGAGCCCCGTCAGCGGGTCGGTCGAGGCCTGGAGCTGGACCTTCGCGATGGCGCGGATCGAGCCCAGCCGGGCGCCGAGGGCCCCGCTCAACACCTCGATCTGGTCGGACTCCTCGGCCGAGGGCACGACGCCGAGGGGCCCGGTGCGGTGGAGCACGCCGAGGGCGCGGCCCATGAAGGTCATCGGCACGCAGTGGGCCGAGCAGGCCGTGCCCCGGGCGGCCAGCCGGGGGCAGGCGTCGAGGGCCGTGCTGGACGGGAAGGTGGCGGCGCGGCCGCTGCGCACGGCGGGGCACTGGAAGGGGGTCTCGACCGAGCAGCGGGGGCCGCCCTCTTGGGGGTGGACGGCGGCCACCCGCAGGTGGGCCTCGGAGCTGTCGGCCAGCAGCAGCTCGGTGGGCCGCTGGTGGTCCAGGTCGGCGAGGGCGCGCTCGAAGAGCGAGAAGACATCGGCCTCGGTGTCGAGCATCTCCATGCCGCTCGTGAGCTGGGTGGCGAAGCGCTCCCGCCGCTCGCGGTCGGCCCGCTCGGCGAGCTCTTCCTCCTCGTGGGCCTCGCTGTGGCGCAGGTGGGCGATCGAGGGCCGCAGCACCGTGAACTCGACCCCCACCAGGGCGGCGATGGAGAAGAGGAACAGTCCCACACAGAGCTCGGCGAGCTGGGACAGCCGGTCCTGGCCCGCCTCCTCGAAGAGGGTGACCGCGTGGTCGAGCTTCGCGAGCATGGGCCGCGCGTGGGCCAGCATGGCGGCCCGCTGGTCGGGCGGGGCGGCGCCGGCCTGGCGGAAGGTGGCGAGCACGGTGTCGGCCTGGTCGAGGTAGCGCTGGTTCGCGGCCGCGAGGCCGTCTTCGGCGGCGTGGTAGTGGGTGCGCAGGGGCGAGGCCGGCCCATCGGCGGGCGGCGCGAGGGTGGTGAGGGCGCGGCGCATCTCGGCCACGTCGGCGGCAAGCTGGACCGAGGCGGCGGCCCGGTCGTCGGCCGCCACCCCCGCGTCGAGCTGGGCCACGCTCAGGGCCACCCGCTGGGAGAGCATGCGCTGGCGCCCGGCCAGGTTGACGATGTGGCCGTCGTCGTCCGCCGGCCACAGGATCCGCAGCTGGAAGGCGAGGCTGCCGATGGCGAGCAGGGTGAACACACCGAGGGCCACCCGCGACCGGATGGCGAGGCTGCGGCTGATCGGGCCACGTGTCATCAGATGTCTCCCCCCGGGCCGTTGGGCACGGGCCTCCCCCCATTCGGACAGACGCGACATGCCCTGAACAGCTTCCTCCCCCCCGCGCAGATGGGCGGGGGGGAGCGGGGCCCTGCTCGGCGCGGGAGATGGTGGAGAGTGGCCTGGCATGGGCCGCTCTCAGGGTCGCGATCGGCTCAGCCGGTCGACGCGAGAGACGAGGCCCGGGGGAAGGCCAGGGTGATCTGGAGGCCGCCGAGCTCGGGGCAGCGCCGCAGCCGCACCCGGCCCGCGTGGGCCTCGACGATGGTGCGCACCACGGTCAGCCCGAGGCCCGTGCCCCCGCTGGCCGCGCGGGTGGTGAAGCCCGGCTCGCAGGCCCGGGCGTAGTCGTCGGTCGACATGCCCGGCCCCGTGTCGCAGACCGTGACCCGCACCTCGTCGTCGTCCTGGCGCAGCCGCACCTCGACCTTGCCGCCCCCGTGGGGATCGACCTGGGTGGCGGCCTGCATGGCGTTGACCACGAGGTTCTGGACGGCCTGGAGCACGTCGGAGTCCCAGCCCACGATGGGGGCGGGCGTCTCGGGCACGTCGAGGGTCAGGGCACTGTGGCCGAAGTAGGACCAGATGGGGGACTGGCGGAGCAGCAGCCCGGCCAGGTCGAAGCGCACGGCCTGGTCGGCCCGGGGGGTGTGGGCCGAGCGGGCGCGGCGGATGAGGGCGCCGAGCTGCTCGATGGCGCCGGCGAGGGCCAGCGAGACCTTGTCGCCCCGGTTCTGGAGCGCGGCGAGAGAGATGGTCATGGCTGTGGCGAGGTTGGCCATGTCGTGGACCATGCCGGCGGTCGCCATGCCCGCCGTCTCGAGGCCCTGGAGGCGGGTGATGTGGGTCTCGAGGGCCAGCACGGCCCGCTGGTCGCGCACGGTCACGACGATGCAGCCCGGGCCGTCGGCCTGGGCGTGGCGGGCGAGCTGGATCTGGACGGGGAGGGTGCTGCCGTCGCGCCGGCGGCCCTCGACCGCCCGGGCCTGGGCCATGGGGCCGTCGATGCCCGCGGCGACCCAGTGGGCCCGGAGGTGGTGGTGGTGGCCGCGCACCCGATCGGGCACGAGCAGGTCGATGTTCTGGCGCTCGAGGCCCTTGCGCGGGTAGCCGAACAGCTCTTCGACGGCCGGGTTGGCCGCGAGGATCGTGCCGTCGAGGGCCACCAGCATCATGCCGAAGGGCAAGGCGTGGAGCAGCTCGAGGGTGTTCGGGATGAGAGGCACGGGGCTCCGGGGGGCTGGACAGGGGTGTAGTCCAATCGCGTCATGGTCGCTGCATCGGCCGGCGTGGCGAAAGCTGTTGCCGGCTTTGTGGGCCGATGCTGCCCTGTTCAGTGGGGGGGGAGGTGACAGCGGGATTTCACGCGGCGACATCGGTTGCTGTCGGGCGCTGGTTTCGGGCGGTCGGGCGGTCTTGGATTGTGCCCCAGAGTGTCGCATATGTCAGCTCTGAATCACTCTCTGGCCGAGCGGCGCCCGCGGAGGCCGCGGGGGCGGCCGGGGGGGGGACCCATCGGGGCCAGTGGGGGGGCGGGCGGACGGTGGCTGCGCGCGCGCGGGGCGGCGGCGGGGCGGCGGGGCGGCGGCCGGGGCTCCCGGGGTGGTCCAGAGGCCGAGCCGGGCCGGGAACACGTCGTCGGCGTGGGGGTGGGGCACGGTGGCCGAGAGGCCGTAGCCGACGAGGGTGAGGCTGCCGTCCTCTTCGACCAGGGCCTCGACGTCGAGCACCCGCCGGTCGTTCCACGAGTCGGGCGTGGCCTCCAGCACGGGATCGGGGTGGAGGGGGGTGAAGTCGAAGCCGTCCTCGGAGACCGCCACCCCCACCGAGATGGGCGCGTCGCTGTCGACGTCGAGCGGGGGCACGTAGCCCGTGAACCACATCACGTAGCGGCCGCCCACGAACTGGACGTGGGGGTCGAGGATGCCCGCGTACCAGCTGCCGCTGGCGCCCGCGAAGACGATGTTGTCGTCGGGTCGCTCCCAGGTGAGGCCGTCGGTGCTCGTCAGCACCCCCACCTTCATGCGTCCGCCCTCGACCGCGAAGCTGGCGCCGGCGTAGTAGAGGCGCCAGAGCCCGTCCGGGCCGCGCAGGGCCCCCGGCGAGGTGAGGAAGCTCTCGTCCCAGGCCCCGGGGCTGGGCCGGTAGATGGGCGCCGCGCTCGTCGTCCAGCGGGTGCCCGCCGCGTCGAGGGAGCGCACCTGGCCGATGGCCGGGTCGGTGAAGTAGCTCTCGCGGTAGCCGAGGAACCAGAGGTCCCAGGCGCCGGCCTCGGCGTTCCACCGCACCGAGGGGGTCTCGCGGGCCCGGGCCCAGTGGTCGGCGGGCAGCCCGGAGGGGGCGAGGCCCGGGGCCTCGTCGGCGGTCCAGCTGCCGTCGCTCTCGCGCACGAAGCGGCCCACGACGGGCAGGCCCAGGTCGGCCTCGTCGTCGGGAATGCCGCTGGTGGCGGCCCAGAGGGCGAGCCGGCCGTCGGGCAGGCGGCCGAGGGTGGGGTCGGTGTGGCCCAGGCAGTGCCAGCTCGGGCAGCCGCCGATGGGGGGCTGGGGGTTGGCGGGAGCGGGCACGAGGGTGTCGA
>CAXQUZ010000712.1:0-3359 GCA_964226865.1 Myxococcota bacterium | reverse complement strand
CCCTACCCGACGCTCTTCCGATCTTCGAGGCCCTGCTGCGCGGGGGCCAGGGCCCGGTGGGGGTCCACGCCGAAGACCCCGACGTGCTCGCCAAGGCCGCCCGCAAGGCCACCGACGCCACCCCCTTCCACGAGCGCCGGCCCGCCTCGGCCGCCGCCGCCGCCACCACGGCCCTCATCGAGCTCGTGCGCGAGGTCGGCGGCGCGGCCCACCTCTGCAGCCTCTCGACCGCCACCGAGCTCAACCTGCTCGACCCCATCCGCGGCGACGTGGCCATCACCGGCAGCGTGGCCCCCCAGCACCTCTTCCTCAGCGTCGAGACCACCAAGGAGGGGCCCCCCGTGCCAGCCCTGCCCCCCGTCCGGGGCGAGCTCGACCGCCGGGGCCTCTGGGCCGCCCTCCGCCGGGGCCGGGTCGACTGCTTCCACAGCGCCCACCTCCCCCTCTCCGCCGCGGCGGCCCAGAGCCCCGCCGCCGGGCGCCCGGTCGGCGTTCCGGCCATCGACCTGCTGCTGCCCCTGCTCATGAGCGCCGTCAAGCACGGCCGCCTCAACATGGAGCGGCTGGTCGAGATGTGCTGTGAGGCCCCGGCCGCCCTCTTCGGCCTCGCCAACAAGGGCCGCATCGCCCCCGGCTACGACGCCGACCTCGTGTTCCTGCGCGAGGGCGAGACCCACCGTCTGCGCAAGGCCCCCGAGGCCGTCGGCGTCGGGTGGACCCCCTTCCGCAACCGGGAGGTCGGGGTGCTGCCCCAGCTGGTCATCGCGGGCGGCCGCATCGCCAGCCGCAACGGCCTGCTGGTCGACGATCTGCGCCCCGGCAAGGCCCTGGTGGTCGCGCGCTGAGCCCCCGGGCGGCCGCGGCCGCTGACCACCGCCACACACCGCTGGGGTGACCGCAGCCAGCGGTGCGCTATACGGTCCTCTCGTCCAGACGGGAGGCCCAGATGGCGCGCAAGGATGGCTCGGCCGGGATCGGTCGCATGGCACGGCTCGGTGCACTGACCTCGCGGGTCTCCGGCTCCTACCTGGGCCAGCGCATCAAGGGCGCCTTCCAGGATGCCGACACCCGCGAGCGCGCCATGCGGCGCCTCCACCTCGACAACGCCGAGCGGGTCGTCCAGACCATGGGCGCGCTCAAGGGCGCCGCGATGAAGGTGGGCCAGTCCCTCGCCCTCGCGACCGACGGCCTCGACCTGCCGCCCGAGGTCTCGCGCATCCTCGGCCAGCTCAACGACGCCGCCGAGCCCGTGCCCTTCCCGGTCATCCGCCAGTCGGTCGAGGAAGAGCTCGACGGCCGGCTGGAAGACCTCTTCCTCGCCTTCGACGAGGAGCCCCTCGGCACCGCCTCGCTCGCCCAGGCCCACGCCGCCCGCACCAAGGACGGCCGGCCGGTGGTCGTGAAGGTGCTCCACCACGGCATCGAGGGCTCGGTCGACAGCGACCTGCGGGCCCTGCGCTCGCTGCTGGTCGCCGGCAAGGTGCTGCGGCGCCCGAAGGAAGAGATCGACCAGGCCTTCGACGAGATCCGCGAGCACCTCCACCAGGAGCTCGACTACTACCAGGAGGCCGCCAACCTCGAGCACTTCCGCCGGGGCCTCGCCATCGACGGCATCCGCATTCCCGCCTCGGTGCCCGCCCTGTCGACCGCCCGGGTGCTCACGATGGACCGCCTCACGGGCACGAGCCTCGACCGCTTCCTCGAGACCGCCACCCCCGAGGCTCGCCAGCGCGCGGGGGGGCTGCTCGTGCGCGCCTTCCACGACATGTTCTACCGGATGCGGGCCCTCCACGCCGACCCCCACGGCGGCAACTACCTGTTCAACAAAGACGGCACCATCGGTATTCTCGACTTCGGCTGCGTGAAGCGCTTCGACGCCTTCTGGACGGCCGACTACGCCCGCACCGCCCGGGGCCTCGTGCTCGACGACCGCGCCCTCACCCGCCAGGGGGCCCAGGCCATCGGCGCCCTGCTGAGCGACGATCCCGCCGCCTTCGACGCCCTGTGGAGCCTGGGCCAGGCCATCTGTGGGCCGCTCAAGGTCGAGGAGGCCAGCGTGGCGGTCGGCGACGACCCGACCATGGAGCGGGTGCGGGCGGCCGTGCCCGGGGTGCTGCGGCGCCCCGACATCATCGGCCCGCGCCACCTCGTGTTCCTCCACCGCTCGCTGGGCGGCATCTACGGCATGCTCCAGAAGCTCGGCCACCGCTACCCCTACCGCCACCTCTTCCTCACCCACACGGCCCACGCCATCGCCGTGGCCGAGGGGCGGGTCGAGGACGGCAGCCCGGTCGCTGGCTACACGGCGAGCTAGGTGGCGCTCCCCCCCGACGTGCGCCGCGTGCGCCAGGCCCTCGCCCCCCTGGGGACGGCGGCCCGGGACCAGCGCTGGGACGACGCACGCCCCTGGCGGGCCCGCACCCACGTCTGGGACGAGGGCGGGGTGGTGGTGGTCGACCTGCACGATCTCAAGGTCGCGCTGGCCAAGCGGGCCGTGGACGGGGTGCTGCGGGTGGCCGACGAGCTGGAGGGCGGTGCGGTGGTCTTCGTGACCGGCCGGGGCCGCCACTCGGCGGGCAAGGCCGTGCTGCCCGAGGTCGTCGCCGGCAAGCTCCACGCAGCGGCCCAGGACCGGCCCGGCTGGGAGGCGCGCCCCGGCGCCGCCGGCCGCCAGCTGCTCGTGCTCGATCCCGCCCGCGCGCCCGCACACGTGGGCACGGGCCTGGCCTGGGGCGCCCGCCTCGTGCTGGTGGCCCTGGCCCTTGCGGCGGCGTGGCTCTGTGCCGGGAAGCCGGGGCTGTGAGCGGCGCCCGCTGGGCCCTGCTCGCCCTCGTCCTCGCCGGGCTGCGGTGGTGGCTGGCCGACGGCGCCCCCTGGGCCGTCCACCCGGTCGACCCCGCCGAGCTCAAGCTCGCCCGGCTCCACGGCCTGCTGGCGGGTGGCGGCGGCCTCGGCGACCTCCAGCGGCTGCTGGGCAGCGCCGAGAACATCCACCATGGGGGATTTCTCCCCATGTCCCTCGCCGTCGCCGGGGCCTTCGCCCTGCTCGGCCCGGGCATCGGCAGCCTGCGCCTGGTCGCCGCCCTCGTCGGGGCCCTCGGCTGGTGGCTGTGGGTGGCCGTGCTGCGCAGCGTCGCGGGGCCCCGCACCACCGCCGCCGGCGCCCTGCTGCTCGCCCTGCCGCCGGCCTGGGCCCTGCAGTGGGGCCTGACGCCCTGGGGCAGCCACCCCGAGGCGGCCTGCTGGACGGCACTCTGGGCGCTGGCCCTCGCCCGGCGCTGGTCGCCGGGGGCCACCGCCGCCCTGGTGGGCGCCGGGGTGCTGTGGTCGCCGCTGCTGCTGCCCACGGGGCTGCTCAG
>CAXQUZ010000711.1:0-11178 GCA_964226865.1 Myxococcota bacterium | reverse complement strand
GATTGATGTGCGGCACTCCCGTCGCGAGGACTCGTTGCGACAAGTACGCAGCCGCGAGCGGAGACCGATACCAATAGTAAAGATAGCGAGGGTGGGCCTTCCTCGAATCCACAGTCAGCTTCATCTGACTCTGGGAAACGACGTAGCGCTCGGCGCTCGCATCGTCCGGGATGATGGCAACCTGACCAAGGGTGCCTCGCTGGGTGAACACCATGTCACCCGGAAAAGCCAGGTTTCGGGCAAGTTCGTCAGCCTTCTCCGTCGACACATATGCAAAGCCGTAGTCGAGAAACCGCGAACGCTTGCCATCCAGGTTGACGCCGCGAATCACGGGTACGCCAGGCTTTTCGATGTAGTCCCGTGAAGTGAGGCTCGACCCGAATGGGCCGCCGACGAATGTGTACTTGCCGGGAGCCTTGAGGGCGTCGAACGTGGTCGCCTTCCAGCCCTTCGGAACGTAGCTCTCGATTCCGAGGCTCACAGCATCCCCCGCAACGCCTTCAAGTCCCCCGCAATCTCCGCCTGCAGCGCCTCGAGCCGGCTGATGATGGCCGCCGGCGGGTCGTACTCCACCTCTTCGTACTCGATCTCCTTGTACCGGTTGATGGACAGGTCGTAGGCGTTGTCTTTGATCTCCTTCTTCAGCACGAAGAAGGCCTTGGCCTTCCGGTCGCCCGCCTTCTTCGAGTCCCGCGCGTCCCACTTCGCCAGGATGTCCGGCACGTCGTTGTCCTCCACCGGCTGGCGCTTGTCATCGAGCGAGAACCCGTCGGCCTGCATGTCGTAGAACCAGACGTGGTCCGTGCCGCCGGCGCCGGTCTTGGTGAACAGGAGGATGGCGGTGGAGACCCCGGCGTAGGGCTTGAACACACCCGAGGGCATCGACACCACGCCGTCGAGCTTGTGGTCCTCCACCAGCATCTTGCGCACGGCCTTGTGGGCGCGGGACGAGCCGAAGAGCACGCCGTCGGGCACGATGACCGCCGCCCGACCGCCCGTCTTGAGGATGCGCAGCATCTGGACCAGGAAGAGCAGCTCGGTCTTGGTGGTCTTGACCGCCTTGGTGAGGTCCTTGGCGATGGTGGACTTGTCGACGCTGCCCTTGAAGGGAGGGTTGGCCAGCACCACGGTGTAGCTGCCGTCGTTGCCCGCGGCGTCGTCAGACAGGGAGTCGCGGGCGTCGATGTCGGGGTCTTCGATGCCGTGCAGCATCATGTTCATGCTGCCGATGCGGAGCATGGTGGCGTCGAAGTCGAAGCCATGGAACATGCCGGCGTTGAAGTGCTCGCGCAGGCTGGCGTCGCCCAGCATGGCGTCGCGGACGTGCTCGGAGGCCGCCACCAGGAAGCCCGCAGTGCCACAGGCCGGGTCGCACACGGTCTCGCGCAGCTCGGGCCTCGGGTCCACCATCTTCACCATCATCTGGATGATGTGGCGCGGCGTGCGGAACTGGCCGTTGGTGCCCGCCGTGGTGAGCTTGGACAGCATGTACTCGTACAGGTCGCCCTTGGTGTCGCGGTCGTGCATGGGCAGCTCGTCGAGCTGCGACACCACGTTGGCGAGCAGGGCCGGGTTGCCGATCATGAAGACGGCGTTCTTCATGTGGCGGGCGTAGGAGGTCTCGCCGTCCTGGCCGCCGAGCGACTTGATGAAGGGGAAGGCCTGGTCGCGCACGACCTCGAGCATGGCCTCGGCGTCGCTGCGGTTCTTGAACTGCGACCAGCGCATGTCCTGCTGGCTGGGGTCGAAGCGCAGAGCCTTGGCCGGGCGGCCGAGGCGGCGGGCGCGCTTCTCCTTGGCCAGCTCCTCGTCGTCGAGGCGCTTTATGAAGAGCAGATACGAGATCTGCTCGATGATGGTCAGCGGGTTGCTGATGCCGTTGTTCCAGAACGTGGTCCAGATGCGGTCGACGCGATTCTTGAGTTCGCCGGTGATCATACGGGGGACCTCTGAGGGCTGTGAGTCCTGAAGCGAGCGGAGCCTATCAGTAGCGACCGGATTGGGTCAGTCGGACCGGTCTTTGATGGCGGCTTTTCCCGCCCGCACCCAGGCGTCCACCTCATCCCGCTTGAACTTCCAGAAGCGGCCGATGCGGTGGGCGGGCATCTGCCGGCCGTTGATCCAGTTGTAGACGGTGTCGCGGCTGACCCCGAGGTACTCGGCGATCTCGTCGACGTTGAGCCAGCGGTCTTCCACGCGACCTCCCAATGCAGGGCCTCCCGTAGCGCGGGCCGGGGCCGCGTGGCAACCGGCTCCAACCGGAATAGACCGGAATGCACGGGACTTGACTCCACCCGTGCCGCCTCCCGGGAGCCCGCCCATGCCCCCCAAGAAGCCTGTCCGCCGCACCGCCACCGCCAAGGCCAGCGGCCGCCGCCGCATCGTGCGCCAGCGCAAGGCCCCGAAGAAGGTCGCCCCGCCCGTGCGCACGGAGGCCGTGCTCTACGCGCGGGTCTCCACCAAGGACCAGGAGCGCGAGGGCTACTCCATCCCGGCCCAGAAGGAGCTGCTGCTGCGGTATGCGGAGGAGAAGAACTTCGACGTGGTGCGGGAGTTCATCGACGTGGAGACCGCCAAGAAGGCGGGTCGCACAGCGTTTTCCGAGATGGTGCGCTTCCTCAAGAAGTCCAAGCGCTGCAACGTGGTGCTCGTCGAAAAGACCGACCGGCTCTACCGCAACCTCAAGGACTGGGTGCTGCTCGACGAGATGGACCTCGAGATCCACCTCGCCAAGGAGGGCTCGGTGCTGTCGGACGGCAGCCGGTCCACCGACAAGTTCATGCACGGCATCCGCGTGCTCATGGCGAAGAACTACATCGACAACCTCTCGGAGGAGGTCAAGAAGGGCATGCGCCAGAAGGCCATGTCGGGGCGGTGGCCCAACGCCGCACCCCTCGGCTACCTGACCGTGCGCGAGTCAGGAAGGGCACGGCTCATCCGCGACCCGGACAAGGCCCACCTCGTGGCGGGCATGTTCGAGCGCAGCGCGGCGGGGATGTCGCTCGACGACGTGACCAAGTGGGCGCGTTCCGCCGGGCTGCGGGGCAAGCGCGGCGGGAAGATGCAGAAGAGCTCGGTCCACTGGGCGCTGCGCAACCCCATCTACGCCGGGCGCTTCTGGTGGGGCGGAGTGGAGTACGAGAGCAAGGAGCCCAAGCTCATCACCATGTCGCTCTTCGAGCGGGTGCAGGACCGGCTGGACGGCCACCACGACACGCGGGTCACGAGCCACCAGTTCGCCTACTCCGGGCTCATCCGCTGCGCGCACTGCGGGCTGGCCGTCACCGCCGAGATCCAGAAGAAGAAGTACATCTACTACCACTGCTCGCGGAACTGCCAGAAGGAGAAGTACGTCCGCGAGGAGCGGCTGGAGGACATGTTCGGCCAGGTGCTCCAGGGGCTGCAGCTCGGGGACGCGGGCATGGAGCTGGCCCGGAGCGTGCTGCGGGACGCCCGCCGCGACATCAAGGCCGACGGCGAGGCGCGGCTGGCTGCGGCGCGGGCCCGGTACGACAAGCTCACCAACCTCATCGACAAGGCCTACGAGGACAAGCTGGAGGGCCGGGTGGACGAGGACTTCTTCCAGCGCAAGCGGGAGGAGTGGGAGACCGAGCGGCGAGCGCTGCTGGACACCATGGAGAAGCTGAACCGGGCCGACCGGCAGAGCCTGGATCTGGCGCTGTCGGTGCTCGAACTCGGAAACCGAGCGTATGACCTATATTCTCGCAAATCGGGGGTCGAGAAGCGGATGCTGCTCGATCTGCTGTGTTCGAACTGCGAGATGGGTGGCGGGAAGCTCTTCGTGGAACTGCGAGAACCCTGGTGCCGTCAGGCTTCTCTTGCAGGTACCCTGAGAACGAGGAAAGCCGCTTTCGACGAATCGAAAGCGGCTTGTCCAGAATGGTGGGCGATACTGGACTTGAACCAGTGACTTACACCGTGTGAAGGTGGCACTCTCCCACTGAGTTAATCGCCCGCAGGAGTGTCGACGGCGACCGCAGCGCGGTTCCCCCTCGAAGCCCACCCCTGTTATGCCTGCCCGCCCCAGACGTCAAGGCGAATGTTCGCGGATCTCCGAGCGGAGCCCGGGACCTCGCCGGCGGGAGCGCCAGTGCCGGCAGCCGACAGCGACGAGACCTCCCTCCTGCGCGGGCTCCTCACGGGGCGCCCGGGCTGGTCTGCCGCGGCGCTGGACCGGCTGCTGGCCCCCGCCGCGCGGCCGCTGGCCACCGCCGAGGGACGCCCCGTGCTCCAGCTGGGCGGCCAGTCCCTCGCCCTCGACCACCCGCCCGCCGCCCTGGCGGCAGCGGCCGCACCGCCCCCGCCCGGCCGGGTGGTGGTGGCGGGGGTGGGCGACGGCGCCGTGGTCGACGCGGCCCTCGCCGCCAGCCCCGCAGGGGTCGTGGTGGCCTGGGACCGCGAGCCGGCCCCCCTGCGCGCCCTGCTCGCCACCCCCGCCCGCCAGGCGGCCGTGCGGGCCGGGCGGCTGGTGCCGGTGCTCGACACGGGGGTGCTCGCCCTGCCCCCGCTCGGCCCGGGCGACCGCCTGCTCCGCCACCCGGTGCTCGGTCCAAGCTATGCCCACGCCGAGGCCCTGCTCACCGGGCGCCCGGGCCCCCGGGTGCTCGTGGGCGAGGGCCAGCTCATGGCCGGGGATCTCGCCCAGGCCCTCGCCGAGGAGGGCCTCGCGCCCTGGCCCCTCGCCCTCGACGGCCTGGCTCCCGACGCGCTGGCCGACGCAGCGGCCGCGCTGGGCGCCGGTGCGCTGTGGGTCATCAACCACGTCCACGGCCTCGCCGAGGCCTGCGCCGGGCTGGGGCTCCAGCTCGTCACCTGGGAGATCGACCCGGCCCTCGACCGGCCCCGGCGCCCGACCCGGCCCGTGCCCGACGCCCACATCTTCACCTGGCGGGCCGCCCACGTGCCCCAGTTCCAGGCCGTCGGCTACCCCCACGTCCACCACCTCCCCCTCGCCGCGCCCGCCCGCCGCCGGCCCCTCGTGCTCGATGCCGAGACGCGCGCCCGCTTCGGTGCGCCCGTCTCCTTCGTGGGCGAGAGCATGGCCGACCGGGCCGCCGGCTGTGCCCAGGCTGCCGTCGAGGCCGTGGCGCGCTGGCTCTCCCGCCGGGGCCAGCCGCCGACCGCCGCCCCCGCCCGGGTCCAGCAGCTGCTCGACGCCCAGCGGCGCGACCTCGACCGCTGGATCCTCCCCGCGCTCGTGCGCCAACACCTGCCCGGGCTCGAGAGCGGGGCCGCGGGCTCCCGGCTGTCGATGCTGCTGGGCGAGGTGGTCGCGGCCGAGCGGCGCCTCAGCCGGGTGGCGGCCCTCGCGCCCTTCGGGATCCACGCCTGGGGCGACCCCGGCTGGCAGCGCATCGCGGACCGGGGGGTGCGGGTGCGCGGCCGGGCGGGCCACTTCGACACCCTCACCCGCATCTACAACGCGACCCGGATCAACGTCGACATCGGCCGCCTCTACCAGCGCGACATCGTCACCATGCGGGTCTTCGACGTGCTGGCCTGCGGCGCCTTCGTGCTCGCGGACCACAGCGAGGCGCTCACGGCGCTGCTGCGGCCGGGGGTCGAGGTCGAGACCTGGCGCACCGTGGGCGAGCTCGTCGACAAGTGCCGCCACTACCTGGCCCACCCCGACCAGGCCGCGGCCATCGCCCGGCGGGGCCAGGCGGCCGTGCGCGAACGCCACAGCATCCGGGCGCGGGTGGCCGAGATGCGGCGCGCGATCAGCCCTCGACCCCCAGCACCCTGAGCCCCGCGCCGAGCAGGGGCCCGTCCTCTTCGTCCGGGGCGCCGCGGGGGGCGGCGAGGCCCGCGGCGTCGAGGGCCGCCAGCACCGTCCGGGCCGCGGCCTCGGGCGAGATCTCCGAGATGTCGACCCGCACGTCCGGGGCCGTGGGCGCCTCGTAGGGCGCGTCGACCCCAGTGAAGTCCGCCAGCGTGCCCGCCCGGGCCCGGGCCCAGTTCCCGCTGCGGTCGCGGGCGGCGCAGGCGTCGGGCGGGGTGGCCACGTACACCTCGACATAGCCATCGAGCTCGGCGCGGATGGCGGCCCGGGTGGCGGCGGCGGGCGACACGGCCGAGACGACCGCCACGACGCCGTTCCGGGTGAGCATGCGGGCGGCGAGGGCGTGGCGCCGCGCGTTGAGGTCCCGCTCGGCCGGGCTGAAGCCGAGGCGCGCGCCGAGCGGGGTGCGGCGCAGCTTGCCCGAGTCGATGCGCTCGACCGGCTGGCCGCGGTCCTCGAGCAGCGCCACCAGACACGCGGCCACGTGGCGCTTGCCACTGGCGGGCAGCCCGGTCAGCCAGACGGTGAAGCCGCTGCTCATGGGAACTCCAGGGGTCGGGAGGCCCCCACGTAGCGGAGACCGCCCCGCGCGGCTACCCCTCCCCCGCTGCCCCGGAGCCGCCCCTGTCCCCTGCCCGCCTGGCCCTCGTCCTCGTGCCCCTGGTCGCCCTCGGCGCCCTCGGCCTGCACGCCATGGAGGCCGTCGGCGGGCGGGTCCAGGGCTGGGCCGCCTGTGTGGCCGATCCGGTCGCCCACGCGGGCATCCCCGTCGTGCTGCCCCTCCACGACCTGACCACCCGCGAGGGCGCGACCCTGGGCCTCAGCCAGTCCTGGCGCGACATCCCCGTGGTGGTGGACGGTCCCCTGCCGGCAGAGCTCGCGGTGGGCGACGTCGTGAGCGTGCACGGGGTCTGTGCGGGGCCGCCGGCCCGGGTGGCGGCGACCGAGCTGCGCACCCACCCCCTGCGCCCGTGGAAGGAGGGCCTGGGGGTGGTGGGCCTGGCGCTGTGGCTGCTGAGCCTGCCCTGGGCCCTGCGGCGGGGGGACGGCGGGCTCGTGCTGCGGGGCGACCGCACGGAGGCGACGTGGCCGACCTCCTGACCCACGGCTGTGTGGGGCTGCTCGCGAGCCGCCTCCACCCCCGGCTGCTGTGGCCCGCGACCCTGGCCGGCTCGGTGCTGCCCGACCTCTTTGCGCGGGTGCCGCCGCTGTTCCTCCAGCGCTTCGTCGCGCCCCACTGGCCCCTGCCGCGGGGGCTCTCGCTGCTGTTCATGCCGCTCCACCTGCCCGTCGGCATGGTGCTGGCCTCGGTGGCCCTGGCCCAGCTCGCCGTCGCCCGCCAGCGCTGGCGCAGCTTCGCCTCGCTGCTGCTGGGCATGGCCCTCCACCTCGCCCTCGACACCCTCCAGGACCACCAGGGCGTCGGCTACGCGCTCTTCTTTCCGCTCAGCCTCTCCGACCACGAGCTGCCCCTGGTCGGCTCTGAGGACTCGGTGCTGGCGCTGCCGCTGCTGCTGCCCCTCACGGCCCTGGTGCTGGCCGGGGGCGCCCGCCGCGACGCCCGGATCCGCAAGAGCGGCGCGCCCCGCCCGCCGGGAGGACCGGGGGACGGGGCGCAGGGTGGGGGCCCGGGGGCCTAGAAGGGAATCGACGCGGCGGTGTCTTCGGCCTCGGCGGCGAAGGCGGGGTGGGTGCGCTCGGGGCTGCGGGCCGGGGCCGCGGCGCTGGTGTTGCTGTTGCGGGGCTTGGCGAGGTGCTGGAAGCGCTGGCCGATCACGACGAGCTTGCTCCGGCGGCCGCCCTCCTTGTCGGTCCAGCTCTCGGTGTGGAGCCGCCCCTCGACGGCGACCAGCGAGCCCTTCATCAGCAGGCGGGCGGCGCGCTCGGCCTCGTTCTCCCAGAGGGTGATGCGGTGCCAGTCGGTGACCTGGGTCCACCCCTCCTCGGTCTTGGTGTGCCGGTCGGTCGCGAGCCGCAGCTTGCAGAGCTGGCGGCCGCCCGCGGTGGTGCGGAGCTCGGGCGCGGCGCCGAGGTGGCCGCAGAGGATGACACGGTTCAGGCTGCTCATGGTTGCCTCCAGTTGGCAGGTTGCGCCCGCCTCCTGAGCAAGGCCCGTGCCATGCGCAAGCTGCTGATCCACCAGGGTGTGGACTGACCGACGGGGTGACGGCCGTCGACGACCGTCGTCAGCCGGGGGCGGCCTGCGCCGAGAGCCAGGCGTCGGCCTGGGCGAGGCGCCGGGGGGTGCCCGCGTCGATCCAGAAGCCCGTGTGCATGTGGACGTGGACCCCGGCGGGGGCGTGGGCCATCACCAGCTCGGGCATGTCGAGGGGCGCCGGGCCCCGGGCCGCCGCGAGGGCCGCCGCCGAGAACACGTAGAGGCCCGTCGTGACCGGCAGCCGCAGCACGGGGCGCTCCTGCCAGCCGACGAGGCGCTGGCCGCCGTCCGGGCCCGGGCCCAGCTCGACCACCCCCTCGTCGATGGGCACGGGCGCCCGCCAGAGCACCGCCGTCACGGGCGCTCGGGCCGCCTCCACCAGCGCGCCGCGGTCGACGTCGCTGATGTGGTCGATGTTGACCACCAGCCAGCGCGTGGGCCCCGCCGGCAGCAGCCGCAGCCCGCCCGCCGTGCCCAGGGGCCGGGGCTCACAGCGCACCTGGGCCCGGTCGCCGACGTGCTCGACGATGGCGCCGTGGCCGCGGCCCGCACAGGTCAGCACCACCGTCTCGGTGGCCCCGAGGGGCGCGCAGCGGGCGAGCTGGTGGTCGAGCAGGGTCGCGCCCGCGAGGGGGGCGAGGGCCTTGGGCAGCGCACCGGTGACCGACCGCAGCCGCTGGCCCTCGCCGCCGGCGATGATGACCACGCCGAGGCTCATGGGCGCCCCTCGCGGCGGGCCCGGGCGACGGCGGCGAGGCTCTGGAGGCCGTTGCGCCAGCCCTGGACCCCGGCGTGCATGGAGAGGCCGCCCGCCCGACCGGGCATGTGGACGGGCACCTCGACCACCCGCAGCCCCGCCCGGTAGGCCCGGGCGCGCAGGTTCGCGTCGGCCACCCCTTCCGAGAGCCAGTCCGGGAAGCGGGCGAGGGCCGCCCCCTGGAGCACGTGGAAGCCGCTCGTGGGGTCGCCGGGGCGCCGTCCGGCACAGATCCGCACGGCCTCGGCCAGCAGGGCGTGGGCCACCCGGTTCCGCATGGGCGCGGGGCTCTGGGTGCCGTGGCGGCTGGCGACGACCCAGTCCCAGCCCTCGGCGGCCCGCAGCAACAGCTCGGGGCGGCCCCGGGGGGGTGCTGGCCGTCGGCGTCGAGGGTCAGCACACAGCGGTGGCCCGCCGCGGCGAGGTGGCGGTAGCCCGTGGTGAGGGCCCCGGCGTAGCCCGCGCCCTGCTGGGCCAGCACCGTCGCACCGGCGGCCTGGGCCACGGCGACGGTCGCGTCCGTGCTGTGGCCGTCGACCACGAAGACGGGCACCCCGGGCAGGGCCTGGCCGACCGCCGCGAGCACGGCACCGAGGCGCGGGGCCTCGTTGCGGGCCGGCATGAGCACGGCGCATGTCGACATGGGGCACATGGAGGGCTTCCTGGTTCACATTCCCCAGGATGCCCTCTGGCAGGCAGTCCCCGGACGTCGCCTCCATTGGTAGCACAGGCGGCGCCGCCCCGGTCGCCGCCCACAGACCTTGACGGCGGCCGGACGGTGATGACCCTTCCCGCGTCTCCGGCCCACATGCCGGAGCGGCCGGCGCCCTGGCGCGCTGGCCCGGTCGGCGGAGGCCCCTGCCCCCGCCGCGTCCTTGTCGCCCTCGTGCCCGCCGGCCCTCCGGCGCGCGCGGCGGTCCCCTCGCGTCCGTCCCCGTCCGGGGGCGGCGTCCTGCACCGGCGCACCCCGCCGGCATGGAGCCCGTGTGTCTGCTTCCTCCTCGTCCGACAACACCAGCGTCACCCGCATCGACTTCACCGTGCCCGAGCACCTTCCCGCGCGCCTGCCCGTGCTGCCCCTCCGCCAGGGGGTCGTGCTCCCCGGTGGGGTCGGGCCGCTGAGCATCGGGCGCCCGGGCTCCCTCTCCGCCGTGCGCAGCGCCGGCGTCTCCACCGACGACGGCCCGGACGACGGCCTCGTGCTCGTCGCCGTCCAGCGCGAGCCCTCCGACCACCCCGTGCCCTCGGATCTGCTGCCCGTCGCCGTGCTCGCCCGGGTCATCGACGCCGGCCAGCCCCAGGGCCGCCCGCCCTTCGTCGTCGTCTCGGGCCTCTCCCGGGTCCAGCTCGACGACGTCCAGAGCGCGGCCGGCGGCCTCGAGGCCAGCTACACCCCCCTGCGGGCCCCGTGGCCCCTCGACGACGCCACGGCCACCGGGCTCCTGCGGGCCCTGCGCGGCGAGGTGCGCGAGCTCGCCCTCCAGCTCGACAGCCCCCATCCCCTGCGCATCGCCGCCGAGGCACCGCTGCCGCCCGCGCTCTGGGTGGACGCCATCGCCAGCCTCATCGGCGCACCGGCCGACTGGCGCCGGGACCAGCTGCTGACGGTCGATCCCATCGCCCGGGGAGAGCGCCTGGCCCGCCGGGTCGCCCCCCGCCGCGAGGAGATCGAAGCCGAGAAGGCCGTGAAGGCACGCATCTCGAGCGAGACCCAGGGCATGCGCAAGGAGGCCCTGCTGCGCCAGCAGCTCAAGGCCATCCAGGACGAGCTCGGCGAGGGCGACGCCGCCGTGGGCGACCTCCACGAGCGCCTCGCCGCCGCCGCGCTGCCCCCCGAGGTGCGCACGGTCGTGGACCGCGAGCTCCAGCGGCTCGAGCGGCTGCGCGAGGGCGCCCCGGAGCGCACCGTGGCCATCGACTGGCTCGAGTGGATCGACGCCCTGCCCTTCGGCAAGGAGAGCGCCCGGGAGGACGCCGACCTCGACCGCCTCGAGCAGAGCCTCGACCGCAGCCACTACGGCCTCGAGGACGTGAAGAAGCAGGTGGTCGAGCACCTCGCCGTGCGCCAGCTCGCCGGTGCGGGCCGGGCCGACGTGCTGCTGCTGGTGGGCCCGCCGGGGGTGGGCAAGACCAGCGTGGCGACCGCCATCGCCGAGGCCACCGGCCGGGAGCTCGTGCGCATCGCCCTCGGCGGCGTGCGGGACGAGGCCGAGATCCGCGGCCACCGGCGCACCTACGTCGGCGCCCGGCCCGGCCGGGTCATCGAGGGGCTGCGGCGGGCCGGGGTCATGGACCCGGTCATCCTGCTCGACGAGGTCGACAAGCTCGGCAGCGACTTCCGCGGCGACCCCAGCTCCGCGCTGCTGGAGGTGCTCGATCCCGAGCAAAACCACGCGTTCCTCGACCACTACCTCGACATGCCGTTCGACCTCTCGAAGGTCATGTTCTTGGCGACCGCGA
>CAXQUZ010000710.1:0-14239 GCA_964226865.1 Myxococcota bacterium | reverse complement strand
GCCAAATACCATCGTGTTTCGGCAGTAATCACGGTAAGCACCAGAGAACACTTGGAATGCCCAAGACATATCAACCGAGTTGATGATATCGGCCCGCGCCGTAATTCCTTCCCCCTTCCCGTCGATATCAAACGTGAGATCGTTGAAGTAAACCGCCCGAGTAGCACCGGTGGCTGGTCTTGCCCATCGCCTGCGCCGAGACCATGCGCCAGTACGAGCATGACGTCCAGCAGGACTGGGACATCTGGGAGCGCAAGGTCTACGTCCACCCGCCCCGGCTGGCGGACGGCGACGGCCCCATCGGTCCCTTCCGGGCCTGGTGCCGCCAGTTCTACGACTACGGCCCCGTGGCCGAGGCCGCCCCCGACGAGGCGGCCGCCCGCTGAAGGCCCGCGGGCTCAGCGAAACAGGCGGGGGACCGGGGGCTGGCCGGGGCTGCGCCGGGGCAGCACCTCGCCGAGCACGATGGCGTCCCGCACGGCCGCGGCGAGCGAGTCTCCGGCGGCGGCCCGGCGGCGGGCGGCGAGGCGGCGCTCGGCCCGGTCGGCGACGCCCGTGTCTTTGCCGAGGATGGCTTGGCGGAGGTTGCTCTCGACGATGTCGGCATCGCCGGGGTTGCGGTGGCGGGCCACGATGGCCGCGGCGAGGACCACGTCGGCGGCGTCGCGGAAGGGCACCCCCTCGTGCAGGTCCACGGCCCGGCGCTCCACCTTCTGCCAGAAGCCCGGGGTCATCTCGAGGCCCGGCACGCTGGTGGGCGCAAAGCCCGACAGCGCGTCGTACTGGGTCTCGACCAGCCGGATCATCATCGGCAGGGTGTGGGCCACGAAGAGCTCGACCGACACCGCGGCGTCCTGGCCCCCGTCCACCGGCAGGAAGAGGGGCAGCACGGCGCCCTCGGCACCGGCGTTCTCGTCGAAGCCGTGGAGCTCGTCCCAGCGGGCCACCTCGCCGCGGGTGCGGGTCTCGAAGCCGAGGTGGTCGAGCAGCCCGGCCGCGAGGCGCACCCGGAGGTGGGCCGGGGGGTGTTCCTCGTAGCGGCCCCGGCCGTCGTCGTGGGCCTGGAGCACGGCCCGGGGCTGGTCGGGACGGGCGAAGACGTGGGTGAAGCCGTAGAGGGCGGCCGGCCCGAGGAAGAGCACGGTGAAGGCGTCGGCGACCAGCTCGGGCAGCCAGGCGGCCAGGGGCTGCTCGAGGTTGCCGAGGAGCGGGCCGCGCTCGCGGCGGAAGAGGCGGGCGCTGGTGCCCACCCCCGCGACCGCCCGCAGCTCGTCGGCGAAGCCGGGCACCTTCCACCAGAGCACGTGGCCGATCTCGTGGGCGATGCTGGGCCAGCGGAAGAGGTCGTCGCCAAAGTCGTCGGGAACGACGACCAGCGGATGATCGTCGGGAAGCAGGCCCATCCAGACCGACTCGCCCCCCGTGCCCGGGGCCGTGACGACCTCCATGCTCGGGAAGTCGATGTCTTGGGCGTCGCAGAACTGCTGGACGGGGCCCAGCAGCCGCGCGGCGATGGCGTCGGCGTCGGCGAGCATCGGCCCGAGCTCGGCATCGGTGCGCATCTCGGCGAGCTGGACCAGCACCCCGAGCTCGCGGTCGGCCCGGGCCATGTCGGAGATGCCGCGCTGGATGTCGGGATCCAGGCGCATGCGGTTGCTGACCGCCTGGGCGCCCGCGGCGCCGAGCTCGCGGCGCAGGCCGACGAGCATGGTCGCGGCGGCGTCGAGGGGCGGGGCGACGCGGGTGTCGTAGAGGCTGCGGAAGAGCCGGGCCCGGGCGCCGAGCTTCCAGACGGCGGCCTCGAGGGTGGCGCGCTGGGCCTCGAGCTCGACCATGCGGGCCTCGAGGCGGGTGAGGGTGGCGACCCAGCGGGCCACCTCGGCCGCGTTGCCGGCCGGGGCGGGTGCCGGGGCGGGGGCCGTGCGGCGCTGGATGGGCGCCGGGGCCGGAGCGGGGGCCGGGCCTGCCCGCTCGGCCTTCTCCTTCTGGGCCTTGCGCACCCGCCAGCCCACCCACAGGGCGAACATCACGAATTTGAAGATGTTCTCGAGGAGTTCCTCGTCCATGCCTCAGTCCGTGTCGTCGGGAGGGGAGGGGGCGGCAGGGGCAGCGACCGGCGGGGAGGCGGGGGGCGGCGGCCGGTGGGGACCGGGCCGCGCGGGGGCGCGGCTGCGGGGCGGGCCGAGGACCTCGCTCAGCAGCACCCGCCGCAGCAGGGGCTAGCGGGCCCGGGGCAGCAGGGGGCGGCGCCGGGAGCCCACTCAGGAGCCCCGCTCGTCGTCGGCCATCTTGCCCAGCTGGGAGCGCATCTGGGTGTCGGCCACGACGTTCTTGAGGTTCAGGTAGTCCATCACCCCGATGTTGCCCTGGCGCAGCGCGTCGGCCATGGCCAGCGGCACCTGGGCCTCGGCCTCCTGGACCTTGGCGAGGGCCTCCTGGTAGCGGGCGCGGTTCTCCTGCTCCTCGGCGACGGCCATCGCGCGCCGGGACTCGGCCTTGGCCTGGGCGATGTTCTTGTCGGCCTCGGCCTGCTCGATCTGCAGCTTGGCGCCGATGTTGGCGCCCACGTCCACGTCGGCGATGTCGATGGAGAGGATCTCGAAGGCCGTGCCGGCGTCGAGGCCCTTGCTCATGACCATGCGCGAGATGCGGTCGGGGTTCTCGAGCACCTCGCGGTGGCTGGCGGACGAGCCGATGGTCGTGACGATGCCCTCGCCGACCCGGGCCAGGATGGTCTCCTCGCCGGCGCCACCGACCAGGCGCTCGATGTTGGCCCGCAGGGTGATGCGCGAGAGGGCGACGAGCTGGATGCCGTCGCCGGCCATGGCGGCCACCTTGGGGGTCTGGATGACCTTGGGGTTGACGCTCATCTTGACGGCCTCGAGCACGTCGCGCCCGGCGAGGTCGATGGCGGCGGCCCGGTCGAAGGCGAGCTTGATGCCGGCCTTGTCGGCCGAGATGAGGGCGTTGACAACGGCCACCACGTTGCCGCCGGCCAGGTAGTGGGCCTCGAGGCGGTCGGGCTTGATGTCGAGGTTGGCCTTCACGGCGCTGATGCGGGCGTTGACGATGAGGGCCGGGGGCACCCGCCGCAGCCGCATGGCGATGAGCTGGAAGATGCCGACGCCGGCGCCGCTGGCCAGGGCCGCGACCCAGAGGCCCACGGGCACGAAGTAGAGCAGGACGAAGAAGCCGATGAGAGAGAGGAGGCCAACTGCGACGACGGGACCCATGGGGCGCGCTCCGGACAGGGGAGGAGAGACAAGAGAGAGAAACACAGAGGGGGCGGGGGCTCAGGCGATGCGGGCGACCACCACCCGCATGCCCTCGAGCTCGACCACGCGGACGGGGGTGCCGCGGTCGATGTACTCGTGCTGGCTGACGACATCGACGACCAGCCCGTCGAAGACGGCCTTGCCCGACAGCCGCAGGTCGGTGTGGGCGATGCCCTCGCGGTGGAGCAGCTCGGCCCGGGGGCCGTGGTCCTCGGCCGAGCCGGCCTGGGCGGAGATGGTGCCCGGGGCGTTGTCGTCGAGCCGGGTGTCGAGCACGAGCCAGCTGGGCAGCTTGCGCTGGGGCAGCACGAACATCAGGCCGGTCATGACCGCGGCGGCGCCGCCGAGGAACACGATGACCCGGCCCAGGGCGTCGGTGAAGAGGCCCAGATCCCAGGCCAGCTCGAGGGGGGCGCCGATGAGGGCGAGGGTCAGGGCGGCGAGCACGAGCAGGATGCCCGAGACCCCGGCGATGCCGAAGCCCGGGATGACGAAGGCCTCGAGGCCCAGGGCGACGAGCCCGGCCAGCAGGAGGATGAGCTCTTCCCAGCCGGCGAGGTGGACGGTCATGTGGCCGAAGAAGAAGAGCACGAGGCTGGTCACGCCGACGGCGCCGGGCAGGCCGAAGCCGGGCGAGTAGAGCTCGATCATGATGCCGAGGAAGCCCAGCGACATGAGCATGCCGGCGAGCTCGGGCTGGGTGAGGAGGCGGGCCAGGGACTCGGCCCAGCTCGCCTCGACCGAGATGCGCTCGGCGGTCGCCAGGCCCAGCTCGTCGAGGGCGGCGCCCAGCGAGTCGGCGACCCCGTCGGCAACCCCGGCAGACACGGCGTTGTCGGTCGTGAGGGTCAGCAGCTTGCCCGCCTCGCTGATGCCCTCGACCTCGATGCTGGCGTCGACCATGGCCTCGGCGATGTCGCCGTCCCGGTCGGTGGCCTCGGCGGTCGCGCGCATCTCGGAGCGCATGTAGCTGACCATCTTCTCTTCGACCGGGGCCGCCTCGCCGCCCTCGAGGGTGATGGGGGTGGCGGCGCCCATGGTGGCGCCGGGGGTGAAGATGATGGTGTCGGTGGCGAGGCTGATGAGGGCGCCGGCAGAGATGGCCCGGCGGTTCACGAAGGCCACCGTGGGGATGTCGGTCGCCAGCAGGCTGTCGCGGATCTGGACGGCGGCGTCGACCCGGCCGCCGAAGGTGTCGACGTCGAGGACGATGGCGGCGGCGTCGGGGTGTTCGTCGATGGCCCGCTGGACGAAGGGCGCGAGGCCGAGGTCGATGGTGCCGTCGATGGGCACGATGACCACGGGGCGGTCGGCGGCCCCGGACAGATCGGGCAGGGCAGCGCCGAGGGCCGGGCCCGCGACTGTGCCGAGCAGGCCGACGATGAGGGCCACGAGGGAGGCGAGGCGGAGCCAGCGACGGGACGGGCGGGGCATGGGCACTCCGGGAGCGTGGGGAGGCTACGCCCGGGGCGGCCTCGGTCTTGCAGAGGGCATGCACCGGGGGACGGGACGGACCGCCCCGCGGGTTCGCGGCCGCTGGTGGACGGGGTGTATCCCCCGTGTGGCAGGGCCGCCGCCCCGTCTGGGTCATGCCGCGGCTCAGCCCCCGGCGGGCGCGGCCCCGAAGGGTGCCCTTGCGATCCGGCGCAGGGCCCCGCCGTCGTCGGGACGGAACCACAGCTCGGCGGTGCCGCTCGCGGGGGCGCCGGGGCCGGCGGGCAGCGCGCTCTGGACCCAGAACTGGACGTCGGGGCTCGCGTCCCAGCCCGGGCGCTCTGCGCTGAGAATGCCGACCTCTGCGTCGTTCCAGGGCTTCCCCTGCGGGTCGAGCACCCGCAGGAAGACCCAGCCTGGTGCCCCGGCGTTGGCCCGGGCCTCGAGGGCGAAGCGGTCGCCGTCGCGCACCAGCGAGAGGGAGGCGGGCACGAGGGCCGGCTCGCCCGTGGGCTGGAAGGCCCGGCGGCTCGCGGGCAGGTCGCCGCGGCCCGCCAGCTCGGCCACCCCTGCCACCCGCACGGTGAGCACCCGCAGCAGCCGGGCGGTCTCCTGGAGGCCCAGCTCGGGGGCCAGCTCGTGGATCTCGAGCGAGACCCCGGGGCCGTCGATGGCCAGGGCCGCGGCCTGCTGGCCGGACCAGTCGGGGCCCTCGGGCCGCCAGGCGGCGACCGTGAGCACGGTGTCGAGGGGGGCGTTGCGGCCCACGAGGCTGCTGGTGGACCAGGGGTGGTCGGCGGGCCGGGAGGCGAAGCGGAGCTGGGCCCGCCAGGTGGCGCCGGTCGCGCCCCGCCGGTGGTAGCCCCCGGCCGGCACGGTCCAGCGCTCGCCCGTCCGCACCCGCTCCCAGGCCACGGGCTGGCCCTCCCAGAGGCCCACCCGCCAGCGGGGATCCCGGGCCATGCCGTCCTGCAGGGCCCTGGCCACCGCCGGATCCGTGGCGCCGAACATGGCCACGTCGGCCTCGATGCGGAAGCGGGTGGAGGTGGTGGCGAGCTTCTCGAGGTCGAGGCCCGTCGTGGCGCCCGCCAGGGGGGGCAGGGAGAGCCCGGCGGGCACGGCAGCCGGGGCGGCGAGGGGATCGGCGGGCGGTGCGGGGGCCGGCGGCGGTGCGGGCGCGGGTGCTGCGGCCGGTGCCGGTGCCGGGGCGGTGGGCTTGGCACAGCCGAGGACGAGGCCCCCGAGGAGCAGCAGGACGGCGGCGGAGCCCCGCGGGACCAGAAGGGAACGGGGCAGGGGACCACGCATCGGCACACCAGGACCTGGAGGGCGGTGGGACAGGGCAGGGGGCGAGGACCGGGGCCCCGCGGGGCAATGGTACAGTCGGCGCATGCCCGACCCCGTCTCCGGCCCGTCCTCCAGCGCTGCTGCTGCCGCCTGCTCTCCGCCTGCACCGGGTGGCATCGACCCCGTCGTGCATGTTCTCGACAATGGCATGGCCGTGTGGATCAGCGTCGATCGGGACGAGCCCCGGGTGTGGGCGAGCGTCGTGGTGCGGGCCGGCGCGGCCGAGGACCCGGCCGACGCCACGGGGGTTGCCCACTACCTCGAGCACATGCTCGCCAACAAGGGCACGCGCCGCCTGGGCACCCGCGACCACGCCGCCGAGGCCCCCCACCTCGCCGTCGTCGCCGACCGCTTCGAGGCCCTCCGCCAGACGCGCGACCCGGCCGCCCGGGCGCGGCTGCGGGCCGAGATCGAGGCGGCCGAGCTGGCGGCCCAGCCCCACGCCATCCCCAACGAGCTCAAGCTCGCCTGGGCGCGCATGGGCGGCCGGGGCCTCAACGCCACCACCAGCCACGAGCGCATCAACGTCTTCGTCGACATGCCGGCCGAGATGCTGCCGCGCTGGGCCCGGCTCGAGCAGGACCGCTTCAGCGCACCGGTGTTTCGCGCCTTCTCGACCGAGGTGCGCACCATCTGCGAGGAGAAGTCCCGGGCCCTCGACCAGGCGGGGCGGGCCTCGAAGGCGGCCCTGGCCCGGGGGCTCTGGGGCGACCACCCCTACGGCCGGCCCGTGCTCGGCGAGCTCGCCCACCTCGCGAGCCCCAGCGTGCGGGCCATGGAGGACTTCGTCGCGCGGTGGATGGTGCCCGAGAACATGGCCGTGGTGCTGGCCGGAGACGTGGCTGTCGACGAGGCCCTCGCCCTGCTGGCCGACACCCTCGGGCGGCTGCCCCGGGGCTGGACCGCCGGGCCCGCGACCCGGGCGCCCCGGCCGTCCCCCCCAGCGCTGGCAGGGGAGGCCCGGCTCTCCCTCGTCCACCACGGCCAGGGCGCCGTCCACATCGGCTGGCGCACGGTGCCCCGGGACCACCCCGACGCCCCGGCCCTGCGCATGGCCGAGCTGCTGCTCTCGAACGGGCGCACCGGCCGCATCGACCAGGCCCTCGTCCAGACCCGGCGCATCCGGGGCGGCGGGGCCTGGTCGAGCCACCGCGGCGAGGGCGGCCAGTTCGTGGTCTGGGCCAACCCCCGCGAGGGCCAGTCCCACGACGACGCGGCGGCGCTGCTCCTCGCGGAGGTGGCGGCCCTGGCCCGGGGCGCGGTCGACCCCGCCGTGCTGGCCGCTGTCCACACCTCCTTCTCGGTCGCCGAGCTCCAGCGCCTCGAGACCAACGCGGGCCGCGGGGCCTGGATGACGCGGGCCATCGTGGCGGGCCGCAGCCCGGCCGAGGCCCGGGCGGCCGAGGCGCGGGTGCGGGCGGTGGGGGTGGACGAGATCGCCCAGGCGGCGGCCCGGTGGCTGGGGCCCGATCGGGTGCGGGTCTGCCGCCACCCGGGCGTGCCGGTGCTGCCCGCCATCGAGGGGCTGCCGCCGGCGCCGCGGCCGATCGAGACCGACGCGACCAGCCCCTTCCTCGACGCCGTGCTGGCCATGCCGGCGCCGCCGCGGCCGCCCCGGGTGCTCACCGCGGGCCGCGACTACCAGCGCCGCGCCCAGCCGTGGGGCCTCACGATCTCGAACGCCAACCCCTACTCGGGCCTGGCCCAGCTCCAGATTGTCTGGGATCACGGCCAGGAGCACGATCTGCTCGCGGCCACCGAGGCCCGCCTGGTGGCGCTGGCCGGGGTGGCGGGCCGCAGCCCGGCGGCGCTGGCCCTCGCGCTCCACGGCATGGGGGTGCGCACGGGCATGTCGGTCCAGCGGGACGCGACGGTGCTCTGGCTGGCGGGGCCGGGCGACCAGCTCGGGGCCGCCGCGGCGCTGGTGCGGGAGCGTCTGGTCTCTCCCGTGCTGGACGCAGACGCCCGCGCCCGCGAGCTGGCCGATCTGCTCGCCAGCCGGCGCGAGCGCCGGGCCACCCGCGACGCCCGGGTCCGGGCCGCCCGGGGCTTCGTGCTCTACGGTGCGCGCAGCGGCATGCTCGCCCGCACCCCGGGCCCCGCACTGCTCGCGGGCATGGTCGAGGCCCCGCTCGGCGCCCGGGGCCAGCGGCTGCTCGCCCTCGACCGCGACCAGCTGGTGACCGGACCGGTGGGGCCCGGCCCCCGGGCCGCCTTCTTCGCCCCCGGAGGCCGCACCGCGCCGCCCGCGCCCCTGCCGCCCTGGACGCGGGCCCGGGCCTGGCCCGGTGGGGTCTACCTGCTGCACCACGCCGGGGCCCAGGCCAGCGTGACGGTCTATCGCTGCGCCGGGCCGCGCCGGCCGGGCACCACCGTGGCCGGGGCCTGGCTCAGCGCGGGCCTCTCCGGACCGGGCAGCCTGATCTTCCAAGAGCTGCGAGAGGCGCGGGCCCTCGCCTACAGCACGGGCGGCGGCCTCTCCCGGGGCGCCCGCCACGGCGACGACGACCTGCTCTGGGGCTCGGCCTCGACCGAGCCGCCCCGGGCCGCCGAGGCCGCCCGGGAGCTGGTGCGGCTGCTGCGGGACGGGCTGCCGGATCTGGTGGGCAGCGCCGCCCGGGTCGACCGGGCCCGGGCGCGGCTCGCCCACCAGCTCGGGGCCGAGCGGCTGGCCTTCCGGAGCGTGCCGGGGGCGGTGCGGGGCTGGGGCCGGCTGGGCCACGCCGCCGACCCCCGCCCGGACTGGCGCGCCTGGCTCGCGCAGGCCCCCGCCGACGCCCTGGCCGACCACGCGGCGGGTCTGCCCCTGGGCCCCGTGCTGGTCGTCGTGGTGGGCGATCTCTCGCGCATGGACCCGGCCGCATTCGCGCCCCTCGGACCGGTCCAGACGCTGTCGCTGGTCGATGTCTTCGGGCCCGACGCCGCCACCGCGCCCACCTGATGCGCCCGGGGGGCCCCGGCCTCCTGGCGGTGGGCGCGTGCCAGCTTGTCGCCAAGCTGCCCGGTCGGGGCGTCCCGCGGCCCCGGACGGCTGGTTAGGGCCCCGCGTCCCTGCCGTGGACGGTGGCAGGCCTGGGTGCGCCAGTGGCCGCGCCTGCTGCTCCGGCAGCGGGGGGCCCCGGCCCAGGCGCGCCGCGCGCCCCGCATCTCGTCCCGTGTCTCGCCCCCTGGAGGGCCCGTGCTCGCCGCTCTGGTGATCGCCGGCGTCTCGCTGCTGACCCTTGGCTCCCTGGTCAAGCGCCTGCGCGATCTGAACGCCATGACCCCCGTTCTCATCCCCTTCATGCTGCTGGCCGCCGCCAGCCCGGCCTACGTCGCCCACGCCGTGCTCAACCCGGGCGCGGTGGTCGACACGGCCGAGGTCTCGGGCATCGATCAGAAGGTCGAGCTCGACGTGCCCGAGGGCCACTCCGTGATGATCACGGCCCAGCTCTCCGAGCTCTCCGAGGAAGAGCTCAAGGAGCCGGGCGCCGAGAAGACGGTCTACTACCTGAACTTCCAGGGCGACGGCTGGGAGGACGCCGCCGACGGCACCATGCAGCGCGAGTCGGCCGGCGGCGGGCCCGACATCGACCTCAACGGCGGCGAGGGCATCTCCGAGTCCGGGCGCCGGCGGCCGGGCAAGTGGGGCGAAGACATCCAGGACCGCGCCGACCTCAAGGGCGCGGGCAAGACCACCGTGACCGTGACCAATTGGCAGGGCAAGGCGGTCGAGAAGCTCGTGCTCGAGGTTGTTCCGGCGCCTCCCCCCGCGGCCCTGACCTGGGGGCTGGTGGTGCTCGTGACCCTCGTGGGCCTCTTCTACGAGGTGCGCGACAACGCCGAGCGGGCGGCCAGCGATCTGGCCTTCCTCGCGCTGTGGGGCGTGTTCCTGCGCGACGGGGTCACCCCGCTGGACGACTTCGACCAGGTGGCCTGGGCCCTCGCGCCCGCCGCCCTGCTGGGCTGGGGGGCCGTGGCCGCCATCGCCTACGGCGGGGTCAAGTTCTTCGCGCCCAAGGACGAGCCCGAGGAGGCCGAGGCGCCCGAGCCCGAGCCCGAGCCGGCGCCCTCCGCGTCCAGCCGCCGGCGCCGCGGGGGGGCTGCGGCCCGCCGGGCGGCCAAGAGCGACAGCTGATGCCGCTGGTGGTCGCCGCCGTCGCTGCCGAGCTCGGCGAGCTGCCGGGGCGGGCCCTCGGGGTCGGCCCCGTGCGGGCGGCCGCGAGCATGGCGCGCCTGATTGTTGAGAATGCCCCAGATTCGGTCATTCTCGTGGGGTCATGTGGGGCCTATGGCGCCGTGCCGGTCGGCGCGGTCCGGGTGGCCTCGGCCCTCGGCACGGGCGACGCCGGTGCGGCGGTCGGTCGGGGCTATGTGCCCCTCCCGCCGCCGGTCCTGGCCGCGGATCCCGCCCTGGCCGGGGCGGTCGATGCCCCGGGCGCCCGGGTGCTGACCCTGGCGGCCATCACCACGGATCCTGCCGTGGCGGCCGTCCTCGGCGAGGACTGGGATCTGGAGCACATGGAGGCCTACAGTGCGGCCCATGCCTGCGCGGCGGCAGGCGTGCCCTTCGTGGCGGTGCTGGGCGTGGCGAACCGGGTGGGCCCGGGCGCCCACGACGAGTGGCGGCGCCACCGTGCGGCCGCCGAGGCGGCTGCCCAGGCCGCCGTCCTCCCCCTCTTGAGCCGGAGCTGAGCCCATGCGCTGGCGGGACTGCCGACTGGTCGCCTTCGACACCGAGACCACGGGCCTGTCGCCCTTCGACGGCGACCGCGTCATCGAGTTCGGCGCGGTCGAGCTGCACGTGGGGGCCGGGGGCACGGTGCGCCGGGTGGTCCACCACCAGTGGTTCATCAACCCCGAGCGGCCCATTCCCCGGGCGGCCTCCAAGATCTCGGGCATCACCGACGACGATGTGGCCGACGCCCCCACCTTCGACGCCCTGGCCCACAAGATGTCGGCCGTGCTCAAGGGCGCCGTGCTCATCGCCCACAACCTCGGCTTCGACCTGAACTTCATGCGGGTCGAGTTCGAGCGCGCCGGCAGCTTCTTCCCGGCCACCCGGGCCGAGGTCGACACCCTGCCGCTCTCCCAGCGGCTCATGCCCGAGCTGCGCTCCCACCGCCTCGAGTCGGTCTGTGCGGCCCTCGGCGTGCCCCTCGACAACGCCCACCGCGCCAGCCACGACGCCGAGGCCTGTGGCCGCGCCCTCGTCGAGCTGGCCAAGCGCCAGGGGGCCCCGGACGAGATCGAGGCCTTCATCGACTGGGCCGACGCCGTCTCGCCCCCGCCCGACGCGGGCTTCGTGAAGATGGGCAGCGCCGGGGTGCCCGTGTTCACCGAGGGCCCCCACATCGGCCAGACCATCGAGGCCCACCCCGACCACCTCCAGTGGATGATCCACGCCCTCGCCCGCAAGGACGGGCGCTGGATCCCGCGCTTCCCCGAGCCGCTGCGGGTCTGGGCCCGGCGCTGGCTGCGGGCACGGGGGGCCGGTCGTGGGCGGGCGAACCCCCGCAGCCAGGGCCACACCGACTGGTGCCTCGAGCCCCAGGTGTGGCACGAGCTGGCGGCCCAGCCATGAGCGGCGGCCGCGCAGCCGGCGCGCTCTGGGTGGCGGCCAGCCTGGCCCTGGTGGCCCCGGCGCCGGCCCGTGCCCTGCGGGTGCCCAAGGCGGTCGTCGACCAGCTCGAGCGCGAGGTGGCGGCCTGCAAGGTGCGCCTCGACGAGGTGCGCGACCGCAGCGACCGCTGCAGCGAAGACAGCCCGCCGCCGCCGGTCTACACCGAGCTGCTCCAGGCCTTCTCCGGCAGCGAGGTCGAGGTGCTCCGCGAGGGGCCCCGGGTCATGCTGGTGCTGCCCGGCGAGCTGCTCTTCCCGCCCACCGAGCTGGTCGTGCGCGGAGAGGCGGCCTTCGTCATCGACCTGGTGGGCACGGCCCTGCGCCTCCACCCCGAGCTGCACGTCTGGCTCGTGGGCCACATGCACGACGGGCCCGTGGGCCGCAACCTCGCGCGCCTCCACCCCGACCGCCACGGGCTGGCCTTCGCCGAGGCGGTCGCCCTGCGCGACGCCCTCGCCGCCGCCAGCGGGGCCAGTGCCGGGCGCTTCACCCTCAGCTCCCGGGGCGCCACCCAGCCCCTGAGCGAGGGCGACAGCCCCGAGGGGCGTGCCAAGAATCACCGGCTGGTGCTGGTTCTCGGCCCTCCTGATCCCTGGCGCTGAGCCGCTCCCGGGGGCTTTGGTGGCGCGGCCGCGGCTGCTATGCTGGCGGCGCCCTGGAGCTGCCATGACTGCCCCTGTCTCGTGCCCGACCGCCCGCCGGCCCCTGCCCGTGCCCTGCCTCCGCTGGGGGGCCCTCGCCCTCTGGGCCATCGCGGGCTGCGGAGGCGGCGAGGATGCCGACGAGACGGGCGCCACGGCGGCCGCAGCAGCCGACGCCTGTGGCGACGTGGACGGCGCCGGCGGCGACACGGGCGACGTGCCCAACGTGCTGGGCACGTGGACGGTGGCCGCGGGCACGAACGTCTACGACGACGGCTTCTGCAGCGTGCCCGGCCTCGAGCAGGCCGACCTCACCGCCTGGATGACCGGTGCCATGCGCATCGAGGGCACCCCCCCCGACGGCCTGCGCGCCAGCTTCGACCTCTCCGATGACGACGTCTTCTACGGGGTCGAAGACAACCGCGGCGGGCTGGTCTTCACGGGCGACAAGGAGTGGGCCGGCCACCGCGTCACGGTGAGCTTCGGCGGGCTGATGTACCGCCAGCCGCTCGTCGGCGCGGACGAGATCCGCGGCTTCGCCTACTTCGGGGTCGACATCGACGGCGCCGACACCGAGATCGACTGCTGGCTCCAGGCGGACTTCAAGGCCTACCGGTGACCGACGGCGACGCCAGCCGGGGCGCGGCCGCCGTGGTCGCGGCCTATGCCCCCGCCGTGCGCGCCCGCATGTGGCTCGAGCCCGAGGCGGTCGAGGACGCCGCCCAGCTCCGGACGGCGGTCGGGCGCCTCGGCCCGGTCTCGCGGGACCTGCTCGACGCCCTGCTGCTCGCCGCGCCCCTGGGCCAGGTCCTGCCCGAGCGCTTCCGGGACGAGGTGGACGAGGACGGCGAAGAGCTGCTGCTCGCGGGCCTGCTCGTGCCCCGCAGCGCCCCGGCGGCCGGCGCCACCATCGACCCCCGCTACTACACCGCCGTCTGTCGGGTGAACCCGGCCCTGCGGGGCCATGTGCTGGCCCCCGACCTGGCCCGCAGCGCCGAGGGCACCGCCTCGCCCCCCGCCCACGATGCCCGCTGGGACGCCGTCATCGTCGCCGCCGCCCTCGAGGACGAGCCCCCGCGGCTCGCCCGCTCCGGTGCCCTCCGCAAGGACGACCTGGCCCGCCTCTGCCGGCGGCTGGGGGGGGGCGACCCCGCGCGCTGGGAGCTGGCCCTCGCCGTGGCCCAGGCCACGGGCCTCGCCCGGCCGGCGGGCGGCATGCTCCACGGCTTCCCCGAGAGCAAGCCCCGGCCCCTCACCACCCCGGTGGGCCTCATCCCCGACCCGGGGGTGGCCGCCGCCGCGGCCGTGCTGCTGCGCATCGCCGACGACCGCTGGCTGGGCTTGGATGCCCTCTCCGACTGGCTGTGCCGCCGCGCGCCCCAGGCCATCACCGCCCGCCGCGGCCGCCGCCCCAAGTGGGCCGCCCGCGAGGCGCTGTGGCTCCGGGCCGCCGCCCAGCTGCTCCACCGGGTCGGGGTGCTCGACGCCCAGCGCGACGCCGAGGGGGTGGTCGCCCTGCGCCGGCCCCAGCCCCGGCCGTCCCCACCGCCGGGCTTCCTCCTCACCCCCGACCGCGAGCTGATGCTGCCGCCCGGCGCGCTGCCCGGGCCCGACTACGGTCGCCTCTGCCGCTTCGCGCCCTACGTTGACGGCGACGTGCTCTACCGCCACCGCCTCACCCGCGAGGGGGTCGCCGCCGACCTCGGCAGCGGCCACGACGAGCTCGAGGCCTGGCTGCGGGCCCGCTCCCAGACGGGGCTGCCGAGCGTCGTGGCCCAGGCCATCCGGGGCTGGATTGCCGCGGCCAGCCGGGTGACCCTGTTCTCGGGGGTGACCGTGCTCGAAGACCCGGAGGCGCCGCCGGGCCAGCGCTTCACCGTGGCCGCCCGGGGGGTGCCCGCCGAGGCCCGCGAGCGCGCCTACCGCGGCCAGGCCCCGGC
>CAXQUZ010000709.1:0-2989 GCA_964226865.1 Myxococcota bacterium | reverse complement strand
TAATGATCCGGCGACCACCGAGATCTACACGTCTTAAGACACTCTTTCCCTCCACGACGCTCTTCCGATCTGTTCCGGGGAACGGACCGCCGACGGCCTGTCTGTAGAGTGCTGGCTCGCCGAGGTGGCCGGTAGCTGGCAGCTCGAACGTCGGCTGGTTTTCAAGCCGTCCATCAGCGGTCAAGAGATGGACAAGCTGTTCGGCGGAAGCGACGACGTCCCCCTGCCATCCAGGATGCTTCTGCGGGCGTCGAGTGCCAACGGCTACGACCAGGACGTTGCCTGGGTTCGGCGGGCCCATGGGAGTAGCTGGCTTGTGGAGCAGCTCTCGACCACCACCGCCTCCACCGCTGACGACCTCACCATCCAAGCGGTGCGTGCAGGCTTTGCACGCACGGCCACCGGTGTGCATGGAAGCGATGCACTGTCTCCCCAGCCATGGATCTTTCGGAAGCGCGGTGAGGGCTGGCAAATGGTCGGCGAAGGCTCGGCGAAACGACGGGAGCCCGAGCTCCGAGTCGTGGTCGACAAAGACGCCATCGTCTCCGACGGCCAACGAATCGGCCCACTTGATGACCACAAGATGGTCTGGAAGCTACGCCGAGCGACCACCATCATCCAGGGAGGTGAGCGTTTCACAGTGGTTCCGGGCGCCGATCAGGACGACACCATCGAGTCATTTCTCACTGGCAAGGTGGTCAGCTTCGGTGGACGGCAAGACCGGCTGTTCAAGGGGCCGCCGTCCATGCGCGTTCAGAAGAATGGCGGAGTGATTCTGGTCAAGCGACCGCAAGAACTCCAGTGGCGAAGGAAGGACCGTACGTGGGGGGCGCTCACGGACTGTCCAGGTGGACGGGTTCAAGTCCGTGCAGAAGTGGGCGACGGCGACCATGTGATTCGCTGGGCCAAGATTCTTCCCGCGGACTTCTGGCTGGAGCTTGCTCCGGGATCTGTCGAGGAGGGCGGGCGAATCAGCGTGAAGGGGAGGACCGTCCAGCAGATCGGCTCACGCGAGCACCTTGACCTGGAGCGTCACCAGACCTCTCCGTTGGAGCTTCGCCTCAAGCCCAGGCGCGACCAGGTGCCTGCGACCGTGCCGTTGTTTGTCCTCTTTCGAGGTGGAGGAGCAGACCTCACGGTGGATGTTCCGGTGCCCATCGTACGAAAGCGATTCGAAGACGCCACCGGTACGCCGCTTCCGCGCAATCACACCGTTTCGTTGATGAAGCTGGGCCAGCTTCGTGCAGTGTGTTCGCTGCCCCGTAGTGCTCCCCACCTGCTCGTGAACCTGAGACTCAGGGACTCTGGCGGCCAAAGATGGGACGCGGGTAGCCGAGTGGCGCCTTCTGGCCTGGGCGTGACCGTGCTGGAGATGCGCGACTTCCGCGAGCGCATCGAGCACCTCCTGAACCTGAGCAGCGACCTCGATGCAGTCGTTCAAGTCGACCTGGAAGAGAACCGGACACGATTGCCCACTCAGAGTCTACAGGTGACCCGGTACGACACCCAGGTGGTCCCCGACAAGGTGGCTGGCACAGTCGCACTGGAAGGCTCCATCCCCGGAAACGAGCAGTTTCTGCGGGAGACACAGGTCGACGCCGTGCCGCTTACGCGTCCGGAAGAGGTCGTCCCCCTCGCGGCGATGGTCAGCGGTGGAAAGCGGTCCTGGCTGTTCGAGCCAGACGCTCGGGTCCCCGGTCCCTGGCTGGTGACGGCGACCCATCCCGAATCCACCCAAGTGTCCCGCCCGGTGCTGTGGATTGTCCACGGTGACGAGGAGGCGGTCGACACGGTCGATGAACCATCGCTTGGGGGGTTCATCGCAGCCCCGCTGAGGAGGGACGCTCGCCAAGCGCGCCTTGCCACCCGTCTGCAGTTCCTCGCTACCGAGGAGCCCAGGTCCGACGAGTGGCATCTGGTTCATGAGGCCCTGAAGCTGGGCACCCGTGTCCCAGCCGGAGCTCTGGACCTTGTGTGTGCCCTCGCAGCGGTACCCGATGCTGCGGCCTGGGCCATCGCCACATTGGAGTCCACACACCAGCAGGCATGCTGGGACACGCTCGCAGACCTCCCGTTCCTTTGGGAGCTGGTCTCCAAGCAAACCTGGCGAGCCTGTTTCGAGGGTCTCAAAAGAGACTTGGAGTCCAGGGGCGTCCCGCCGTCCGTCTCCCTTGGCGTAGTCCAAAGTCTGGTGCGACCGATTCTGGACAACGGTGTCGCCCCCAATCTCGCGTTTCACGAGATGAAACCGGACTTTTCCGGTCAACGGCTCAACGCGATGATGCTCCGGGGCATCCTCAAGCCCGCGATGGATGCGCTCCTGCGACGGCACACCGAAGGTCGGTGGCCCGAGCCACAAGAACGGGAGTCGTTTTACGGAGCCGCCCGGCCCATTCGCGAGACCTTGAAATCGCTCGGGATCCCCGGACAGCAGGCGTTCCGCCACCTCGTCCTGGCCGCTCCATTCATCAGTGCAGGAGTTGCCGCATCGACCGTCCAGCGGTTGACCCCAAACCTCGTCCTCGACCTTCGACGAGCCAAGGAATTCGACGAGATTTGGTTCGAAGACGCCTACTACTACACCTTCCTTGCCCTTGCTTCGCAGTAGCCACGGATTTGAGATGCCGGTCGCCCGCCCATCTGATGTCGCTCTCTCCACATTGATTGACGAGCTTCAGCATCGCGCTGCTGGAGCTTGGTTGAACCTCCAGGCACCCCGTCATGATGCGCTTCGAGCCGAACTTCTACGCTTGCTGACGCGCTCGCCAGGAGAGGCCGACGCGCTCTTTGCGTCGCCGGTCTTTCAAGCCCGATTCGGTTTCAAGTCGGCCCCGGAGACGATGAAGCAGCTGGCTGACTCCGGCTTCCTCCACCCCGACCTCGTGCGGGCCATGGACGACCCGCCAGAGGGCCTCACGGAGCAGCGCTTCGGTGCGGATTGGAGGCCGTTCACCCACCAGCGAGAGGCTTGGAGATCGGAAGAGCGTCG
>CAXQUZ010000708.1:0-6025 GCA_964226865.1 Myxococcota bacterium | reverse complement strand
GGGCCCCGGTGGGGGCCGGGGCGGGCGCGGGCGCGGGCGCCGGTGCGGCCTCGGCGGGGGGCTCGTCTTCGGCGAGCAGGCTGCGGGCGGCACGCCGGGGAGGCGGCGCGGCCGTGGCGGTGGGCGCGGCAGGGGCGGGCGCGGCGGCGGGGCCCCCGAGCAGCAGGGTCGCCGCGAGCCCGCCGACGCCCGCCACGAGGACGAAGCCCGCCACGACCGCGCCGACCAGGGCAGCGCGCCCCGACGCAGCGGGGGCCGGCCGGGCGAGGGAGGGGCTCGTGCCCGTGGCGGCCGAGACGGCGGAGGGGTCGATGGGGGCGGAGGTGGCCCCGTGGGCGCCGGAGCCGGTCGTGGCCGACACCGGCCGGGGGGTGCGCCGCAGGCCAGGCACGGTCGCCTCGGCCCAGTCGCGCAGCCAGGGCTCGGGGTGGGCGGCGCGCAGCTGGCGGGCGGTGCGGGCGAGCTCGCGGGCCGAGGGCCGGGCCTCGGGGTCATAGGCGAGACAGCGTGCCACCAGCTCGTAGAGGGCCGTGTCGGGGCAGCGGTCCCAGAGGCGCTGGAGGGCCGCCGTGCGCACGCTCTCGTGGCGCTCGGGGTGGGCGCTGGTGCGGCCCACGGGGGCGCCGCTGATGAGCTCGCAGAGCACGCTGCCCAGGCTGTAGACGTCGCCGGCGTGGGTGTCGATGCCGTCGATGCGCTCGGGCGCCATGTAGCCGATGGAGCCGAAGAAGAGCGAGCGGGTCTGGCTCTCGCGGTGCTGGAACTCGGCCCGGGCCACGCCGAAGTCGAGCACCTTGACCTCGCCGGCGGCCGTGAGGTGGACGTTGCTCGGCTTGATGTCGCGGTGGATCAGCCGCACCTGCTCGCCGTCGGGGCCCGTCGCGGCAAAGGCGCAGGCCAGGGCGCTGGCCACCTCTTCGACGATCTCGAGGGCCGGGCCTGCGGGCAGGGGCCCCCCCGTGAGCAGCCGCTTGAGGTCGACCCCGCCGACCAGCTCCATGACGACCGTCCAGGCACCGTCGAGGCGCAGCAGGTCGTCCACCCGCACGATGGCCCGGTGCTGGAGCAGCCCGAGGATGCGGGCCTCGTCCCGGAGGCGCTCGGCAAAGCCGGGCTCTTCGGCGATCTCGGCGTTGAGGACCTTGAGGGCGACGGTCTTCTCGAAGCCGCCCGCCCCGCGCATGCGGGCGCGATACACCGTGCCGAAGCCGCCGCGGCCCAGCTCGGACTCGATCTGGTAGCGCTGCCCGTCGGCGCCGCTGACCTGTCCCGCGATCTGTCCGCCCTGCATCGTGCCGCCCTGCATCGCGTCACCCTGTCCACCGCGCTGCACGCTGCGGTGTCGCCGGCTCCCGGGCCGTCCGGCGCCGCGTCCGTCCACCCTACCACCTGGCCTGCCCGTGCCTGCGTCTCGCCCTGTCGCTCTCTGGCCCCAGCTCCGGGCGGTCCTGGTCGCCGCCCATGTTCTCGTGGTCTGTGTCGCGGCCCTGCCGGCGCCGGTGGGCGGCATGAACCGCAGCGCGTGGAAGGAGCCCACGGTCCAGGCCGAGTTCGACGCCTGGCACGCCCGCCTCGTGGCCCTGGGCCTCAGCCTCGACCGGAAAGACTTCGAGGATCGCCTCTTCTCGCTCGGGCGCACCTGGCTCGGGGCCCGCCGCAGCCTGCTCAGCGCCGCCGTGCCCTACCAGCGCCACCTCGGCACTGAGCAGAGCTGGCGCATGTTCGTCGCCCCCCACACCCACCCCGCCTCCCTCTCGGTCGACGTTCGCGAGAATGGCGTCTGGCGAGCTGTCTACGTCCAGCTCGACCCCGAGCGCGACTGGCGGGCCGCCACCTTCGAGCACCACCGCTTCCGCTCGGCCCTCTTCCGCTACTCGTGGCCCAACTTCAAGGGGGCCTTCGGCGAGCTGGCCGCCTGGGCGGCTGTCGAGGCCGCGGCCGACTTTCCGGCGGCCGACGCGGTGCGGCTGCGGTGGTACCGCCAGCGGAGTCCCCGTCCTGAAGAGCTGCGCGCCGGCGTGGTGCCCGAGGGCCGCCACACCGGCGCGAAGGTGGTCGAGATCCCCCGCTGAGCCCCGGGCGGCCGGGGCCGCACCGGGAGCGGGGGGCGCCGCTCAGTGCTTGCTGGGCTTGGCGTTGCCCTTGAGCGACGGGTCGTACATCTCGTCGATGAGGTCGGCGAAGCGCTCGAGCACGACCTTGCGCTTGACCTTGAGCGAGGCCGTCAGCAGCCCGTTGGCCGTGGTCATGGGCTCGACCACGCGGAAGTACTTGATGGTCTCGTAGCTCGCGAGGCCCTTGTTGACCTCGTCGAGGTGGGCCTGGATGGCGGCCTTGGTGGCGTCGGCCTGGGGGTCGTTGGGGTTGCCCGTCTGCTGGGCCCACTCGCCGAGCTCTTCGGGGTCGACCGCGACGATGCAGGTGACGTAGTTGCGCGTGTCGGCGACGGTCACGGCCTCCTGGATGATGGGCAGCAGCTTGACCGCGCCCTCCAGCTTGGCGGGCATGATGTACTTGCCGCCGCTGGTCTTCATCAGCTCCTTCTTGCGCCCGGTGATCTTGACGAAGCGGTCGCTGTCCATCGAGCCGAGGTCGCCGGTGTGGAACCAGCCCTCGTCGTCGAAGGCGTCCGCGGTCGCCTCGGGGCGGTTGAGGTAGCCGGAGGTGATGTTCTCGCCCTTGGCCAGGATCTCGCCGTCCTCGGCGATCTTGATCTGGATGTTGCCGATGGGCATGCCCACCGTGCCGATCTTGATCTTGCCGGGGAGGTTGGCCGTGAGGCCCGGGCAGGTCTCGGTCAGGCCGTAGGCTTCGAGCAGGTCGAGGCCCATGGCCAGGAAGAAGCGGTGGACCTCGGCGTTGAGCGGGGCCGAGCCCGAGAGCAGGGCGATGCAGCGGTCGAAGCCCAGCGCAGCCTTGATCTTCGAGAGCACCAGCTTGTCGGCGATCTTGAACTTGAGGTCGAGCAGACCGGGCAGGGGCTGGCCCGAGCAGCGGTAGGGCACGGTCTCGTAGCCGACCTTGAAGGACCACTCGAAGAGGCTCTTCTTCACCCCGGTGGCGCCGGCGGCCTTGGTCTCGATCTTCGCCTTCATCTTCTCGAAGACCCGGGGCGCGGCCGGGAAGAAGCCGGGGCGCGTCGCGGTCAGGTCGGCGACGATGGTGGGCACGCTCGAGATGACGATGGGGGCGTTGAAGTAGGGCCCGGCCAGCTCGATGAGGCGGCCGAAGCTGTGGGCGAGGGGCAGGAAGAGGAAGAGCCCGCCCTCCGACATGTTGGCGTTGATGAGGCCGGTGGCGTCGGCCTGCTCGAGCATCGCCAGCATGTTGCCGTTGGTCTGGATGACGCCCTTCGGGGGGCCGGTGGTGCCCGAGGTGTAGGTGTAGGTGGCCGTGTCGTCGCGCTCCTGGACCTCGGAGCGGCGGGCCCGCTCGGCGGCGGTCTCGGCCAGCTTCTCGGCCCCGCGCTGCTCGAGCTCGGCGAGGCTCTCCCAGTCGTCGGCCGGTGCGACACCGGTGGCGTCGATCACGACGATGTGCTCGATCTTCACGGTGTCGGCGGCGAAGTCCTTCTCGAAGAAGGTGAAGCCGTCGCGGAAGGCGCGGACCTTCTCGAGCTGCTCGGCGTTCTCGACCACCGCGATCTTCGCGCCGGTGTCGACATGGAGGTAGCCGGCCTCGGCGGGCAGCAGGGTGGCGTAGACCGGCACCGTGCGCATCGACACCGACAGAGCGGCGAAGTCGACGGCGATCCACGAGGCGCTGGTGTTGCCGAGGATGGCGATGGCGGCGCGGTCGGGCAGCTCGACACCCGCCGTCAGCAGGCCCGACGCGATGCGCTCCATGCGGGCGCCGAGGTCGCCCCAGGAGACGTCCTTCCAGCCCGGGCCGGACTTGTGGCGGATGGCGGCACTGGAGGGGGTGGCCTTGACGCGCTTGTGCAGCATCTGGGCGAGGGACTTGCTCTTGTCGCCTTGCATGGTGAGACGGCTCCGGGATGGGGAAGAGGGAGGGGGAGGGGCCACGCGGGACCCGGCCGCGGCATTGTAGGGCAACGGGGGCCACAGATGGGGCAGGGCCTCCCCGCCGTGGCGGCAATCGGCTACGCGGGCGGCCATCGACGCAGGCGGTGCACGGGGCGCCGCTGCTGCGGGAGGTGGCAGGGTGGTGCAGCACACCGACGAGTCCCGCGCGACCGCTGCGCCCCCGGGGCGCTGGGCGCGGTGGGTGGCCCTGCTCGGTCACCGGGAGGCGGCCACGAGCCTCGCGCTGGTGCGGGTCTGTCTCGGGCTGACGACCCTGTGGTCCATCGCCGCCGTGGTCTTCTCAGATGCCGCGCCGCTGCTGCTTCTCGACAAGGCGGACGGCGGCTACCGCGCCTTCAAGGGCTCGGGGTCCTGGCTGGTGGCGGGCCTCGGGGGGCCGACGCCGGCGCTGGTCTCCGTGCTCGCGGGGGTCGGATTCTAAGAGAGATAGATAAACTGCCATGTTTGCGGATGATCCAGAATGAGGTTGTACATTAGCGTGATCTGCTTCGAATAACTCACATGCTCTATCAATAGCTAATTGTTCTATCTCATCAACTACTTCACAACCCTCGTAGTATCTTCTACCAGGAAAACCCTCAGAATATTTATTAGTCAGGATTGAACCAGAAGCCTCCATAACAGCCTTTGATGCAAAGTTTTCAGAAGCTATTAAATGTATGTGTGAATTTTGACGTCCAAGATCAGAGTCAATTAGTCCAGCTATCTCTGTATCTACAGAGGATAGGGATTCTTGAGATGCTCCTTTTTGTGTCATATATATATTCTAACAGTAACTTGGTGGCCATTTAAGTGGGCCTTGTCTTAATACTTCTCCACCATCAACCCTAAGATCAACAACAGTAGAGCCATTTCCATGAAGTGATTCTCCACTTAAATAATGGGATATCTTATCACCGAATGCCTCTCTTGCTTGTTCATCGCTTGTAAAGTCTTCTTCCCCAGAAATATTTGCACTTGTTACTGCGAGGGGTCACGTTTGTTTAAGTAAATTAATTGCCAGTTCATTTTCAGGCACTCTTACTCCAATTGAGCTTGGTTCTTTGGTTCCTACCCCGTTTGCAAAATCATTTGAGGTTTCAACGATAATAGTCAGTGGTCCAGGCCAATACAGTTCGACAACATCTGGGATTAAAGTTGTAACATTTAATTTTTGTATTTCGTGAAATGAACTTATAAGAATGGATAAAGGTTTTTTTTCACTTCTTTCTTTTAATGAGAATATTTTATCTACTGCAGTTTGCGAATATGGATCAACTCCTATTCCATAAACTGTTTCAGTAGGAATGCCTACAACTTCCCCACTCCTGATGGCATTAATTGCTAATTCGAGATTATTTTCTTGCGACAATGTATCTGTCTCTTTCAACTAAGTCTTTCTCTAATTTTACATCTTCCCAATCAGTAAATGAACTGAGTAGAGATTCTGCATGTGAAGTATCAACTTCAAGTACTAAAACTAATTCTTTAGAATCAATATTTTTCAAATCATTCAGCAATTTATCAATATAAAGACGACCATCTTCTCCTCCATCGAGGGCAATGAGTGGTTCATGATCAATAACCTCTTTATTGAGTGTTGAGAGGGTACTTGTAGGAATGTAAGGAAGATTAGCGACAATTAGATCAAAATCTAATGTTTCTACATTGCTTAAAAGATCAGATTGATAGAAATTAACTTCTAGATTATTTATTTCAGCATTTTCTTTTGCCAAAGATAAAGCATCATTAGATATATCTACTGCATGCACCTCAGAATCAGGAAATAGTTTTTTCATCATTAGTGCTATACAACCGGTTCCAGTGCCAACATCTAAGATTTTTTTTGGCATATCAATGTTGTTTTTGATAATTTCAATCATGGATTCAGTTTCAGGCCTAGGTATCAAACACCGTTGATCAACATTTATTTGAATAGAGTAAAAAGGAACGTACTCTTCAATGTATTGTAAGGGTTCACCATTTAGTCTTCTTGAAAG
>CAXQUZ010000707.1:0-16863 GCA_964226865.1 Myxococcota bacterium | reverse complement strand
CGGGCGGGCGAGGTGCTGCCCGAGCTGCCCGATGCGCCCGTGGGCCTCGAAGATCCCGTCGGCCAGGCCCTCGCCGTCCAGGCCCGGGTGGTCGCCGCCCACGACCCCGACCGGGCCACCGAGCTGGCCTGGGCCGCCATCGGCCGCGAGCCCCCCCGGCTGCCCTGCGCGGCGGGCCGCATCGCCGTCGACGCCGCCCTCGCACTCGCCGCCACGGGCGACCCGGCGACGGCCGACGCCCTCGAAGAGGCCCTCGAGCGCACGGCCCTGCCCGAGCTCCAGATGCTCCGCCTCGAGTGCCTCTGGCTGGGCCGACGGGCGGGGCTGATCGATGCCCGGGCCCACGAGGCCGCCCTCGCCCAGGTCGCCGACGCCGCCGGCCGACCGCCGCGCTTCGTCGCCCGCTGGAGCTGAGCCGGGGCGGCCCGGTGGTCGGGGCGCTCAGAGCACCTCATAGACCTCGGGCAGGGTGTTCTCTTCGGGGGCGGTGAGCCAGAGCCAGGCCCCGAGGGCCGCCACGATGAGGAGGGCGCCGAGCAGCCAGGGCAGGCCGTCGCGGAGGGCAGGGGACATGGCACCAGCCAGCAGGGGAGGAGCCCCAGGGTAGCGCATCGCGGGGCGGCTGCGGAGGACGCGCCCTGCGCTTGTGCTTGTCACCAGATGTCTCTCGGTCCAAGCTGGAGGGACCGCCCTCGGAGCCGCGATGGTGCCGTCCCTTCCCCCCCTGCTGCCCGCCCTCCGCCCGCTGGTCCCGGTGGCCCAGGCCGTCCCGCTCGACCAGCGCACGGCGCTGCTGCTGGTCGTCGTGCTGCTGCTCACCTGGCTGCTCGTCCGCGTGCGCCGCCTCACCACCCAGGAAGACACGGGGCCCCGCTTCCGTCGGCCCGATCCGCTCAGCCTGACCGAGCTGGGCCACTTCGCCTTCCAGGCCGCCCGCAGCCGCGACACCCGCACCTGGCGGGCCCTCTTCCTCAACGGCGGCGAGGCCCGGGCGCTGCTCGGCGCGGAGGCCGAGGCCTGGCTGGCCGAGAACACCGAGCTGGCCCTGGGCGACAAGCTCGAGCTGGTCGCCGAGTGCATCCCGGCCGACGCCACCTACGCTGGCTGTGAGGCCCAGGAGGACGGCCGGGTGGCCCTGCGGGTGCGGCCGGCAGACGGCAGCGCCGAGCTGCTGGTGGCCTTCGGGCGGCCGGTCCAGGTGGGGCGCATGGTGCGGCTGGTGGGGCTGCACTGAGGCCCCCCGGCCCCCGCCTCGGGGGTCAGTCCTCGCCCAAGATGGCCTGCTCTTCGATGTAGCCGTACAACACATAGGTGTAGTAGTCGCCGGCGTAGGGGTAGTTTCGCAAGCCGTCCTCGAAGGTGGCCGAGGTGTCGGTGTAGCTGTCGACGTAGAGCCAGGGGTACCAGCCGTCGCCCGCGTCGAGGAAGATGGTCGGGCCGTAGGGGGTGGACGGCCCGAAGCCCATGGCCACGGGAATGTCGGACTGGTCCTCGCAGGTCTCGAGCAGGTCGCCCTGCCAGGTGAGGGCCGAGTCGAAGGCGAAGGCGCAGTGGCTGCAGTCGTCCCGGGGGCCCCAGCTCTCGATGTTCCAGACCATCACACAGGTGTAGACGTCCGGCTCGGGGGCGAAGCCCTGGGTGATGCGGAACTCGCCCTGCTTGTCGCCCGGGGGCCGGTCGGCGTCGGCGTCGGCATCGGCGTCGCTGTCGGCGTCGCTGTCGGCGTCGCTGTCGGCGTCCGTGTCGGCGTCGGCGTCGGCGTCGGTGTCGGCGTCCCCCTCGGCGCTGGTGCCGCTGTCGTCGTCGCTCTTGTCGTCCGACGAGATGCAGCCGGTCGCGACCAGGCCACAGAGCAGGAACAAGCGGGCGTCTCGCATGCCGTCTCCCGGGCGGCCGCGGGGTGGGGCGGTCGCCATCGCGGGGCCAGCCTATCCGAGCCGGGGCGGCCCCGCTGGGCCCGTGGCGCTAGGCCGAGCGGCGGCAGGCGGCCTGGACCACCCCGAGCAGCTCGGCCATGGACGCGGTCTGGCAGATGCGTGCGATGCGGGTGAGCACGTGCATCTCGGGCTGGTGCAGCGAGCCCTCGCTCACGTCCGAGACCATGTGGGAGATGTCGCGGCCCTGGGAGAGCAGGTCGACCTGGAGCATGCCCTGGTCGATGTCGACGCTGATGCCGAGCCGGAAGGGGCCGCCGGCCTGGTGGTCGACCTCGATGTACATGGGCTCGCCCAGGGCCCGCTCGGCCAGGCGGTTGAGCTGGACGAAGCGGTAGGGCGGGTAGAGGCGCTGGCGGCAGGGGATGCCGAGCAGGTCGAGCTCGCGGCAGATCTGGGCGAGCTGGGCCTGGATGCGGGCGGCGGGCAGCTGGTCGAGGTCGAGCGCGGCGTAGGGAAGCCAGCGGCCGCCCTGGCCCACCCCGCCCTGGGGCAGCATGGCCTCGAGCGGGCCGATCTGGTGCTTGTACTCGAAGCTGTCGAGGCCGGGCACGACGTAGCCCGAGTAGTGGTGGCTGAAGCCGAGGGCCCGGCCGTGCTCGGCCTCGAGCAGCATGGTCGCCGCCCCGAGCCCGTAGCGGGCATAGTCGGGGTCGTAGATGCCGATGATGCTCTGGAGGGCCTCTTCGCCCTGGTCGAAGATGCTGAGGCCCACGAGCCGCCCGTCGGGGGTGTGGATGCGCACCTCCCAGGTCTCGAAGAGGTTGCGGGCCTGGAGCGGCGGGTCGGGGTCGCCGTGGGTGTCCCAGGCGGTCAGGGTCACGGGCAGGGCCGCCGGGGCGATGGCGTCCTCGAAGAGGGTCTCGCGCAGGCTCGGCGCCCGGTCGCCCTCGACGCTGGCCCGGTAGCGGCTGTAGAGCTGCTCGCGCTCCTGGTCGAGCTGGAGGGGGCCGATGCTGACCCGCAGGTCGCGGCGCACCCGCCGCAGCCGGCGCCGCTGGGACTTGCTCGGGGCCGTCTCCGCCAGGGGCAGGCGGGTCCAGACCACGCTGTAGAGGCCCGAGTCCCGCGTCAGGAAGCGGCAGGTGAACATCGCCTGGCGCATGCGGTACCAGCCCCGCTCCAGGGCCCGATCGAGGGCCAGGGGGCTGAGCTGGGAGGGACGGGCCATGCGCAGGTGCACGGAGACTCCGGGGGCGGGGGGCGGGACGGGGAGCGGCCCTGGCGGCACGCTACCCCGATCGGCCGGCGGCGGGCACGGGCTCAGGCGCCGGTGAGCCAGGTCCAGAGGGCGTCGGCCCCGGCGAGCTTCATCGTGGGGGCCTTGCGGGTGTGGAGGCGGGCGAGCAGCTTCTCGATGTCGAGGCGGTGCTTCTTGCTGGCGGCCTCGGACTTGGCCCGGCGGTAGAGCTTCTCGGGGTACTCCAGCTCGGCCCAGCGCTCCTTGATGGCCTTCCAGGCGGCCTTTTCGCGGGTCTTCTTGAAGCTGTCGCGGGCGGCGGCGAGGGCCTGGGCTTCTCGGTTGCGGCCCGCGCGCTTGAGCGCCTTGAGGGCCACGGCGGTCTCTTGGTCGAGGCGGCCCAGCGAGGCGCCGGCCGGGGCATCGGGCAGCAGGGCCACCCACTCCGAGCCCGCGGGATCGGGCAGGGCGGGGCCGGCGCTCTCGGGGGCGGCCGGGGCGGGCGCATCCGCGCGGGCGACGAGGTCCTTGTTGCCGGCAAGGGCGTTCTTCAGGGCATCTTGGAACATGGCTGGCACCGGGGGAGCAGGAGGAGGGGAGGCGACGGGGGGCCCGTGCTACGGAGGGGGGCGCACGGCGGGCCGGTGGCTGGCCCCGTGCCGGGAGAGACCGCATGCTGCCCCGCCTCTACACCGATCTGGCGCCCTGGTGGCCGCTGCTGTCGCCCCCAGAGGCCTATGCCGAAGAGGCCCGGGTCTACCACGCCCTGATCGCCCAGGCCCTCGGCCGGCCCCCCGAGAGCCTGCTCGAGCTGGGCTGTGGCGGCGGCACCCTCGCCAGCCACCTTCCCCCCGGGCTCGAGCTCGTGCTCAACGACCTCAGCCCCGAGATGCTCGCGGTGGCCCAGGCCCGCAACCCCGACCACCGCACCCACCAGGGCGACCTGCGCAGCCTGCGCCTCGGCCGCCGCTTCGACGCCGTGCTGCTCCACGACGCCGTGATGTACATGCTCGACGAGGACGACCTCCGGGCCGCCTTCGAGACCGCCCGGGCCCACCTCGCCCCCGGCGGGGCCTTCCTCGTGGTGCCGGATCTGGTCAAGGACGACTTCTTCGAGGGCACCGACGCCGGCGGCGACGACGCCCCCGACGGCCGGGGCGCCCGGCTGCTCGAGTGGCGCTGGGATCCCGACCCGGACGACACCACCTTCCGGGTCGACATGGCCCTGCTGCTGCGGGACGAAGAGGGCCGGGTGCGCAGCATCCACGAACAGCACCGCATGGGCATCTTCCCGCGGGCGCGCTGGTGGGCCCTGCTCGCGGCGGCCGGCTTCGCCCCCCGGGCGGCCGACCTGCTGGCCGTCGGGCCCGAGGCGCCGCTGGGCGAGGTCTTCCTCTCGGTCGCCCGCTGAGGCGCCGGGCCCGGGGCGGGCCCGTCAGTACGAGCTGCCGAAGAAGCCGTAGAGGGTGCCCGTGCTGTAGTAGTCGGGGCTGAAGAGATCGGTGAGGCTGTCGCCGTCGAGATCGCCGGCCGCGACGCTGTTCCCGAAGTAGGAGGTGGTCCCGGAGACGACCAGGCGGGCGTCTGTGGAGGAGAGGGTACCGCTGGCCGGCAGGTCGAAGACGAGAACCTCGCCCGCTCCGCCCGTCGCGCTGTGGCCCCCCGGGCTGGAGTTGGACCGGCCCGTCCCCACGATGGCCTGGGGCACGCCGCTGCCGATGGTGTCGCCGAAGGCGAGCGAGCCCCCCATCCGGGCGTCCGCGTCGGCGTGCACCATGATCGCCGTGGCCGTGCTGTCGAGGGCGCTGGTCGAGAGCGCACCGTTGACGTAGTAGACCGCGCCCACGTCCTCGCTGGCGACGAGGTAGGAGGGGGCGCCGATGAGCACCTCGTCGTAGCCGTCGGCGTCGGTGTCGCCGACCGCCTGCAGCGCGAGGCCCGCAGCGGAGCCCGAGGCCCCCGTCCAGGTGGCGTCGGCGTCGTCGACGTCGTGGTCGGCGGTCACGGGCCCGTAGAAGACGTGGACCTCGGCCCCGGAGGCGTCCCCGCGCAGCACGAGGTCGGACCAGCCGTCGCCGTCCAGGTCGAGCGCGCCGGTGACCGACTCGGGGTTGGCGCCCAGGTAGTCGCCGCTGCCAGAGGCCCCGGAGACCGAGCCGATGGCGGCGGTGTCCGGGTCGACGGCACCGGTGACCACACCGGAGAGCACGTAGACCCGCCCGTCGTTGGCGCTCGCGCCGGAGTCGGCCATGAGCAGGTCGCTGATGGCGTCGCCGTCGTGGTCGCCCGCGAGGGCCACCGCCGCGTGGAAGCTGGCGGAGGACGAGCTGAAGGTGGTCGCGGCGATGCTGCCCAGGGAGGCGTCGCCCGTGATGGGGCCCGCGACGAGGTAGGTGGCGGGCGCCGTGGAGCTGTAGCCCGTGCAGGAGATCAGGAGGTCGTCGCTCGCGTCGCCCGTGAGCTCGCCGATCGCGACGCTGCCACCACAGAACGCGAAGTCCTCTTCGCTGGAGAGGGTGGCGTCGTCGCTGTCGAGCGAGCGGCTCGTGGCCGTGGTGCCGCCGTAGAACAGGTAGGCCGCGCCGCCATAGGAGGTGCCCGCGCTGGACCAGGCGCTGCCGATGGCGAGGTCGGCGATGCCGTCGGCGTCGAGGTCGCCCGTCTCCATGCGCACGGCGAAGTAGGCGCCGCCGCCGTGGGAGACGGTGAGGTCGGCGTCGCTGGTGGTGAGGGAGCCCGACCACGCGCAGTCGGCCACGGCGTCCTCGACCGTGCCCCCGCAGTCGTTGACCACGCCGTCGTCGCAGACCTCGGTGGCGCCGGGGTAGACCGCAGCGTCGAGGTCGTTGCAGTCGTCGCTGTCGGCGATGGTGTCGGTCGGGGCCTCGCAGGCCCAGAGCTCGGTGGCCAGGTCGCCGTAGCCGTCGCCGTCTGCGTCGGTGTACCAGGGCGCGCCGGTGGTCGTGTCGAGGGAGTCGTCGGCGTCGTCGACGAGCCCGTCGCAGTCGTCGTCGCGCGCGCTGCAGACCTCGGTGGCCTCTGGGTTGACGGTGCCGTCGCTGTCGTCGCAGTCGGTGTTGTCGGTGACGGTGCCCGCGGGGGCCGCGCAGGCGAGGGTGCTGGCCTCGGCGTCACCGAAGCCGTCGCCGTCCGTGTCGGCGTAGAAGGCCGAGCCGGTGGTCGTGTCGAGCGAGTCGTCCTCGTCGTCGACGAGCCCGTCGCAGTCGTCGTCGCTCTCGTTGCAGACCTCGGTGCCCTCGGGGCTCACGGCCGCGTCGTCGTCGTTGCAGTCGAAGTCGTTGTCGGCCTGGCCCTCGCCCGGGGCGCAGGCCTCCGTGCCCGTGCCCGGGGCGCCGTAGCCGTCGCCGTCGCGGTCGCCGTAGACCATGACCAGCGTGCCCTCGTCGGTGTCGCCGTCACAGTCGTTGTCGACGCCGTCGCAGAGCTCTTCGGCGTCGGGGTGGATGGCGGCATCGCCGTCGTCGCAGTCCGTGCCGACGCCGTGGCCGTCGCCGTCTTCGTCGACCTCTTCAGAGCCGTCGGCGCCGTCGGAGCCGTCGCCGCCGTCGCTCCCGTCGGTGCCGACGCTGCCGGTGTCGCTGCTCCCGCCTCCGTCCTTGTCGCCGCAGGCCGTGGCCCCCAGCGCGAGTGCAAGCAGGAGGGTCAGCTTCTGGGGCGAGGTCATGGCGGCTCCGGGGACCGGACGCCGCTCGAGCCGGGGCGCCGTGTGGTCGGTGTGGGCGCCGTCGTAGCCGGTTCCCCTCCCCGCGGACAGGGCGCGCGGCGACCCCGATCGCTGCGGAGCCGCGGGCCTTCAGCCCCCGCCGACCGCCCGCAGCACCTCGACCTGGTCGCCGGCGGCGGGGGCGTGGTCTGCGTGGGCCGTCCGGGGCACGACCTGGGCGTTGACGGCGACGGCCACACCCGCCCGGGCGAGCCCGAGGCGATCGAGCAGGGCGGCGACGTTGGCGTCGTCGGGAACCTCGGTGGGGTCACCGTTCACGATGATCTGCATGGGGGGCTCCGGGGCCGGCCGCTCAGGTGCGGGGCCGGCGGGCGCGGGGGTCTTCGGCCGACTCGAAGAGCTTCGGGTCGTTCGACTGGAGAATGGCCTGGTCGCGGGTGATCTCGCGGCGGAAGGCGAGGTTGCGCAGGCACTCCTCCATGGTCTGCATGCCCTCGCCCTTCGAGGTCTGCATGATCGAGGGAATCTGGTGCAGCTTGTTCTCGCGGATCAGGTTCCGGATGGCGTTGTTGACGATCATGATCTCGTGGGCCGCCACCCGGCCGCCGCCGTGGGCCTTGGGCAGCAGGGCCTGGGTGATGACGGCCTGGAGCGCCGTCGAGAGCATGGTGCGCACCTGGGCCTGCTGCTCGTGGGGGTAGCTGTCGATGACCCGGTCGATGGTCTCGGGGCAGGAGTTCGTGTGGAGGGTGCCGAAGACGAGGTGGCCCGTCTCGGCGGCGGTCATGGCCAGCGAGACCGTCTCGAGGTCGCGGAGCTCGCCCACGAGGATGACGTCGGGGTCTTCGCGCAGGGCCGAGCGCAGGGCGGCCGAGAAGGACTTGGTGTGGGCGCCCACCTCGCGCTGGTTGATGACGCACTTCTGGGGCTGGTGGACGAACTCGATGGGGTCTTCGACCGTGAGGATGTGCTCGTTGCGGGTCTTGTTGATGTGGTCGATCATCGCGGCGAGGGTCGTCGACTTGCCCGAGCCGGTGGGGCCGGTCACGAGCACGAGGCCCTTCTTGAAGCTGGCGACCCGCTGGAAGACCTTGGGGGCGCTGATCTGCTCGAGGGTCAGCACCTTGCTCGGGATCTGGCGCAGCACGAGGCCGATGCCCCGAGCCTGGGTGAAGACGTTGACGCGGAACCGGGCGAGGCCCTTGAGGCCGACCGAGAAGTCGATCTCCATCTCGTTCTCGAAGCGCACCTTCTGCTTCTGGTTCATGATCGAGTAGGCGAGGCGCTTGGCGTCGTCCCGGCCCAGGGTGGGGAGGTCGAGGCGCCGGATCTCGCCGTCGATGCGCACGGCCGGTACCTCGCCGGCGGCGAGGTGGATGTCGCTGGCGCGGTTCTCTACGGCAAAGGTGAGCAGCTCGTGGATCTGGACCGTCTGGGCCATGCTGGCGCCTCCTGTCTGGTCGGCCACCATAGCGCAGGGGGCGGGGGGGGCTGGCGGTCGGGCCCCGGCGGGCGGGACGAGGGGCGAGACCGGGGGAAGACCGTGGGGGACCGCGGAGGGGCCGGCGAAGGGGGGGTGACACGGTCGCGGCGCGCGGGCCGGGGGCGCGCTACACGGGCCCCATGACCCGCTCCGAGTGCATCGAGGCATGGCTGCAGACCGGCGCTCCGCCGGCTGACTGGTCGGCCTGGGACGGCGACGATGCCCGCGCGACCGCGAGCATGCGGCGCATCCTCGTGCGCATCGTCGACCACCGCGCCTCTGGCGCCCCCCTCGCCCGCCGTCGCCCGCCGGCCGACCCGGTGGCCGTGCTCTGGGCCCGGGTGGCCCCCATGGTCGAGGCCCTGCTGGCGCCGGCGGCGGCCGCGGCCCTCCGGGCGGCGCTGCCCGGGCGGCTGCGGGTCGTCACCCGCGGCTCGCTCGCTGCCTGCCTCTCCGAGCTCTCGCTCGAAGACGGCTGGAGCCTCACGAACATCCTGCTCGAAGACATGGGCGCGCCGCCCCTCTCCGACCACGCCCCCCAGCTCGACGGTCTCTGCACCGCCGGCTGTGTGTGGGTGCCGCCGGGCGCCTTCGCCCCCCCCTCGGGCCAGATCGACGTGCTCGTGCACGAGGTCGCCCACCTGCTCCACACCCTGAGCCCCCGCGGGCTGGGGCTCGACAAGGATGGCCTGTTGGTCGACGTTCCCGATGATCAGTACGAGACCTTTGCCTACGCCTGCGAGCTCTGGGCCTGCCGGGCACTGCGCGAGGAACAGGATCCGCTGCGGCTGGCCCGCGACATCTGCCTCGCCGACAGCCGGGTCGACGGGCTGCGGCTGGCCCACGCCCTCGAGGCCGCCGGCCTGCGGGGCTGGGCGGGGCTGCGGGACGCGGTGCTGAGCGACCGGCCAGCCGCATGAGGGGCGCGACGAACTAGGCACGGGCCGCGGCGCTGGCCCTGGCCGCGGGACTGGGCGGCTGTGCTGCGGGCCCGGACGCGCTCGGCGCGCTCGCCGACGGCCAGGCCCTCTCCGCGGCCACGGGCAGCGTCGTGGTCACCGTCCAGTACCGGCTCGGGCTGCTGGGCTTCCTGGGCCACCGGGCGGTCCCCGATGCGATGAACCTCGGCATCCGCGACCTCCAGCTCGCCCTCGGCTGGGTCCAAGACAACATCGCGGCCTTCGGCGGCGACCCCGAGCGGGTGCTGCTCTTCGGAGACCGTGCCGGTGCCGCCAACACCTGCCTGATGCTGAGCGCCCCCGAGACGGCCGGCCGCATCTCGGCGGCCCTCCTCCAGAGCGGCGCCTGCGACCACCTCAGCTTCGAGGAGGCCGATGAGCGCACCGCTGGCCACCTCCGGGCGCTGGGCTGCAGCCATGACGCGCACGGCGTCGCCCCCGAAGATGCCGTCGACTGCCTGCGCGCGCAGCCCCTCGAGGCCCTGGTCGCCCGCTCGACCGGGCCCGTGCAGGACGACTTGCTGACCGGCGTCTTCCTGCCCGCCAGCTTCGGTCCCGTGGCCGACGGCCGGGTGCTCGATCTGGATCCGCTGGGGGCCTTCGCCGCGGGTCGGGCCCTCGATGTGCCGCTGGTCGTCGGAGCGAACGTCGACGAGACCGCGGCCTGGGTGCCCGACCTGCTCTCCTCCGACCTGCGCCGGCTGACCCTGTATGCCTTTGGCTCGGAGCACGCCGACGACCGCGCCATCGCCTCGCTGTGGCCCGCGTCCGAGTTTCCGACGCCCCGCGACGTCTGGATCGGGATCACCACCGACCTCCAGTACACCTGTCCGGCCCGCGCCCTCGCCGACGCCGCCAGCCGCGCCCAGACCGCCCCCGTCCGCCGCTACCGCTTCGCCCACCGGGCCACGGAAGATCTCGCCGACTGGGACGTCCAGGACGGCAGAGAGCTGGTCTACGTCTTCCAGGGCCTCGACGCCCTGGCCGCGGCCACGGGGGAGCTGCCCACGGCGGGCGACCGGGCGGTCGAGGCGGCCATGGGGGGGGCCTGGGCCGGGCTCGCGGCGGGCGACAACCTCACCGAGACGGCGGGCTGGCCGGTCTGGTTCTCCGGAGGGCTGCTGCTCGCGCTCGACGAGGGCGCGTCCACCACCACCGACCCCGCCGCCGCGCGCTGCGCGTACCTCGCGGGCATCGATCCCTGAGGTGCGGTCCCCGCGGCCGGCCCCGTCCACGCCAGCAGGGCGCGCCGGAGCCCCGTGACAGAGACCGGCTTGGCGCGCACGTCGTCCATGCCCGCCGCGGCGCAGGCGGCCCGCTCCTCGGCGGTGACCCCGGCCGTGAGGGCCAGCACGGGGCCCCGGTGGCCCCGGGCCCGCAGCCGCCGGCAGGTCTCGAAGCCGTCCATGCCGGGCATCTGGCATTCGAGCAAGATGACGTCTGGCAGCATGTTCTCGTCGCTGTTGGCGGCGAACGGGGGCGCGCCCGGGAGGGCCGCGAGGAGCGCGGCCCCGCCGCCCAGGGCCTGCACCCGGCAGCCGAGCCGCGACAGCATGGCCGTGGCCACCTTGAGGTTGACCGCGTTGTCGTCGACCACCACCACCCGGAGCCCCAGCGGGGCGTCGTCCGCGGTCGCCGGGCCATCGCCGGGGGCGGGCCCGCTCGGGGCCGGGGCCGCCGGGGCGGGCAGGCTGAAGGAGAAGGTGGAGCCGGCGCCCTCGGTGCTCTCGGCCCGCAGCTCGCCGCCCATCAGCGCGACGAGGTGGTGGCTGATGGCGAGGCCCAGCCCCGTGCCGCCGAAGCGCCGGGTGGTGCTGGCGTCGGCTTGGCTGAAGGGCTCGAAGAGCCGGGCGAGGGCCGCGGGCGGGATGCCGATGCCCGTGTCTTCGACGGCCACCGAGAGCCGGCCCTCGGCCCAGCCCAGCCGCACGAGCACGTGGCCCGCCTCGGTGAACTTGGCGGCGTTGCCCACGAGGTTGAGCAGCACCTGGCGCAGCCGGGTCGGGTCGACCTCGAGCCGGGGGGGCAGGGGCCCGGCCTCGACCGCCATGCGCACCCCCGCGCCGTGGGGCCCGTGGCGCAGCAGCGCGATCACCTCGGCCGCGAGGGGCTCCACCGCGGTCGGCAGCCGCTCCAGCTCGACCCGCCCCGCCTCGAGGCGCGAGATGTCGAGCACGTCGTTGAGCACCTGGAGCAGCCCCCGGCCCGAGCCCTGGAGCACCGCCAGCATCTCGCGCTGCTGGTCGTCGAGCGCGGTGGTGCCGAGCAGCTCGGCCATGCCCAGCACCCCGTTCATGGGGGTGCGGATCTCGTGCGACATGGTGGCCAGGAAGGTCTGGCGCACGGCGAGGGCCTGGGCCAGCTCTTCGTTGGCGGCGTCGAGGGCCTGGGCCCGGCTCTGGGCGGCGACCGACCTGCCGAGCAGGGGGTTCGTACATGCGCTCGGTGACCACCATGATCATGCCGATGCCGGCGAGCTGGACGGCGGCCTCGACCAGCGCCAGCCCGCCGGCGGCCATGCCGAGGGCCATGCCCGTGAGCACCGAGACCTGGACGTAGCGGGCATGGCGGCGCACGGGCGCCATCGAGGCCCCGAAGGCGCTCGGCAGCGCGAGCAGCCAGACCCCGTGAAGGTCGCCAGCCAGGGCATAGATCGCGGCCAGGGCGACGGCGTTGCCGAGGCCCCGGGGCGCCCAGTGGGCCGCGAGGGCCGGGCGGCGCAGCTCGACGACGCTGAGGCCGATGTTGAAGACCGCGTAGCCGCCGGCCGCGGCGACGACCCCGGGCTGCCAGCCCGACAGCCAGCCGAGCCCCAGCGCCGCCAGCCCAGCGGGGGGGCCGATGAGCTCGGTGTAGCTGCGGAGCCAGGCCGCATGGATCGAGCGGTGGGGCATGGGGCCGTGGGGGGGGCGGGGATCGAGACCGGTGGTCGGCGCCACGCCGAGCATGCCAGGGGCGTCCCGGCGGCGGGGGCCCGCGCTCAGGCGCTCTGGCTCTGGGGGCGCGGGCGGGGGCTTCCCTGGAGGATGCCGGCCCGCAGGCTCTCGAGGGTCGCGGGCTTCGCGAGCACCTCGTCCATGCCGGCCCCCCGGCAGGCCGCGCGCTCTTCGGCCGTGACCCCGGCGGTGAGGGCGATCACGGGGCCCTCGTGGCCCAGGGCCCGCAGCCGGCGGCAGGTCTCGAGGCCGTCCATGCCAGGCATCTGGCAGTCGAGCAGGATCACGTCGAAGTCGTCGTCGTCGGCGATCTCTTCGAGGGCCTCGGGCCCGCTCGCCACGGCCACGACGCGGCAGCCCAGCCGCTGGAGCATGGCCGTCGCCACCCGCAGGTTCACGGCGTTGTCGTCGACCACCAACACCCGCTTGTCGAGGCGGGTGGGCAGCCGGTGGACCCCGCTCGGGCCGGCCCCGGGGGGCGCTGCGGCGGCCGGGGCGGGGAGGGCGAAGGAGAAGGTCGAGCCTGCGCCGGGGGTGCTGTCGACGGTGAGCTGGCCGCCCATCAGCGCGACGAGGTGGTGGCTGATGGCGAGGCCGAGGCCGGTGCCGCCGAAGGTGCGGCTGGTGCTGGCGTCGGCCTGGCTGAAGGGCTGGAAGAGGCGGGCCTGGGCCTCGGCGGTGATGCCGATGCCCGTGTCTTCGACGGCGACGGCCAGGCGGTCGGCGGCCCAGGAGAGGCGCAGCCGGACGTGGCCCTCCTGGGTGAACTTGCAGGCGTTGCCCACGAGGTTGAGCAGCACCTGGCGCAGCCGGGTGGGGTCGACGGCGACCCGCGCCGGCAGCCCCGTGGCGTGGAGCTCGAGGGCCACGGCGGGGCTCAGGTCGCCGTGCTCGAGCAGGGCCACGACCTCGCCCGCCAGCTGGGCCACGTCGGTCGGCAGGGCCTCGACCTGCATCCGGCCGGCCTCGAGCTTCGAGATGTCGAGGATGTCGTTGATGATCTGCAGCAGGCCCTTGCCCGAGGTCTGGAGCACCCGGAGCATGCCCTGCTGCTCGTCGTTGAGGGGGGTCGTGTCGAGCAGCTCGGCCATGCCCAGCACCCCGTTCATGGGGGTGCGGATCTCGTGCGACATCGTGGCCAGGAAGGTCTGGCGCACCTTGAGGGCCCGGGCCAGCTTGGCGTTGGCCGCGTGGAGCTCGCGCTCGCGAACCTTGGCCCGCAGGGCGTTCTCGAGCAGCGGGGTGTAGAGCCGCACCGTGATGGCGGCGATGAGCAGCAGCGCCGAGATGGTCAGCCCCGCCTCGGTCGTGGGCACCCCGCCGACGAGCATGCCGAGGCCGGCCCCGGCCAGGGCCATGCCGGTGACGTAGCGGGTCTGGAGGGGGGTCGGGCTGCCCACGGCCCCGAAGACGGTCGGGATGGCGACCACCCACGCCCCCGGCACCGTGCCGAGCTGGCTGTAGAGGCCGAAGAGCACGAGCGCGTTGCCCCAGGCCCGGGGATGGGAGCCCCGGGTCACGGGCAGCTGGCGCACCTCGAGGGCGCTCCAGGCGATGTTGAAGACCAGGTAGACGACCAGCGCGCCGACGCCGCCCGGGGGCCAGCCGCCGAGGTGGCAGACCCAGAGCCCGAGCAGGGTGGTGGGCGGGCCCACGAAGGCCGAGTAGTCCCCCAGCCAGGCGCGGCGGAATGCCTCGACCTCGCGGGCGTGCTGGGGGGATGCGTCGGGCTCGGCGGGGGGCGACACGGGGGGAACCTCACGGCGAGGGCATCGGATCCCTCGGGTCCCTCCCGTAGCCGATCTGGGGCCTGGGCATGCCCCCGTTGGCCCCCCCCCTGCTCCGGCAGGCGCGGGGGCCCGGTTCGCTCAGCGGCAGGCCTGGACCACCGAGCTGTAGTCGGGATCGCAGGTGGCGCTGCAGGAGCTGAGGCAGGTCCAGGCGCTGGTGCCGCTGGCGAGGCAGAGCGCGTAGCAGAGCGCGTCGTAGGTGCCGTCGCAGTCGTCGATCCACTGGCCCGTGCTGCCACAGGCGGGCACGGTGCTCGCGAAGCCGGCGCCGTTCTCCTCACAGGAGATGTAGGTGATGACGCTCCAGGAGCAGCCGCCCGAGATGGCCGTCGACTCCTTCTCTTCGCTGCCGTTGCAGTTGTAGTCGTAGGAGCCGTCGCCGCGCTGGTAGGTGTAGTAGCCCGAGGCGCCCGGGTGGGCGCTGGCGTTGCTGTCGTAGCAGTCGTTGGTGTTGTCGGCCGTGTAGGCCCCGGCGCCGCTGTCGCACCAGCACTGGCCGGCCGGCGACGACACGCCATAGCCGTCGCCGTCGCCGTCGTAGTAGAAGTTGCGGCAGCCGCTGGCGTTCTGCTCGTTGAGCTGGCCGTTGCAGTTCTGGTCGATGCCGTCGCTGCAGATCTCGGTGCGGCCCGGGTTGATGCTGTAGTCGCCGTCGTTGCAGTCGGAGTCGGTGTTGGCCGTGTTCACACAGGGCGGCGCCTCGCAGTAGCCGTCGCCGTCGTCGTCGTAGACGACCGTGCCCTCGTCGATGGTGCCGTCGCAGTCCTCGTCGATGCCGTTGGGGGCCTCGCTGGCCGCCGGGTTGACCGAGGGCATCGTGTCGTCGCAGTCGGGCACCGAGTTGCTGGCGTTGATGCAGGGGGGCTGCTCGCAGTAGCCGTCGCCGTCGTCGTCGTAGCACTCCGAGCCCACGTCGATGCCCGTGGTCTCGTTGCAGTCGTTGTCGAGGCCGTCGCAGATCTCGGGGGCGCCCGGGTAGATGGTGTTGTTGTCGTCGTTGCAGTCGCCGCCGTTGACGCTGACGCCGTCGCCGTCGAAGTCGTAGTCGTCCGGGTCGAGCACCCGGTAGCTGGCGATGGCGAAGGAGAGGTTGCCGTCGGTGTCTTCGACGGTGAAGGTCAGCTCGTAGTCGCCGATGGGGAGGTCTTCGCCGCACTGGGCGTTGCCCGCGCCGTCGACCGCCAGCTCGCAGATCTGGCCGCCCACGTCGCTCGAGAGGGTGACGTAGAGGTCGCCCGGGTCGTCCTGGTCGTCGCCCACCCGGGCGCCGAAGACGAAGATCTCGCCCGAGAGGCCGCGCTCTTCGCCGACGGGGTGCTGGATGCTGATCCAGGGCTCCTCGACGACCTCCTCGACCTCGAGGGGCTCGATCTGGATGAAGATCTCGTCTTCGGCCTGCTGGGCGTCCTGGTCGGTGGCCCGCAGGGTGATGACGTGGTTGCCGGGGCTGAGGTTGGCGGTGGTGACCTCGACAAAGCCCTGGGGGTCGGGCGGATCGTCGTCGCCGAACTCCTCGTCGAGGTCGCTGTTCCACTGGATGAGCAGGGTCTCGGCGGGGGTGTTGCTGTCGACGACGCCGCGGAAGGTGATGGGCTCACCCTCTTCGAAGACCGCGCCGTCGGCGGGCTCGGTGATGCTCACGGCTGGGGGGTTCTGGAGCACCTTGAGGGCACCGGCGCCGACGCAGCCCACGACGGGGAGCAGCACCAGGAGGGCGGAAGAGCGCATGGGACGGGCCTCTGGGCAGGGCAGGGGAGCGGGGTCCGCGGCCGAGAATGGGCCGCCACTCTAGCATCGATGCCGTGCGGCGGCGGCGGCTATCGCTGCCCTTGCAATCGGCGTGATCCCGCCCCGGGGGGCGTCTGTCGCGGTGGGCGCCGCCGGTCCGGGCTACCGTGGGGGCCGCGGCCCCGGAGTCCTCGTGCGCACCCCCTCTCTCTCGCTCGCCCTGCCCCTGCTGCTGCCCCTCGCCCTCGGGGGGCCGCTGGGCTGCCGCACGGTGCCCAAGGTCGACGAGGCCGGCGACGGGCTGGTCGACGAGACGGCCACCGACGCCGACGGGGACGGGGTGGCGGGGGCCGACGACTGCGACGACAGCGACCCCGCCGTGGGGCCGGGCGCCGAAGAGCGCTGCAATGGCATCGACGACGACTGCGACGGCGAGGTGGACGAGGGGGTGCTGGCCGCCTTCCTGGTGGACGCCGACGGCGACGGCTTCGGCGACCCGGACGCGGCCCTCGTCCAGGCCTGTGCCCCGCCCGAAGGCCACGTCGCCGCCGACCTGCCCGGCGACTGCGACGACGCCGATCCTGCCGTCTTTCCCGCGGCCCCCGAGGCCTGCGATGGCGTCGACAACGACTGTGATGGAGAGGTCGACAACGGCGTGATGGACGAGTTCTTCGTCGATGCGGACGGCGACGGCCACGGCGACCCGGCGGCCCCCGTGGCGGCCTGTGCGCCCGCGGCGGGCATCGTCGCCGACGACGGGGACTGTGACGACGCCGACCCGGCCGTGCACCCGGGCGCCGCCGAGGTCTGCAACGAGCGGGACGACGACTGCGATGGCACGGCCGACAACGGCGTCACGACGACCTTCTTCGTCGACACCGACGGCGACGGCTGGGGCCAGACGGGCGCCACCACCGAGGCCTGCGCCGTGCCCGAGGGCTACGCGGCCCGGCCCGGCGACTGCGACGACGGCGCCGCGGCGGTCTCGCCAGACGCCAGCGAGCGCTGCAACGGCATCGACGACGACTGCGATGGCGACCTCGACGAAGTCGCAAACCAGGCAAGTTGCCCAACGAAACTGTGAGCAAAGCATTTGACTTGGAGTACGGTTCAACAGAAATACACTTGCAAAAGATATCTCCCATTGAGGGCAAAGTTGTTATTGTAG
>CAXQUZ010000706.1:0-4011 GCA_964226865.1 Myxococcota bacterium | reverse complement strand
CTCCATGCCGCGCTCGAAGCGGCCCGAGACCACCCGCATGAAGGCCACACGGTCGCGGTGGCGCGGGTTCATGTTGGCCTGGATCTTGAAGATGAAGCCCGAGAAGGTCTCGTCTTCGGGCTGGATGGTGAAGTCCTCGTCCTTCTCGTCGACGCCCGAGCGGGGGGCCGGCGGGGCCGCGTGGTCGGCGAGGAAGTCGAGCAGGGGCTCGATGCCGAAGTTGGTCATCGCCGAGCCCCAGAAGACCGGGCTCACCTCGCCCTTGAGGAAGCCCTCGATGCTCCAGTCGTCGCCCGCGATCTCGAGCAGCTCGAGCTGTTCCTCGATCTCTTCGTAGAGCTGGGCGCCGATGGCCTCGCGGGCCTCGTCGAAGGGCAGCTTGGTCGACTCGACGATGTCCTGGCCGTGGCGGCCGCCCGAGAAGAGGGTGACCTCGCGGGTGCGCACGTCGACGACGCCCTTGAAGTCGCGGCCCATGCCCACCGGCCAGTTCAGCGGCACCACCTTGAGGTTGAGGGTCTCGCTCACCTCGTCGATCAGCCCGAGGGGGTCGAGACCCGGGCGGTCGAGCTTGTTCATGTAGGTGATGACCGGCAGCATGCGCATCCGGCAGACCTCGAAGAGCTTGCGGGTGCGCGACTCGACGCCCTTGGTGTGGTCGATGAGCATGACCGCCGAGTCGACCGCCGCGAGGGTGCGGTAGGTGTCTTCGGAGAAGTCGGCGTGGCCGGGGGTGTCGAGCAGGTTCAGGGCCGCGGCCCGGTAGGCGAACTGGAGCACCGAGCTGGTGATCGAGATGCCGCGCTCCTGCTCCATCTTCATCCAGTCCGAGACCGCGTGGCGGCTGGCCTTGCGCGCACGCACCGAGCCCGCGAGGTGGATGGCCCGCGCGTAGAGCAGCAGCTTCTCGGTGAGGGTGGTCTTGCCGGCGTCGGGATGGGAGATGATGGCGAAGGTGCGGCGGCGGCGCGCCTCTTCGGCGAGACTGGCGATGGCCATGACGACTCTTGGGCTGGAACAGGGGCAGAGAACGGCGGCCGCTGTAACCGGTGGCCCCGCGCACCACGCCGGGCGTCGCAGAACTGGCGCCGGAGACGGCGGGCCCGAGACGGGGGCCCCGGTGCTGGGAGGCGGGGTCGCACGGGTTAGCATCGGCCCGCGCTCGGGCAGCCAGGGCTGCCGAGTCTGTCGTGCGGCCCTCCCCGTGCGACCCCCCAGCGACAGAGGTGGCGGCGATGGGCCTGCGCTCACGGTTGAAGCGAATCGTCAAGAAGGCCCTGGGCAAGGACGCTCCGGCGCCCGCCTCCACACCGGCAGCCGTGCCCGCTCCGGCGCCTGCCCCGGCGCCCGTGCCCGCTCCGGCGCCCGTGCCCGCTCCGGCGCCCGTGCCCGCTCCGGCACCCGCGCCCGCTCCGGCGCCCGCGCCCGCTCCGGCTCCCGTTCCGGCACCTGCGCCCGCCCCGGAGCCGGCCCCCGCGCCCGCCCCGGCAGACGCGCCAGCCCCCGCGCCCGCCGGCAGCGGCAAGCGGACCTACGGCGGCAAGTACCTGATGCCCGACGACTGCCCCCACTGCGGCGGGTCGACCTACGGCACCGGGGTGCGCACCGACGGCCAGTTCTGCTGCGGCGAGTGCGGCGAGGCCTACTGAGGCCCGCGCCCTCCTGAAGCACCGACGGCCCCAGAAGGGGGCCGCCGGGCGGAGGGCACACCGGCGCACTACTCGGCGAGCAGGGCCTCTTGCATGCGCAGGGTGAGCCCGGAGAGGGCCTCCTGCGCGGCGTCGGGAATCGAGACGAACTCGATGGCGGCGCTCATGCCCTCGACCTCGTCGAAGATGCGCACCACCCGCGCCGTGCAGCGCCAGCGGGCGGGGTTGCCCGGCACGCCCAGCTCGAGCAGCAGCACATCGTCCGACGCCATCTCTTCGTGGATCTGGATGCGCAGGCCCGTGACGGAGAAGTCGACGAAGCGGTCGGGCTCGTACCAGTCGCCCCGCTCGGCCGGCCCGGGGTCGCCCCGCAGCCAGGCCTCGGCCTCGGCCGTGCGCTCGGTCAGGGTCAGGCGGCGCGCCCGGAGGGGCAGCCCGGCGTGCATGCGCGGGAAGTCGCGGCGCTCGCGGTTGCGGTGCTGTTCGGGGGTGCAGACCATCTGGTTGCCGTGGGCCGACTCGACCCGGGCGATGACCCGGGGCACGTCGGGGGTGGAGAAGCTCAGGATGGCCTTGCCGCCGACCGGCGCCATGGAGACGTCGCCGTCGAAGTGGATGGTGTAGAGGCCACCCGTGAAGGTGGCGCGGCCAGAGGCGACGATGGGCACGGGACCGGACGTGCACACCACCTCGACGGGGAGGGCGGAGCTGGGCATGGAACTCTCCTGAGCAGGGGGCAGTCTATCGACCGCAAGATCCCATCGGAACCCGCGGGGGGGATCTTCAGGTCTGTGGGCCACAAAGTGGCCAGAGGGGCACCGGCCGCAGCGCTGCGGTAGGCTGGCCCCGCCGGCGCGGTGGACGCGGGGCGGCCAGCGAGGTGGTGATGAGCAGCACGATCGACCCCCACCTGGGGCGCTTCGGGCCGCGGGACGTGACGGTGGTGAGCACGAATGTGCTGCTGCGGGTGCTGCCCCACGCGGCGCCGCTGCCCCCTGCGCTGACCATGGCCGAGGTGGTGTCGCTGCTGGTGCCCGGTGCGCCCCCGGAGGTGCGGGCGGCGGCCACGGCCTACGCCGACGGCGAGAGCGCCCGCAAGGTGCAGTGGCTCGCCACGGGGCTCGACGCCGGAGACGGCATCATCACGGTGTTCTCGAGTGTGCGCTCGGCCTTCGCCCTCTACCGCGCCCACCAGGGCCAGGCCGAGGAGCCCCCCGGCTGGGGCGCGCACCAGGCCGGCGACGCCGTGCTCAAGGCCCTCGCGATCTGCCACCTCTGCAACCTGCTCTTCCCGGCACCGGACCACCCCGGCACGGGCCCGGCCGACGACCCCATCGACAGCCTCGCCCAGCTGCCCGCGGGCCGGGCTCTCGCCGCCTACATGGCCGCCGCCGAGCTGGCCCTGCCCTTCCTCGGCGCGACCCTCGACGGCGACCACACCCTCGCGAAGCTGCTGCCCGACCACCTCGCGCCCCAGTCCCAGCGGCTGGCCAACATCATCGGCGCCGAGGCCGTGGACGCCGCGGCCCAGCACCTGCCCCGCTTCGGCCACCTGCTCGACGAGCTGGTGCGCTGCACGGCGGGCCACCTCGGCCCCCTGGCGACGGCGGTCGAGTCGAAGATCCCGGGGGTGGGGGTCGTGGCGGACGGGGTGGGCAATGTGGTGGCGGCGGGCGCCGACATCCTGCCCGTCTACCGCTTCTTGGGCCTGCGCCTGGCCGCAGAGGCGGCCGCGTGGCGCGCCGGGCGCGAGGCCGGGCTGGTCCAGCTGGGCGACGACGCCGAGGCCTGGGCCGCCAAGTACCTGCGGGCCGAGGGCCTCGAGCCCCAGCCCTCGATCATCCCGCCCCCGACGCCGACCCGGGTGCCCGGCCCCGCTGCCGAGAGCCCGCCCGCCCTGCCCCCGCCCGGGGATGCTGCCGGGCCGGGGATCGCCGGGTCTGCGGCGGTGGGCGCTGCGGCGGTGGGCGCTGCGCTCGGCGACGCGGTCCCGCCGCCGCCAGCCTCCGCGCCGGCTCCCGATGTGCCCCCGCCCGCACCGGCTCCCGCTGTGCCGCCGCCGGCTCCCGCGCCTGCCGTGCCTCCGCCCGCGCCGGCTCCCGCCGTGCCCCCGCCCGCGCCGGCTCCCGCCGTGCCCCCGCCGGCCCCCGCGCCGTCCGTGCCCCCGCCGGCCCCCGCGCCCGCCGTGCCCCCGCCGGCTCCCGCGCCCGCCGTGCCCCCGCCGGCCCCCGCGCCGTCCGGGCCCCCGCCGGCTCCCGCGCCTGCCGTGCCCCCGCCGGCCCCCGCGCCGTCCGTGCCCCCCCCGGCTCCCGCGCCTGCCGTGCCCCCCCCGGCCCCCGCGCCAGCCGTGCCCCCAGATCGG
>CAXQUZ010000705.1:0-3101 GCA_964226865.1 Myxococcota bacterium | reverse complement strand
CGCCCCCGCCCGCCGGCCCCCCCGCCCCCGCGTCAGCCCCCCACCCCCCCGCCGCCCCCCCGCCCGGCCCGCAGCCCCCGCCCGGGGCGCCCCCTTGCCCCTGCCCGGCCCCGCCCCACCCTCGGAGACACCGTGCTTCGCCCCCTCCTCCTCCTTGTCAGCCTCGGCCTCGGAGCCGCCCCCGCCTTCGCCCAAGATGCCGACACCTTCGATCTGAGCGCCAGCAACATGGACGGCCAGGGCACCCTCCAGCGCCACAGCCCCCACCTCAACCCCAACGGCTCGGCCTACTTCGGCGCCGGCTTCGTCTGGGCGAAGGATCCGCTGGTGGGCCTGCGGGCCGACGGCACCGAGGTGCCCCTCGTGTCGAGCCAGTTCTCGACCCGCTTCATGGGCGGCTACAACTTCGACGGCAAGGCCCGCCTCGACCTCGAGCTGCCGCTCTACCCGGCGGTCAACGTCGAGGGCACCAGCCAGTTCGCGATGGGCGACATCCGGCTGGGCGCGCTCGTGCCGCTCATCGACTACGCCAACGGCGTCGACCAGGGCCTCGCCCTCGGCATCACCCCCTTCGTGCGGCTGCCCACGGCCACCCAGGGCGCCTATGTCTCGAACGAGGGCTTCGGCGGCGGACTGACGGCCAGCGTCGGCGGTGTGGCCGGCAAGCTCGGCTGGACCGTGGACGCGGGCACCGAGCTGGGCCCCAAGGCCGCCATCGGCAACACCACCACGGGCAGCACCATCGACGCCGGCGCCGGGGTCTCCTACGCCGTCGCCCAGCCCTTCCGCCTGGGCATGGAGCTCGACCAGCGCCTGTCGCTGGCCAGCTCTGACAGCGGCCGGGTGAGCCCCACCGAGCTCCACGCCTACGGCACCTACGGCGACTGTGGCGGCTTCTTCGCCACCCTCGGCGCCGGCACGGGCCTCGTCGCGGGCGTCGGCTCCCCCACCGTGCGGCTGCTGGCGGCCCTCTCGTGGCGCGGCGCGAGCTGCGAGAAGCCCGACACCGACGGCGACGGCATCACCGACGACCTCGACCAGTGCCCGTCGAAGCCCGAAGACATGGACGGCTTCCAGGACGACGACGGCTGCCCCGAAGACAACGACGGTGACGGCGTTCCCGACAAGAACGACGCCTGCCCGATGAAGGCCGGCCCCCCCGAGATGGGCGGCTGCCCCGACACCGACGGCGACGGGCTGACCGACACCGAGGACGCCTGCCCGACCGAGCCCGGGCCCAGCGAGCTGATGGGCTGCCCCGACCGGGACGGCGACGGCTTCCGCGACACCATCGACAAGTGCCCCGACGTGGCCGGCGGCAAGGGCAGCAAGGACGGCTGCCCGGTGGTCGTGGTCGAGAAGGAGAACATCGTCATCCTCGACAAGATCTTCTTCGAGACCAACAAGGCCATCCTGCTGAGCGCCTCCCACCCCCTGCTCGACGACGTCGCCCAGGTCCTCAACGACCACACCCGGATCAAGAAGGTCGAGATCCAGGGCCACACCGACGACCAGGGCACCGACAGCTACAACCTGAAGCTGTCGCAGGACCGGGCCGAGGCCGTGCGCGCCTACCTCATCGCCCAGGGGGTCTCTGCCGACCGCCTCGTCTCGCGGGGCTTCGGCGAGAGCCTGCCTCTCGAGCCGGGAACCAGCGAGGACGCCCGGGCGAAGAACCGCCGCGTCGAGTTCAAGATCCTCGAGCAGTAGCCCCCGGGCCTGGGGGGCCCGCCCCCCCCACGCCACAAGAAGGTCGCGAGGATGGCCCCTTCTGGGGCTATCCTCTGCCTGCGATCGCTTGCCTCAGCCCCCAGCCCACCGGTTGTCTTCCATGGTCTCCTCGCCCCTGCTCGCCCTCTTCTTCGCTGCCAAGGCCAGCGCCGCGCCGATCCAGGTCGCCGTGGAGTCCGGCGCCAGCAACACGACGGCCGCCGCCCTGGCCGCCCAGCTCAACGACGACACCTGGTACGACTTCACGGCCACGGTGGTCACGGCCAGCCAGATCGACTCGGCCGCCGAGCTGGCCGCCTATGACGTCGTGATCCTGGGCGACTCCGGCTACAACAACGTCGACTGGACGGCCGCCATGGCCAACGCCCTCGACGTGTGGACGGCGGCGGGCAACGGCGGCGTGCTGAGCGTGGGCTGGGTGGACTGGGTCACGGCGCCGGGCGCCTCGGTGCTGACGACCATCGACAAGCTCCAGCCCATCGACTCCTACAGCTACCACTACGGCTACTACTACAACGGCGCGACCATCTCGGTCTCGAGCACGAGCCACCCGATCACCGCGGGCCTGCCATCGTCCCTCGCCGCCAACGCCAACCACATCGAGGGCTCGCCCTCGGCCTGTGATGCCACCAACTGCCAGGTGCTCGGCACCAGCACGGGCGGCTCGAACTCGGGCGGCGGCAAGAACTCCATCGTCGTCGGCGAGTACGGCAGCGGCCGCATCGCCTACCTGGGCCAGCTCTTCATGGCGGCCACCAGCTACTCCAACACGGGCCTGCGCTCGGGCAACGCCGACCGGCTGCTCGAGCAGACCGTCGCCTGGCTGGCCGACGGCATCGACACCGACGGCGACGGCGTGGTCGACGGCAGCGACAACTGCCCCGACGACTCGAACCCCCTCCAGACCGACACCGACGGCGACGGGGTGGGCGACGTCTGCGATGCCTGCGACGGCGACGACGCCACGGGCGACGCCGACGGCGACCTCGAGTGCGCCGACATCGACTGCGACGACAGCGACCCGGCCATCAACACCAGCGCCACCGAGGTCTGTGACGGCGTCGACAACGACTGCGACAGCCTCATCGACGACGCCGACACCAGCCTGGACGCCACCACGGGCACGGTCTTCTACGCCGACAGCGACACCGACGGCTACGGCGACGCCGCCACCAGCGTCCAGACCTGCGTCCAGCCCTCGGGCTACGTGACCGACGCCACCGACTGCGACGACAGCGTCGCTTCGACCTACCCGGGCGCGCCCGAGTACTGCAACGGCGTCGACGACGACTGCGACGGCACCACCGACGAAGACAGCGCCGTCGACGCGTCCACCTTCTACCGCGACGCCGACAGCGACGGCTACGGCG
>CAXQUZ010000704.1:0-4953 GCA_964226865.1 Myxococcota bacterium | reverse complement strand
GGCTGCTGCTCCGCTACGAAGACCTCAAGGCCAACCCGGCGGGCGAGCTGGGCCGGGTGGCGACGCTGCTCGGGCTGCCGGCGACGGGCCCCGCCGTGGACCGGGCCGTCGAGGTGAGCGCGCTCGGGACCATGCGGGCCCTCCAAGAGCGCGAGATCCGCGACCGGGTGCCCGGGCGCTACTACCAGCCGCGCCACGAGAAGGCCTACGCGGCCGGCCTGCGCTTCGTGAGCCAGGGCCAGGTGGGCCAGGGGCTGCGGCTGCCAGAGCCGGCCCTGCGGGCCCTCGACGCGCGCTGGGGCGCGGTGGCGGCGCGCTTCGGCTACGCCCTCGCCCCCGACCAGCCCGCGGTGGTGCCCCTGCCGGCCGCCCTCCGCCAGGTCCGTCCCCTCGCGGCCGGCGCCCCGGCCGCTAGCGACCGGTGAGGCCGGCCCGGTGGATCTCCTGAAGCTCGTCCTCGCCCAGCCCCAGCACCTCCCGGAGCACGGCATCCGTGTCGGCCCCGAGGGCGCCGCCGGCGTGGGTCGTGGCCCCCGGGCTCGCCGTGAGCTTCGGCCCGAGCTCGGGCAGCACGACGGGCTGGCCGTCGACCTCGAGCTCCCAGAACATGCCCCGGGCCCGCAGCTGGGGATCGGCCAGCAGCTCGGTGGGGGACTGGACGGGCCCCGCGGGCACGCCGGCGGCCGAGAGGCGGTCGACCACGGTGGCCACGGGCAGGGGCGCCGTCCAGGCGGCGATGGCCGCGTCGAGGCTCTCCTGGTTCGCACAGCGGGCGAGGTTGCCCTGGTACCGCGGGTCGTCGGCCAGCTCGGGCCGGCCCATGGTCTCGCAGAGGCGCCGAAAGACGCTCTCGCCGTTGGCACCGATGACCACCTCGCCGTCCGCGCAGGGCCAGGCCCCCGAGGGCACGATGCCCGTGATGGTGCCCCCCGAGCGGGTGCGCGGCATGCCCGCCGCCGCCTCGCTCACGACAGCCTCGAGCATGGTGAAGACGCTCTCCAGCAGGCTCACGTCGACGACCTGGCCCCCGCCGCCGCGCTCCCGGTGGAGCAGGGCCAGGGTGATGCCGAAGGCCGCCTGGAGCCCCGCCAGCGAGTCGCCCAGGCTGAGGTTGGCCCGCTTGGTGGGGCCGTCCGGGTCGCCGGTGAGGTAGCGCAGGCCGCCCCGGGCCTCGGCGACCGAGGCGTAGCCGGCCCGGTCCTTGTGGGGGCCGGTCTGGCCGTGGCCGCTCACCCGACAGACGACCAGCCGCGGGTTGGCCGCCCGCAGGGTCTCGGGGCCGAGGCCCCAGGCCTCCATGCGGCCCGGTCGGAAGTTCTCGATGACCACGTCGACCTCGGCCACCATGCGCCGCACCAGCTCCCGGGCGCGCTCCTGGCGCAGGTCGAGACAGACCAGCCGCTTGTTGCGGGCCATGCCGCGCCACCAGAGGCTCGTGTCGCCCTGCATGCCCCGCCAGCGCCGGATGGGGTCGCCCGTGGGCGGCTCGATCTTGATGACCTCCGCGCCGAACCAGCCGAGCAGGGTGCCGGCATAGGGGCCGGCGATGAGCTGGCCGAGCTCGAGCACACGCAGCCCGGCGAGGGGGCCCGGCGGCGGGGACGGAGGGGCGTCGGCGGCGGACATGCGGTGCTCCGGGGCAGGGGCCTGGGACGGGGACTGGCACTGGGCCTGGCACTGGGCGGCTGTGCGCCGACTATCCCGCGGCCGCCGCCCGGGACCTTCGCGGCCCTGCACGCGCCCGTGGTCGCGGGGGCCTGGTCGCCGGCCCTGGACCGGGTGGCGCTCCATGCCCTGCTCGGGGAGGCCTTCGCCGACGATGCCCTGACCGAGGCCTATGTCGCCCACCGCCAGGCCCGGGAGCGCATGGCCCGCTCGGGGGTGCGGCTCACCATCGGTGCCGTCGAGCACGCGCCCCTGGAGCCCCTCCCGGACGGCACGGCCCGGGCCCGGTGGACCGTGGCGGGCGAGGTGGTCCACGCGGGCCACCGCCACGACCGCCGCCACCGCTTCGAGGCCCGGGTGGCCCTGCGTGAGACCGACGTCGGCTGGCGCATCGTGGGCCTGTGGCCGGGGCGGGTGGAGGCGGCACCGGCCGGCGTGGGCGGCGGGACGACGGGCGGCGGTCCGGGCGACCAGGACCTGCTCCAGCTCATGGAGGGCGCCGATGGCTGAGCGTCCGGCGGCGGCCCGGCCGCCCGTCCAGGTCGAGGGCCTCGCCTTCGGCCACCCGGGGGCCGCCCGGTGGCGCCTCGCAGCGGCCGCCTGGAGCGGCGGCATGGTCGGGCTCTCGGGCCCCTCGGGCAGCGGCAAGTCGACCCTGCTGCGGGTGCTGGCCGGGCTCCACCCGGTCGACGCCGGGCGGGTGTGGGTGGCGGGCCAGCCGGTGCACGGCGGGGGCGACCACGCCGCCCTGCGCGCCCGGTGGGTGGCTCTCGTGCCCCAGGAGCCGGCCCTCATCGACTGGATGTCGCTCCGCGACAACGTGCGGCTCCATGCCCAGGTCGCTGGGAGTGTCGTCGAGGATGGCGTGTGCGAGGCCATCTTGGATGGTCTGGGCCTCGGCGCCCTGGCCGGCCGGCGGGCCGCCGCGCTGTCGGGGGGCGAGCGCCAGCGGGCGGGGCTGGCCCGGGCTCTCTTGTCTCCAGCACGGGTGATCCTCGCCGACGAGCCCACCGCGGGCCTCGACCCGGAGGCGGCCGGGCGGGTGCTGGGGGCCCTCGCCGCCCGGGGCGCCCGCCCGGGCCACCTCGTCGTGGTGGCCAGCCACCGCCCGGCGGTGCTCGGGCGCTGCGCCCCGGTCTGTGCGCTGGCCGGGCTGCGGGTCGGTGCCGGAGCGCAGCCATGAGCGCGGGCTGGGGGCTTCTCGGGCGCCTCGCCTGGGGACGGCTGCGGGCCGCCCCGGTGCGCAGCCTCGTGCTGGTCGGGGCCCTCGGCACGGCCCTGGCCCTGCCCCTCTTCGCCCTCCAGGCGCCGGGCGCGGTCGAGCGGGCCGGCCGGGCGCGGGTGGCCGGGCTGCCGCTCGTGGTGGGCCCCCCCGGCGGCGCGGTCGACCTGCTGCTCGCGGCCCTCACCCTGCAGAGCAGCGCCCCGGCCCGGCTGCCGGCGGCGACGGCGGCAGAGCTGGCGGCGATGGGCGCCGGCGGCGACGTGGACGTGCTCGCCCTCCACCTGGGCCACGCGGCCGGCGGGGCGCCCATCGTGGGGCTGGGCCCCGGCCACGGCGACTTCCTCGGGCTCCACGCCGTCCAGGGGCGGGGCCCGGTGCTGCTCGGCGAGGCGGTGGTGGGCGCCCGGCTGGCCCGGGAGCGGGGCCTCGCCCCGGGCGACCTGGTGCGCAGCTCGCTGGCGGCCGTGCACGACGTCGCCCGCACCCAGAGCTTCGGCCTCGACGTGGTCGGGGTCTGGGCCGAGACCGGCACGGCCCTCGACGGCGCCGTGGCGGTCAGCCTGCCCACGGCCTGGCTGCTCGACGGCCACCTGCACGGCCACGCGACGGCCGCCGAGGCCGAGGTGGCGCCCGATCTCGCGGGTGCCGGCGACCTGCTCACCTGGCGGCGGGTCTCGGACGAGAACCGCGCGAGCTTCCACCAGCACGGCGCGCTCGACCAGCTCCCGGTGAGCCTCGTGCTCGTGCGCCCCCGGGATGCCCGGGCCCTCGACCTCGTGCTGGGCGAGCTGGCCCTCCGGCCGGAGCTGGTGGGGGTGCGGCCCGAGACGGTGCTGGCCCGGGTGGTGGGGGTGCTCTTCTCGGTGCGGGAGGGGCTGCTGGTGCTCGGCGGGCTCGTGCTCGCGGCGGTGCTGGGGCTCACGGCCGTGCTCGGGGCCCTGCTGGGGGCGGCCCGGGCCGAAGAGACCCGCGCCCTGCGGCTGGTCGGCCTCAGCCCGGGGCGTGTCCGGGCCCTGGTCGCCCTCGAGGTGGGCATCCTGGGCGCCGCGGCCGCGGCGCTGGCCAGCGCCCTGGCCGCCGGGGGCCTCGCGGTGCTGGTGGCGCGCCTGGTGCCCGGATAGCCCGCTCCTCCCCCCCGCCAGCGGAGCCGCCGTGGTCCGGATGCCAGTGTGCTTGCTGCTTGTCGCCGGATGCTCCGGTGGTGCCGCCCCAACGGTCTCGCCCGCGCCCGCGCCCGCCGGCCCCCTGACCGTGGCCACCCTCTCGTGGCCCGTCCACCGGCTGGCCCGGGCCCTCGTCGCCGAGGCGGGCATGGACGGGGTCGCGCTCACGGGCCTGCTGCCGCCGGGGGAAGACCCGCCGAGCTGGCAGCCGGGTTCCGCCGACATCGACCGGATGGTCGAAGCCGACGTCATCTTGGCGAACGGCAACGGCTACGAGGCCTGGCTCGCCACGGCGGCCCTGCCGGCGACGGCCCTCGTGCGCACGGCCGCGGCGGTGCCCGAGGTCCGCCGCCCGGCCGTGACCCACAGCCACGGCGGGGGCAAGGCCCACCAGCACGGGGCCCACGACCCCCACAGCTGGGTCGACCCGGCCATGGCCGCGCTCCAGCTCGCGGCGGTGCGGGATGCGCTGGCGGCCCGCCGCCCCGCCGCGGCCCCGGCCCTCTACCGGGCGGCCACCTCCCTCATCGGCGCCCTCGAGGCCCGCGACCAGGCCCTCGACGCCGCGCTGCGGGCCCTCGGCGACCGGGCCCTGGCGGCGAACCACCCCTCCCACGGCCACATCGCCCGCCACCACGGCCGGTCCATCCCGAGCCTCGACCTCGACCCCGCCGTGCCCCCCGACCCGGCGGCCGTCCAGAAGGTGAAGGATTGGGTGACAGGCGCCGGGCCCGGGCCCGTGCTGCTCTGGGAGGCGGCGCCGGCGCCCGGGGTGGTGGCCGCCCTCCCCGATACCCTCCAGCAAGTCGTCTTCGACACCCTCGAGGCGACCGTGGCACCAGGGGGAGCCCCCGACCGTCTGCCCCGCATCGACGCCAACCTCGCGACCCTGCGGGCCCT
>CAXQUZ010000703.1:0-6447 GCA_964226865.1 Myxococcota bacterium | reverse complement strand
CCGCGCCCGCCACCGCTTCCTCGCCACCATGAGCCACGAGATCCGCACCCCCATGACCGGGGTCGTCGCGGCCGTCGAGCTGCTCGAGCGCTCGCCCCTCCAGCCCCGCCAGTCCGAGCTGGTGGGGGTGCTCGGGCGCTCGGCCGCCCTCACCATGCGCATCCTCGACGACGTGCTCGAGCTGGGCCGCCTCGAGTCCGGCCGCTTCGAGCTCATCGAGGCGCCCTTCGCCCTGCTCCGGCCCGCCGAGCTGGTGCTCGAGATGCTCGTGCCCAAGGCCGAAGCCGGGCGTGTGGCCCTCTGGCTGGAGCACGCCCATGACCTGCCCGAGCGGGTCAGCGGCGACCCGGGCCGCCTCGAGCAGGTGCTGCTCAACCTCGTGTCCAATGCCATCAAGTTCACGAGCCCGGGCGAGGTGCGGCTGCGCATCGAGCGCGGCGCCGAAGACATGGTGCGCTTCTCGGTGATCGACGACGGCATCGGCATGTCGGACCAGGTCCAGGCCCGCCTCTTCCGCCACTACTCCCAGGCCTCGCCAGGCACCAGCGCCACCCACGGCGGCACGGGCCTCGGCCTCGCCATCTGCAAGGGCATCGTCACGGTCGCCGGTGGCCGCATCGGCGTCGAGAGCGCCCCGGGGGCGGGCGCCACCTTCTGGTTCGAGCTGCCCCTGCCGGTGGCGGCCGAGCTCCCGGCGGTGCCGGCGCGCCCCGTGCCGACCCTGCTCGAGGGGCTGCGGGTGTTGGTGGCCGAAGACAACCCCACGGGTCGCGAGCTGGCTGTCCAGCTGCTCGAGCAGCTCGGGGCCTCGGTCTCTGCGGTCGACGACGGGGTGGGCGCGGTCCGGGCCGGCCTCGAGGAACACTTCGACCTCGTCTTCATGGACATGCACATGCCCCGCATGGACGGGCTGCGGGCCACCCGCCGCCTGCGCGCCCAGGGCTACACCGGCCCGGTGGTGGCCCTCTCGGCCGCGGCCCTGGCGGAAGACCGTGCGGCCGCCCGGGCGGCGGGCATGGACGCCTTCGTGAGCAAGCCCATCCGCCTCGAGCGGCTCTCGGCCATCGTGCGGGGGGTGCTGGGTCCACCGTATGGGGTGAGCCGTGCAGAGTAGCGGCAGTGGCCGCACATGGATCCGGTGTCAGCCGGTGGTGCTTGCGGCGGCGGCCTTGGTTGCATTCGGTCTCGGCCTCGGCGGCTGCGCCCTGCGCCACCCCGACGGCCGGGGCAAGGCCAGCTGGTACGGCCCGGGCTTTCGGGGCAAGCCCACGGCCTCGGGCGAGCGCTTCCGGCCCTGGCGCCGCACCGCCGCCCACCGCGCCCTGCCCTTCGGCACCGTGCTCAAGGTGCGCCGCACCGACACGGGCCAGACCGTGCGGGTGGTCGTCACCGATCGGGGCCCCTTCGTGAAGGGGCGGGTGCTCGACCTCTCCAAGGGGGCGGCCCGACGCCTCGACATGCTCGATGCTGGCGTCGTTCCCGTCGAGTACGCGGTCGTGGGCTGCCGGCCCCGGCGCGGTCCCTGTCGCTGAGCCCGGGCGCTCAGCGCTTGAGCATGTCGCGCCAGTCCTCTTCGTAGAGCCGCACCAGCTCCTGGTTGTCGAGCCGGTTCACCGGGACGTCCTCCACCACCATGTCGGGGGGGAAGTGGAAGAGCCCGTGCAGCGTCGGCCGGTCGAGGAAGCGCAGCCCCTCGGGCAGCCCGCCGAAGGCCGCGAGGGCGTGGGGGCCCTTGCCCGCGAGCACGAAGCCCCACTCGCCGAAGCTCGGCACATAGGCGTGGTAGGGGCGGGTCGTGTAGCCCTCGTGGTCGATGGTCTCGGCGATGCACCAGTAGGCCGTGGGCGAGAACATCGGGCTCGTGGACTGGACGGCGAAGACCCCGTCCTCGTCCAGCACGGCGCCCAGCATGCGGTAGAACTGGGTGGTGTAGAGCTTGCCCAGCCCGTAGTCATTCGGGTCGGGAAAGTCGATGATGGCGACATCGTAGCGGTCTTCGGGGGCCAGGCTGCGCTGCTGCTGGAGCCAGGTGAAGGCGTCGGTGTTCGTCACCCGCACCCGGCTGTCGGAGAAGCTCTCGGCGTTGAGGGCCGCGAGCTCGGGGCGGCCGTCGAAGATGCGGGTCATGGCCGGGTCGAGATCGACCAGCTGGACGGCCTCGACGCTCTCGTGGCGCAGCACCTCGCGCACGGCCAGCCCGTCGCCGCCGCCCATGATGAGCACCCGGCGGGGGGCCGCGACGCTGACCATGGCCGGGTGGACGAGGGCCTCGTGGTAGCGGTACTCGTCGACGCTCGAGAACTGCAGGGCGCCGTTGAGGTAGAGCCGGGTGTCGCCGCCCCGGTGGGTCACGGCGATGCGCTGGTAGGGCGTGACCTCGCGGAACACGACCGGATCGGCGAAGAGGCTGACCTCGAGCTGGCGCTCCAGGGGCCCGGCGCCGACCAGCAGCCCGCCCAGCAGCAGCATCGCCCCCACGGCCATGCCCCGCAGCCGCCACATCACGGCGGGGGCCGCCTCGAAGACGGCCGTCGTGCCCAGGGCGACCAGCGCGTTGAAGACGCCGAAGGCGAGGCTCGTGCGGAAGAGGCCGAGCTGGGGGACGAGCACGAGCGGGAAGGCGAGGCTGGCGACCAGGGCGCCGATGTAGTCGAGGAAGAGCACCCGGGCGACGAGGTCCTTGAGGGAGTTCTCCTTCTCGAGGATGCGCATCAACAGGGGCAGCTCGAGGCCCACCAGGGTGCCGATGAGGAACACCATGATGAGCAGCACGAAGCGGAAGGCCGGCGAGAAGACGAAGCCCGCGAAGAGCAGGGGCGCCTGGAGCCCGCCGATGATGGCGACGGCGACCTCGATCTCGACGAAGCGCGCCAGCAGGTTGCGCTCGATGTACTTCGACAGCCAGCTGCCCACGCCCATGGCCGAGAGGTAGGTGCCGATGACGAAGCTGAACCAGGTGACCGAGTCGCCGAGCAGGTAGCTGGCCATGGCGCCGGCCACGAGCTCGTAGACGAGCCCGCAGGTCGCGATGACGAAGGCCGACAGGAACAGGACGCGGCCGAAGCCGGGGCCGCGCGGGCGGCTGTGCATGGGCTTGACCGGGGAAGGGCGTCAGCCGCCGATGAGCGAGGCCGCGATGATGATGGCCAGCCCGATGAAGACCGAGCCCATCAGGATGCCGAGGGCGATGTTCTGGTCTTCCTCGATCTCCTTCTTCATCGAGAAGGGCGCGAGCTGCACCATGATGAAGAAGGCGCCCAGGAAGACCACGATGCCCACGCCAGAGTAGGCGAGGGTGGCCAGGAGGGTGTGGAGGTCGATGATGGAACCCATGGCGGGCCTCCCGGGGGGCTACTTGCCGGAGCTGTAGCCGCCGGAGCTGGTGGTGACGGGGGCGCGGTAGCCGCTGTAGCCGGCGTAGGCGGGGCGGTAGGAGCTGGGGTTGTCGCGCACCGAGACGGGGATGGTCTCGGAGCGGCTGGTGCCGCCCCCGACGCCGAGCAGGCTCAGGGCCCCCGAGCAGAAGAGAATGACGCAGCCGACGGCAATCAGCGCAATCGAGAGCTTCATGCGGATCTCCGGGCGCGGCGGGGGGACTCAGCCGGCATGGTCGCTCTCCGACCAGCGGCGGCTCTCGAACCAGGCCCGCACCATGAAGAGCAGGACGGGGATGAGCATGGGGTAGAGCAGCGCCGGCACCATCCAGCCGACCGTGGGCGGATCCTTGACCACCTTGACGCTGACGGGATCGCGGGTGGTGGTGGTGGACGGCCGGGCCACCTCGACCCGGGCCACGTAGCGCCCGGCATCCGGCGAGGAGATGCGCCCCGTGCGGCTGTTCGAGCTCGAGGTGTTGACCGGGAAGTAGCTCTTGCCCGTGTCGAGGTTGAGCAGGGCGAGGTGGACCTGGCCCCGCGAGCGCGACAGGGGGGTGCTGGTGCGCACCTCGAGGTCGCGGCGGGCGCTGTCGCCGAGGGTGAAGCTGTCGGTGATGAAGACATCGCTCGTGCGCCCGGAGCTGGTGAAGCTCTGGGAGAGCAGGGTCTTGTTGTCGGCGACCCCGATGCCCACGAAGAGGGTGAGGATGGCCGCCAGGAACAGCGCGCCCGCCCCGCCGAGGCCCACCGTCCACATCAGCCCCCCCTGGTAGGGGTTGGGCTGGTTGGCCGCGACGCCCCAGGGGGTGCGGGTCTTGGTGGAGAAGGCCCGGGCCACCTCGTCGTGGCCGATGTACTTCGAGACCGACCAGACCAGCTCGTGGCGGTCGCCCTCGCGGCTCAGCATCAGCGGCGGCGCGACATAGTCGTCGGTCTTGGCGCTGTCGCCGATGGCCACCTGCCAGTCGAACTCGCCGAGCACGTGCTTGACGTGGGCCCGGCCGCCCTGGAAGTGGCGGAAGCTCTTGCCCTTGTACTTCTGGCTGGCGTAGCGCCCGTGGCCCAGCGACCGGGGCAGGTCGGGGATGCGGTGGGTGAGGTTCCAGTGGCCGCGCTGGTCTTCGACCAGAAAGCGGGCGCCCCGGTAGGGGTTGTAGAGGAAGTACTCGACCCAGGGGTACTCGACGCCGCCGGCCCGCACGGCCCGCTTCATGGCGCCGATGATCTCCCACTCGGCGCCGTCGAGGGTGCCCTTGCCCCCGAGCGGCAGCCGCGGCTTCCAGACCTGGCCCTCGTGGGCGCGGAGCAGCCGGGCCGTGGACTGGTCGCCCATCTCGCCGACGTCCAGATCGGAGCCGCAGTACTCGCAGGCGAGGCGCACGGTGGTGCCGGGGCTGCGCAGGGTGACGCTGCCACCACAATTGGGGCACTCGAGCGCGCGCCGCACGTCGATGTCGGGGCCCTCGAAGGCGGCGAGCTGGGGGTCGGACCAGCCCGTGATGGGGCGCAGCCCGGCCATGCCCAGGCTCGGAAGGGTGACGATGCGCCCCTCCCACATGGCGGGCGGGTCGTCGGCCCCGTCGATGGTGGCCGTGTTCTTGCCGTCGACGGCCCGCAGATCTGCATAGGCGCGGGCCTCTCCCCCCCGCACGGCGAAGGGCAGCTCGCCGTCGGCGGCCACCACCTCGGCGCGGGCAGCCTCGATGACCATCCACCGCCGCCCGCCGTGCTCGACGACCTGGCCCGGGGCGAGGGTCTCGGGGGCCGGCGCCGGTCCGCCCGCCGCCTCGCCGCCGAAGAGCTGGTAGAGGCTGTTGCCCTCGCCCAGCCAGCCGGTGCCGCCGTCGTCGAAGACCAGGAACCACTCGTTCCACTTCACGCCCGGGCGGGCCTTGCGCAGCACCCCGGCCACCGTGAAGCCCCGCTTGCCGACCGTGCCGGTGGCGCCGACCTGGATCGGGGAGAGCTGGCGGGAGAAGGCCGAGACCTTGCCCCAGATGACGAGCTCGTCGGCCCCCTCGCGGAGCACGGTGCTGTGGCAGGACGGGCAGACCGTGGCCGCGGAGGCGGCATGGCGGAAGTGCACGGGGGAAGCACAGCTCGGGCATTCCGCAGAGAGCACGGCGGGGGCTCCGACATCCAGGGGAGGGGCAGCGTATCACCTGACCGGTCGCGGGGCCGGAGCCACAGGGCGAAGAGCGGCCGGCCCGTGGTGGCATGGCCGATTAAGGGGGGTGGACGACGGGCCGGCGCTCCACCGGTCCGCAGAGACCGGGCGCCTGCGCCCGAGGGGGAGCATCCATGGACGCATTCATGACGGGCCGCCGCGCGGTGGTGGCCAGCCGCAGCACGCCCTGGCGCCGGGCGCTGGGCGACCTGCTCGAAGAGCTCGGCGCCGAGGCGGTGCCCTGCAAGGACCTCGATCGGGCCCTCGCCGCCCTCGCCCAGGGTGGGGTCGACCTGCTCGTGCTCGACAGCGCGGCGGCCCGGGTGGTCGTGCCGCGGATCGAGGCGCCCCTGCCCGACCACGTGCTCGTGCTCGACCCGACGGGCAGCCACCCGGCGCCCCAGCTCGACGCCACCGAGCGGGTCCGGCCGGCCGTGCTCCACGCCACGGTCGACAGCCCCTCTCTCGTGGCGCGCCTCCAGGCCTGGTTCGCCGCCGCCACCTCCGCCTCCGGGGTGGTCATCGACGAGGCGGCCCTCTCCCACCTCCAGGCCACCTTCGGCAGCCGCCTCCAGCGGGTCTTCGACGTCTTCGTCTCCGACTCGCCCGACCGGGCCACCCGCCTCGCGGCCCACGTCGCCGACGAGAACTGGGCCGATGCCCGTCGCGAGGCCCACAGCCTCAAGTCCAGCACGGCCACCTTCGGCCTGACGGCCCTCTCGGGCGATCTCGCCGCCTTCGAGCAGGCCTGCCGCCGGGACGAGGGGCCCGCCTTCGCCCACCGGGTCGCCGACATCGAGGGCCGGCTCTCGGCCGCCATCGACGGGCTGCGGGCACTGCTCGGCTGAGCCCCGCCCCCGTCCACCGCGCGCCGCCCGAGACCGCCCCAGATCGGAAGAGCAC
>CAXQUZ010000702.1:0-9759 GCA_964226865.1 Myxococcota bacterium | reverse complement strand
AGACGTGTGCTCTTCCGATCTGCCATGCCGAGGGCCGCCGCGCCGGCGTCCGCCCAGGCCACGAGCTCCCGGGCCACCGCGGGGCCGAGGGCCTGGACCAGGCGCCAGGCGTTGTCGTCGAAGGCGCCGAGCACGAGGCCGTCCGTGCGCTCGCTGGCCGCCGACAGGTCGGGGCCGGGCGCCAGCAGCACCACGCGCGCCCCCTGCCGGGCCAGGGCCGCCACCGCGCGCAGGGCGACCACCCCGCCCCCGACCACGGCCACCTCGGCGGCCAGCGCGGCCGGTGGGGGCGGCGCGGCGAGGCGGTCGTCGGCCCAGACCGGCGGGTCGGCGGGCGCCGTGGGGACGCTGTCCATCGCCATCACTCTTCTCCGGGGGCGGGGCGGGCCTGGGCGTAGAGCTTGAAGCGCAGGGTGACCAGGTAGGTGAGGCCCACGGCGAGGATGGCCGGCGGCCCGAAGGCCTTGCCGAAGACCTCGAGCACCAGGGCGATCGCGGCGAGGGGCACGCCGATCAGGGCCACGAGGGCGCTGGCGATGCCCACGACGGTCAGCAGGGCCGGGTCGAGCACGGGCCCGCCGGCCGCCGCCACGAGCTGGGCGGTGAGCGCCCCCGACACCCCGCCGAAGACCATGCCCGGCACGAGCAGCCCCGCGGAGCCCCCGCCCTGGAGGGTCAGCACCGTGGCGAGCATCTTGCCCAGCAGGGCCAGCAACAACACCCACCACAGGCCCACCTCGGGCTCGCCCAGCAGGATGGCCGAGATGGTGTGCTCGCCCATGCCGAGGATGTGGACGGGGCTCAGGTCGGCCAGCTCCCAGGCCAGGATGGCGATGGCGCCGGCGGCCAGGGCCGTCACCGGGGCCCGCCAGGTCATCGGGATGCGGTCGGTGAAGGTGCTGGTGGCGAGGGCCGTGCGGCCGAAGAGCAGCGCCACCGGGCCCGACACCGCCACCGCCGTGAGCGCCGCCGCGCCGTACTCCGTCAGCGAGTAGACGGGGTCGTGCTGGGGGGCGGCGACGAGCGGCTCGTAGCCGAAGAGGTGGTTGTTGAAGCCATAGGCGAGCACCCCCGCCCAGAGGGCATAGGCCAGCTTGCGGTAGATGATCCGGTCGCCGTAGGCGATCTCGGCGGCAAAGAGGGCGGCCGTGAAGGGGGCCCCGAGCAGGGTCGTGACCGCGGCCGAGATGCCGGCGATCTGGGCCGTGCGCAGGGCATACTCGCTCTTGACCCGCCCCAGCCGGGCGACCCCGGCGCTGAGGCACTCGCCCACCAGCACCATCGGGGCCTCGAGGCCGCCAGAGGCGCCGCTGCCGAGGGTGAGCACGGTGGTGACGCCCTTGCGCAGGGCGAGGCCGAGGTCGGGCCGGTCGTAGCGCAGGCTGGGGTCGTCGACCTCGTCGCCGTAGGTGCAGTGGAAGTTGTCGAGGGCCTCGGCCATGCCGTCCCCCGCGGCGGCCCGCCAGCTCGGCCAGCGGGTCAGCAGCCCCCGGGCCAGCGCCGCGACACCCAGCACCCCGAGCAGCCCGAGGGGTGCCCACGAGAGCTGGCCGTGGGCGAAGGTGTGGAAGAGGGCCTCGGTGGCATGGTGCACGATGCGGCGCATCACGGCCGTCGCCGCCCAGGTGGTGAGGGCCACGACCGTGACCAGCACGAAGAGCTGCAGGATGTCGGACCAGCTCCCGTGCAGGGCGCGGTCTTCCTCTCCAAGCTGTGCGAAGTGGCGGCTGCCCATGCGGTGGCTCCCAGCGGCGCGTCCCGGGCCCTATCGCAGCGCCGGCGCCCTGGGGCTGGCCGCCGTCAGGGCGGGCCCATGCTGGCCGCCCGGGGGGGCCTCAGGGCGCCTCGGCGCAGAAGGACTCGGTGCCCGCGGCCGTGCGGCAGAGCTGGTAGGCCGTGTCGGTCTTGCCCCCGGCGGCCCGGGCGTAGTCGAGCCACTCCCGGCTGTAGTCCTTGGCCCAGCCGCGGAACTCGCGCACGGCGCGGTCGTTCTCGGCGGTGGTCTCCTTGCGATAGGACTGCTCGGCGGCGTTCCAGAGCCGGTGGGCCGCCTCGGCCCGCAGCCGCAGCAGCCCGCTCACCTTGCGCACGTGGGCCTCGCCCTCCCAGAGCTGCTTGTTCTCGAGGGCCACGTCGGCCCAGCGCACGGCGTCTTCGGCCGTCTCGAGGTCATTCTGGCGGTGGAGGAACACGGCGTAGCGCATGCAGAGGTCGGGGTCGGAGCGGTCGATGTCTTCGAGGTGGCGGTGCATCAGCACCTCCCACTCGCCCATGTCGCCCTTGACCTCGGCGTTGACGATCATCAGGCGGCTGATCTTGTTCTTCGTGGTCTGCAGCCGCTCGGTCTTGAGGCGTCCCTCGAGGCAGAGGGCCTGGCCGGGGCTGAGCTGGCCGAGCATGGCCGGGCCCTCGAGCGAGAGCAGGTCGTCGCAGGGCTCGATCTGGACGGGCGCAGCGCCGTCGGCCACGGGCGGGGGCTTGGGCGGCGCGCCGTCGTCCCAGGCGTGGAGCATGCGCACGGCGTCGAGGGCCTGGGGCACGTGCACGGCGCGGGTCACGCTGACCGTGGCGCCCGAGAACTCCCCGACGAAGGCCTCGAGGGCGGCGCGGCCCTCGGGACCGCCCTGCTGGGCGATGGCCACCGTGTCGGCCCAGAAGGCGGCGGCGTCCTCGCGCACCCGGGCCTCGGCCGCCCGCAGGCGCGCGTCGGTGTCTTCCTGGGCGAGGGCCTCGAAGACCGACTCGCCGGGGGCGGGCTCGAGGTAGCTGCCCTGGGCGAGGGCCCAGTCGAAGACCTCGGGCCGGGCGTCGACCGACGGGCTGGCCACCCGGCCGAGCAGGGTGGGCGCCCGGGCCACGAAGGCCTGGGCCTCGCCGAGGGTGACCTTGCCGTCGGGTTCTCCGTCCAGCTCGCCGTCGGCCCAGCCCCGGAGGGCGCCGAGCACCGACCAGGTGAAGAGGCCGTGGCGGGCCGGGGCGTAGAGCTGGGGCTGGGCCGCCGTGGTCTCGGCCGACCAGACCACGGCCCGGGGGTCGAGCTTGGTGGGGCCGGCCTCGGGCAGGCTGCGGCCGGGCACGAGCTCGAAGCCCCCCCGGCCGATGGCGCCGCTGCCGGCGTCGACGACGATGACGATGCGCTCGACCGCCCGGTTGCGCGCGAGGCTGTTCGCGACCTCGGTGACGGGGATGCCGGAGAGGCGGTCGCCGCTGGCGTCGGTGCCGAGCAGCACCTGGCGTCCCTTCTCGTCGAGGGTGGCGTGGCCGGCGAAGTAGACCCAGACCGTGCCGCCCTTGCGCGCCCGCCAGCGCATGCGGCGCAGCCACTTGTCCATCGTGGCGGTGTCGGCGTTGGTGAGGCTCACCCGGCGCCGGGAGGTCACGCCGCGCGTGAGCTCGCTCCAGCTCTGGAAGCTCTCGGCGTCCTGCTGGGCCCAGGTGGCCTGGGGCAGGGCGGCGTAGGCCTCGTTTCCGATGATGAAGGCCGCATCTCGCGTGGCCCGCTCGCCGGTGCGGATGGCCGGGTCCACGGCGGGCGGCTCGGCCCCCCACGCGGGCAGGGCTGTGGTGAGAACGCCGATGGACAGGGCCAGAGCGACAGGGGCTGTTCGGACCATCGGGAGACTCCGCCACGATTGCGCGCCATCGTGCCACGGGCCCCCCACCCGTTCAAGCGACCCCTACTTGCGGGGCCGGACGTGCTCCCGCAGGCGCGGCATGATCTCGACGAAGTTGCAGGGCTTGTGTCGGATGTCGAGCTGCCAGCGCAGGATGCCGTCCCAGCCGTCCTTGCAGGCCCCCGTGGAGCCCGGCAGGGCGAAGAGGTAGGTGCCGTTGGCCACGCCGCCGAGGGCCCGGCTCTGGATCGTGCTGGTGCCGATCTTCTGGTAGCTGAGCCAGCGGAAGAGCTCGCCGAAGCCGGGGATCTCCTTCTCGAAGAGCCCGGCGAAGGCCTCGGGGGTCACGTCGCGGCCGGTCACCCCCGTGCCGCCCGTGGAGAGCACGACGTCGACGGTCGGGTCGGCGATCCAGTCCCGGAGCTGGGCCTGGATGGCGGCGACGGTGTCGGGCACGAGGGCCCGGTGGACGACGGTGTGGCCGGCGCCCTCGGCCCGGGCCACGAGGGTGTCGCCGCTGCGGTCCTCGGCGAGGCTGCGGGTGTCGGAGACGGTGAGCACGGCGATGTTCACGCCGACAAAGGGCACGTCGGGGTCGATGCGACCGCCGGCAGGGGGTGTGGGCTGCACGGGGGCTCCGGGGCGGAGGGACGGGACGGGACGGGAGCGGGCAGGGCCCAGGCTATCCCGCGGCCGGGCGGGGCCCCCGGCGCACGCAAGAGGCTGCTGGGGCCGGCCTGCGGGGGACCGGCTACGGTTGGTCGACTGCCGGAGGACACGTGGGCCGCATCGACGAAGGGGACTGCTGGGGGGGCACGGCGCGCCGGGCGGCGCGGGCCCTGGCCGGGCTGCTGGTGCTGGGGGCCGGGGCCTGTGGGGGGCGCAGCCAGCCCGAGGGCGTCTACGTGGGCGAGTGCTGCGACGGCGCCGACAACGACGGCGACGGCAAGTTCGACGCGGGCGACCCGGACTGCGCCGACGCCCCCGCCTGCCCGGACGAAGAGGCCGACAGCGGGGCCGAGCCCGCGCCCGGAGATCGCGACGGCGACGGCGTTCCCGACGACGAAGACTGCGCCCCGGGCAACCCCGATGCCTACCCGGGCAACACCGAGCAGCCCTACGACGGCGTCAACAACGACTGCGACCCGGCCACGCCGGACGACGACCTGGACGGGGACGGGGTGGCCGGCGCGGTGGACTGCGACGACGGCGACCCGGTGGTGGGCACCGCGGCCGCGGCCGCCTGTTGGCCCCTGGGATCGGCCTGGCGCAGCATCCGGGGCGACAGCCGGGGCATGAAGCTCGGCTCGGGGGTGGCCCTGGCCGGGGACCGCGCGGGCGACGGGCGCACGGCCCTGCTCGTGGGCGCCCGGGGAGCCGACAACGACGTGGGCGCCGTCTATCTCTTCGAGGGCAGCACCCTCGCCGAGGCCGCCGGAGACCTCGGACCGGCCGATGCCCAGGTCGTGTGGACGGGGCGGGCCCGCTACGACCTGCTGGGCGACCGGGGCACGCTGGCCACCGTGCCCGACATCGACGGCGACGGCGTCTCCGAGCTGTTTCTCCGCAACCCGGGCGCCGATCCCGGCGGCAACACCAACGCCGGCGAGGTCTACCTGCTGCTCTCCGACGACCCGGCGGCGATGGCCGGCGGCGTCGCGACCACGGTGGCCTCGGTGCGCCTCCAGGGCGCCGGCGCGGGCGACTTCTTCGGCAGCGCGCACGCCATCGCCGATCTGGACGGGGACGGCACGGCGGATCTGGGCCTGGGCGCCGCCAAGGCCGACGTGGGCTACGCCAACGCCGGCGCGCTGGTGCTCTTCGACGGCAGCGGCCTCGCGCCGGGCGCGGTGAGCGCCGACGACGCCGAGCTGTGGGTCCACGGCTGGTTCAACGAGCTGATGGGCTCTGGCGGGCTCCAGCTCGTCGGCGACCTGGACGGCGACGGCGCCCCGGAGCTCGCCCTGGGCAGCACCCTCGGCGACGCCGAGACCGAGCTGGACGTGGGCGTGGTCTACGTGCTGCCCGGGGATCTGCTGGCCCCGGGCCGGCGGCCGGACGGCCCGACCTGGGTCGGCGAGCTCGCCCTGTTCCGCATCGAGGGCGACAGCTTCGCCGGAGAGCTGGGGGCTGCCATTGTCGGCCTGGACGACCGCGACGGCGACGGCCGCGACGAGCTGGCGGTGGGCATGCCCATGGCCGACCTCGGCACGACCAACGCCGGCGCGGTCTGTGTCTTCGACGGGGTCGACAGCCCGGGCGCCGTGCTCGTGCCCGCGGGGGCCGAGGTCTGCTTCCCGGGCGACGTGGGCCTCTCGGGCACGGGCGACCGCCTGGACGGGGCGGATCTGGACGGCGACGGCGCCCCCGACCTGCTGGTGGGGCTGCCCTACGCGGGCGCCGGTGCCCGGGTGGTCGGCCTCTCCCATGCCAGCGCCGGCGACTGGACGGGCAGCCTCTCCGCCGACGCGACCTGGCTCAGCACCTCGCCCCTCGGCGACGCCCACGGCAGCGCGGTGGCCGCGGGTGCCCTCGCGGCGGGGGACGCAGCGGGGCTGGCCGTCGGTGCGCCCGAGGCCGACGGGCCCGGTGGCGACGTGTCGGGGCGCCGGTCGATCTGGCGGCCCTGAGCCGCGCCAGCCTGCCGGCGTGCTGGCCGGGCCCGCCCTCAACATCCGGCGCGCCCGGTCCGTCCCCCCGACCAGCCGGAGGAGGACGACGATGGCTGCGCGTGGTGGATGGCTGGGGCTGGTCTGGCTCGGTGCCTGTGGGGCCGGGGACGGCATGCGGTCGACGGCCGCGTCGCGGGCCCCCACAGACAACACCGCGGCCGTGCTCCGCACCGACGGCGACCCGGCGCTGGTTCTCGGCGACGGGGGCTCCCACTGGGGCCAGCGCATGATCCCCTGGCAGCTCGCGGGCCCCCTGCCGGAGGGGGTCACGGCCACCTGCCTCGCCCGGCCCGACGCCGCCTGTCGCCGCTGGCAGCCCGGCGCCACCGCCGGCACCTGGCAGCTCGCGGATCGCGACGGCGACCACCCCCTCGTGCTCTGGGGCGAGGGCCCCGGCGGGCGCCGCGTCCTCGCCACGGCCACCGTGGCCCTCGATCGCCAGGCCCCCACCCCCGGGGCAGCGACCGCCGAAGGCGCGCCCGCCAGCATCCGGGTCTCGTGGGCGCCCGCCACCGACACCGGCGCGGGCGTGGCCGCCCATGCCCTCCCCGTCGCCCCGGGCGTCACGGCGCCGGACTGCGACAGCGGGGCCGCCCCCGCCTGGACCGGGGGGCCCGACGCCACCGAGGCCCTGCTGGCGCTGCCCGAGCCCACCGTGCACGCCGTGCGCCTCTGCATCACCGACGCGGTGGGCAACACGGCCGCCGCCCCCCTGCTGCGCGCCACCCCCCTGCCCGACACGGCGCCCCCCACGGTGCACCGCCTCGTCCTGAGCGGCGGCCAGCCCGCGATCACCACCCGCGAGGTGCGCCTCGAGGGCGAGGTGGTGGACCCCTCCGGCGCGATCCAGGTCTGCGCCAGCGAGACCGCCGCCGGCGCCGCCGACTGCCGGGCCTGGCGCAGCTGGGCCTCGGGCATGGCCGTCGATCTCGCCGACGTGGACGGTCCCCACACCCTGCGCCTCTGGTTCCGCGACCGCTATGGCAACACCACGGATGCCGTCGAGCGCAGCGTTCTCGTCGATCGCACCGGTCCCCGCGACGGCACCGTGGCCGGCACGGACGTGGGCGGCGAGGTCGTCCTCTCCTGGTCGGGCTTCACCGACCTCCACAGCGAGGTGGTGGCCTATGTGGTGAAGACGGCCCCGACCTGGGCGCCGGCCCGCTGCTCTGAGGGCACCGAGGTCTACCGGGGCCCCGCCCAGGCCGTGACCATCGGCGGGCTCGCCGGCGGCGCCCACAGCGGCTTCCGGGTCTGTGCCCTCGACGCCCTCGGCAACAGCTCCCGGGGGGCCAACACCCGGGTCTACGTGGCCGAGGAGTTCGCCCCGCCCGTGGTCGAGGCCTTCACCCTCAACGGCGGCGCCCCCCACGCCTGGACCCGCACGGTCTCCGTCGAGATCGCGGCCACCGACGCCAGCGGGGTGGCCCGCTCCTGCATCGCCTTCGCGCCGGAGGGCTGCAGCGACTGGCAGCCCTTTGTCGCCGAGACCACCCTGACCCTGCCGGCCGCCCCGGGCAGCCACACCGCCTGGCTCTGGCTCGAGGACGGCCAGGGGGTCCAGAGCCCCACCCCGGTGGCGGCCAGCGTGGCCTGGTCACCGCCCCAGGATGCCGACGGCGACGGCGTGGACGAGAGCCAGGACTGCGACGACGGCGCCCCCCGCGTGGCCCCGGGACGGGCCGAGCGCTGCGACGGCCGCGACAACGACTGTGACGGCGAGATCGACGGCCCCGACGCCGTGGACGCGCCCCTCTGGTACCCCGACCGGGACGGCGACGGCCACGGGGACCCGGACGGGGCCGTGGCGGCCTGTGCAGCGCCTCCGGGCCACATCGCCGACGGCACCGACTGCAACGACGCCTACGACACGGTCTACCCGGCCGCGGGCTGCTCGGTGCCCACCAGCTGCCAGGATCTGCTCGAGATGGGCCACACGGCCGACGGGGTCTACCTGGTGGGCCCCGAGGGCGACGGCAGCCGGGCCCGCGTCCGCTGCGACCAGACCCGGGACGGCGGCGGCTGGACCCTGGTCGTCGACTGGGACGCCGAGGACGGTCTCGCGGCCCTCCTCGGCGAGGCCGACGCCCCCGCGGCGGTCCCGCCCGTGGAGCTCGTCCACCGCAGCATGGCGACCCTGGAGATGGCGCCGGCCGGGCTGCGCTGGTGTGCCGGTGAGGTCGGCGCCTCCGGGCCGGTCCAGGCCGGGGTGCTGGCCCTCGAGGCGCCCGTGCCTGTGCCCAACGGTGGCGAGCTGCGCCACGAGCTGGGCCTGCACGCCGCGAGCATGGAGGGCGGCGGGCTCTGGCTCGCGGCGGGCCTGGAGGCGGGCGGCTTCGCGGGGCTGTGGTGTCGGTCGGACGAGTCCGGCCGGGACGCGGGCGCGGGGCTCAGCCCCCCGCAGCGCCGGCTCACCTCGCTGGCCTGCGACGAGGGCTGGCCCGCGACCGAGCGCCAGGGCGGCCTGTGGGTCGAGCTCGACGAGATCGCCGAGCTGGAGGGCAGCATCGACCGGGTGGTGCTCCGCAGCCTCCACCGCGACCGCGCCTGCAGCGACCGCAGCACCCTCGGCCACCTCACGCTCTGGGTGCGCTGAGCGGGGCGCCGGCCGCAAGAGCGACGACGCCCCGCCGGGCCGGAGCCAGACGGGGCGCAGGGCCGGGCCGAGAGCGGCTCAGCGGGTGGCGTACTGCTGGATGACCTCGCCCAGGGCGGCCACGTCGTCGGCGGTGCCGATGGCCGTGACACAGCTGGCGGGGATGTTGCCGGAGAGCACGTCGCCGCAGGTGGGGTCTTCCATGCCCGCGAGGCACTCCTGGGCCGCCTCGCGGTCGGGGTTGGCCGTGTCGCTGCGGTCGTACTTGCCGCTCGAGCTGCACTCGCCGAGCTGGCCCGAGAGGGCGGTCATGCAGGCGTCCTTGGGGGGCACGCCCGTGGCCGAGCCGTCGTAGCCCGTGGTCGACTCGATGCAGCCGGCGATGACCTCGCAGACCTCGTCGTAGAAGCGATCGCAGAGCTCGTCGCCGGACTCGATGACGGCGTCCTGGGCGGCCCGGTAGGTGTCCTGGGCGTTGGACTGGCCGCCGCAGGCGGCCGGGGGCGTGGAGGCGACGACCTGGGCGTCGAGGCCCGAGATGCCGTCACACTCGCCGGCCTGGTCGGCGATGGCGTCGGTGCACTGGGCGAGGGCGGTCTTCTGGGCGGCGTTCAGCTCGCCGCTCTCGGCGTCGCCGCAGCTCGCGTTGACCGAGCGGGTGGCGGCGAGGCACTCCTCCATGAGGGCGTCGGCGTCGGCGTCGCGGGCGTCGGTGGCGCAGTCGACGGCCCAGGTGCAGATGCTCTCGCAGTAGGACTCGACCGGATCGTCGCTCAGGGCATCCTTGGCGCCCGCGCAGCCGGTGAGATACCAGGGTCTCACGGCGCGGTCTCCGAGGGCGATGCCGCAAACTGGCGTTGATGGAGTCGTTGGTTAG
>CAXQUZ010000701.1:0-10979 GCA_964226865.1 Myxococcota bacterium | reverse complement strand
GCTACATCAACCTCGAAGAGCTCGCGGCCCTGGTGCGGGGCGGCGACAAGGTGCGGGTGCTCGATGCAAGCTCCGGCGAAGACCTCACCCGCAGCGTGCTCCTCCAGGTCATCCTCGACTCCCAGGGCGGGGTCGAGCTCTTCCCGGTGGGCTTGCTGCATCGCATCATTCGGGGCGCGGCGGCGAACCCCATGCACCGCGTGATGCTCAAGCAGATGGGCGCCGGCCTCGAGCTGCTCGACGCCCAGCTCGGTCGCCTCGAGGCCCAGTGGGGCTGGATGGGGGGCGGTGCGGCCGACGCGCCCCCGCCAGAGCCGGCGGCCCCGCCCGCTGCCGCCCCGGCGCCGGCGGCCCCACCGCCGGGCGCCGCGGCGCCGGGCGACCCACCGTCGGGCGACGCGCCCGAGGCCGATGCCGAGCTCGACGCGCTGCGGGCCCGGCTGGCGGCCCTCGAGTCGCGCCTCGGCAAGGGCGGCTGAGGGCGTCCGGGCGGGGCGGCCGCGCCGGGCCGGGTTAGCGCCCGGGCAGCCCTGGAGCCTCCGATGAGCACCCCCCGCATCACCCTCTACAAGGCGGGCTTCTGCCCCTACTGCGTCGCCGCTGGCCGCTTCCTCCGGGAGGTCAAGGGCGTCGAGGTCCACGAGATCGACCTCACGGGCGACCACGAGGGGCGCATGGCCCTCGTCGAGACGAGCGGCGGCAAGCGCACCGTGCCCCAGATCTGGATCGGCGAGACCCACGTCGGCGGCTACGACGAGCTGCGCGCCCTCGACCGGTCGGGCGGCCTGGATCCGCTGCTCGCCGGCGCCTGAGGGCCGCCAGCAGCGGGGGCGAGGGCTGCGCGCGGGCCGGGCGCTGGCTGTCCGCGCCCGGGGCCGCCCGTTACGGGGACGGGACTGCCCCGGAGTCCCCGTGTCCCTGCGAGATCAGCTCCTCAAGGCCGGTCTGACCGACAAGAAGAAGGTCCGCCGGGCCAACCGCGACCTCAAGAAGGCGCGCAAGAAGGACCAGGGCGCCCGAGAGGCGGCGGCGGTCGTCCGCCAGCGCGAGCAGGCCGCGCGCAAGGCGGCCGCCCAGGCCCTCGCCGAGAAGGCCCGTGCCGAGCGTGCCGCGGCCCTCGCTGCCCGGGAGGCGGCCGAGAAGCGGCGCCTGGTCAAGCGGCTGCTCCGCACCTGGGCCCTGCCCGAGCGCAGCGGCACCCAGCTCTTCTTCCACCGGGCCGCCGACGGCCGGGGCATCGTGCGCTGCATGTTCCCCGAGTCCATCGTCTATGACCTGCGCCGGGGGCGCCTCGCGGTGGCCTGGGCCGGGCTCCATCCCGCCGAGCCCGACATCGTGCTCGTGCGCCACGAGGCGGCCCGCCGGGTGGCCGAGCTCGAGCCCGGGCGGCTGCTCTTCTGGAATGCCGAGGGCGCGCCGGACGATGACGACCCCGCCGAGCAGCCCTACGACATGGGCGCCATCGCCGACGCGCGCGAGCGGGTGCCGGACCGGTGGAGCTGGCTGCGATGACGGCGCTGCCTGCCCTGAGCGTGGCTGCCCGGGCCGGCGACGCCGCCGCCTGTGCCGCCCTGCTCGACCAGGGGGCAGCGGTCGACGCCCGCAGCGCGGTCGGCTGGACGGCCCTGCACGAGGCGGCCTGGGCCGACGCCGAGGCGGTGGTGCGGGTCTTGATCGCGGCCGGCGCGACCGTCGACGCCCGCAGCCACGAGGGCCTCACCCCCGCGATGGTCGCGGCGGGCCGGGGGGCCGCCGGTGCCCTGGCCGCCCTCTGTGCGAACCTCGCGACCCTCGGCCTGCGCAGCGCTGACGGCCGGACGGCCCTCGAGAGCGCCCTGCAGGAGGGTTTTCTGGCCATTGCCCTCGACCTGGTCCACGCGGGCGCCCAGCTCGACACGGCCCACGCCACCCTGCTCGTGCGGGCTGCCCTCCACGACGCCGGCCACCGGCTCTGGCGGATCGAGCCCCGGGGGCCGGACGCCCTGCGCGCCGGCCACTGGCTCTGGCTCAGCCGCCGCCCCCTCGACCTGCCGCCGGTGCTGCTCCAGCGCCTCGGGCCCTGGGTGGACGCCCACGGGCCGGGCAGCCTGCGCCTCGTGGGCCGGGTCCACTTCGCGACGGTCGAGAGCCTGCCCGCGGAGGCCGTGCGCGAGGGCATGCCCAGCCCCTCGTGGCGGGTGCGCAAGGGCTGGACGGAGCACGTCTCCCGCGCCCTCCACGGCGAGATCCCGGCCGACGCCCTCGACGAGCGGGGCTTCCTGCCGGTGCTCGACGCCATCCGGGCCGAGGCCCCGGCCGCCGTCCAGGCCCTGCTCGACCGGGGGGCCCGGGCCCGCCAGCGCCCCCACTACGGGCTCATGCGCGGGGCCACCCTCCTCCACAACGCCGCGGAGGCGGGCAACCCCCGCACGGTCCGGGCGCTGCTCGACGCCGGCGCCGACGTCGACGCCCGCACGGCGACCGGCTGGACGGCGCTGATGGTGGCCGCCGGCCGGGGCCACCTCGCCGCGGTGCACGAGCTGCTGCGCGACGGCGCCGACATGGAGGCGCGCAACGCCCAGGGCCAGACCGCCATGGCCGTGGCCCAGCTCCGCCGGCGGGTGCCCGTGGCCCGGGCCCTGCTCGTGGCGGGCAACGTGCCCCTCAGCCCGCCCACCGACGCGGGCCCGGGCCCTGAAGCGAGCACGGCCGGCGCGCCCCCCAGCGGGGACGGGCCGGCCTGACGACGGGCGGGGCCGCCGGGCTCAGGAGGCCTGGGCCCGCTGCACGACGCGCCGCACGGGAATGGAGCTGACCAGGGCCACGTGGCCCTCGGCCCGCTCGAGCTTGAACTCGGTGCCCTCGACGTCCTCGACCTCGACATAGCGAGCGATGACCTCCAGGATCTCCGACTTCATCTGGGCCAGCTGGCCCGGCGTGAGGTCGACCTGGTCGTGGATGAGCAGGAACTTGAGGCGCTGCTTGGCCTCCTCCTTGCTGCTCGTGTTGCCCCGACCAAAGAATCGGTTGATGAGCTCCTTCATCCCGCCACCTCCCGGGCCGGCGCCAGGCCCATCCAGCGCAGGAAGGTCTTCCAGACTCCTGCTTCTTCTTCGAAGACAACCTCAGGCACGTCCTTCTCGCCGAGCACGCGTCGCGCGACCCGCCGGTAGGCTTCGCCCACGATGCTCTCTTCCTCGAGCACCACCGGGCGGCCCCGGTTGGCGCTGACGATGATGTCCTCGTGGTCTGGCACGATGCCCAGCAGGGGGATGGCCAGGATCTCGAGGATGTCGTCCTTGTTCATCATGTCGCCCGCCTCGACCATCTTGGCGCGGAAGCGGTTGATGATGAGCTCGGGCTCGGGCAGCTCGGCGGCCTCGACCATGCCGATGATGCGGTCGGCGTCGCGGATCGCGCTCACCTCGGGGGTGGTCACGATGACGGCGCGGTCGGCGCCGGCGACGGCGTTCTTGAAGCCCTGCTCGATGCCCGCGGGGCAGTCGACCAGCACGATGTCGAACTCCTCCTTGAGCTTGGAGACGAGCTCGCGCATCTGCTGGGGCGTGACGGCGTTCTTGTCACGGGTCTGGGCGGCGGGCAGCAGGAACAGCCCCTCGGCACGCTTGTCGCGGATGAGGGCCTGGCGCAGCCGGCACTCGCCCTCGATGACGTGCACGAGGTCGTAGACGATGCGGTTCTCGAGGCCGAGGATGACGTCGAGGTTGCGCAGACCGATGTCTGCGTCGATGACGGCCACCTTCTTGCCGTTCAGGGCCAGGGCGACCCCGAGGTTGGCTGTGGTCGTGGTCTTGCCCACACCGCCCTTTCCGGACGTGACGACAATGCACTCGCTCATGGGCGGTCTCCAGGGAAGAGCGATGACGAGTTCTGGGGGAGAGGAGGGCGCGCTCAGCGACCGGAGAGGTCCGGCAGGCGTCCGCGCCAGGGTTCGATGGTGATGGCCGCGCCCTCGAGGCGGGCCAGGGTCGGGCCGCTGAGGGCAACGGGGGCCGGGGCGCCGCGGCCGAGCAGCAGCCGGAGGGCGCCGCGGCGGCGGGGGCCCGTGGCGCTGGGGGCGCCGGCCTCGAAGGAGATCTGGTCGGCGATGCGGACCTGGCCGCCGTCGATGCCGAGGGCCAGCACGACGGCGTCGGTCTCGCCCTTGCTGCCGGCGTGGGCGAGGCCCCGGAGGGCGCCCAGCACGATGATGTTGCCCGTCGCCTCGACGTGGGCACCGGCGTTGACGTCGCCGTAGACGACGAGGTCGCCGGCCGCTCGGACGCGGTTGCCCGAGCGCAGGGTGCGGCGGATGGCGGTCACCCGGCCGCGGCCCTCGGGGTTCCAGCCCTCGGGCAGGGCCCGGGCCTCGCCCGCGTCGTCTGCCGCGTCGTCCCCGGTCGCGCCGTCCTCGGCCGGCGGTCCGGCGAGCACGGTGGTCGGGGCGGCCGGGGCGTCGATGGAGGTGGTCTCGCAGCCCTCCGGGTCGACCGGCACGGGCGCGTCGGTGTCGGTGTCGGTGTCGGTGTCGGTGTCGGTGGCGGCCTCGGCGACCGGGGGCACGGCCTCGACGGTGGCGGTCTCGTCCGCAGGGGGCTCGGCGACAGGGCTCTCGGCGACAGGGCTCTCGTCCGTCGCCTCGGCGGCCGTGGTCGCGACCGTCTCGGGCCCGTCGTCCGCGGGGGCGTCGCCGGCCGCTGCGGGCTGCGTGTCGCCCCAGTCGGCGTCGGGGTCTTCTTCGTCGTCGTCGAAGGGCAGCGGCGCGTCCGCTGCTGTGGCGGCCTCTGGGAGGTCTCCGGCGTCGACAGTGGCGTCAGCGTCGGTATCTTGGCCGAGGGCGTCGGTCGGCGCGACCAGGCGGGGACCGGTCGTCTCCGGGTCGGCCTCTGCCGCTCCGTCGGTCTCGGGCGCGCGTGCGTCGTCGGGGGCGCCGAGGGCCGCGCCCGTCGGGGTCACGACGAGGTGGAGCTGGGTCTCGGCGAAGCGGCGCAGCGCGGCGGGCGAGCAGTGGAGCTCGACCAGCGTGCAGCCGTGGTCGGTGCGCAGGGCCTGGCCGAGGCTGCGCAGCACGAGGGGGTCGGGCACCCGGTCGCCGAGGGAGAGGCGCAGGGTGCTGCCGTGGAGCCGCGTGGCGAGGCCGGGCGTGGTCTCGATGAAGGAGACCAGGGCCTCGCGCAGGGGCGCGGAGGTGTCGACGGCCAGCGCAACCGTGCCTGCCGGGGGGCAGTGCAGGACCCGCACCGGAGGGGGCGGGGCGTCGGCCAGGGGTAGGGCGTGCTCGTTCATGGGGACATGGGCGCACGGTCTGGTGGGCCGAGCGTGCGCCTGCGGGGGGGCAGGGGAGGGGTGCCGAGTGGCGGGGTGCGGCGGGGGGGAGGTGCCGCGGGGGGAGAGAGCGCGCCCACCCCTGACCGAAGCCAGGCTGGACGTGGCCACCAGTGGGGGACCGGTGACCTGCAAGGGACCGAGGCCCCTCGCACAACGATCTGAACCGACAGGGGTTGCAATGTCAAGTGCCGTGGAACAATTCGCTTCAAGAATGCCCGAGGGTGTCCGATCGCTCGGGGTCTTCGGCGATGATCTGTCTCGCCAGCGGATCCCGGCGGGCCCGCCCGGGTGCGCAGCGCAGGTGGCAGCGCGTGACACACGGTGACGCGGGCCGGGGAAGGCGGCCGACGGCGGGGGGGCTGGAGACGCTCGGCCTGCCGGCGCTCAGCAGCCCACGAGGCCCGCCGCCCGCACCTGGGCCCACGGCCCCTGCCAGCGGCGCCAGTCGCCGGGGAAGCTCGAGGCGACCGTGGCCCACCGCAGCGGTCCGGCGTCGGGCCGGCAGGCCTCGAGCACCTCGACCAGCCACGCCCGCACCGCCGGGGGCCCGGCCACGGCGTGCTCCTGGCCGTCGGCGCCGAAGAGCACGACCTCGTCCTCTCCCTCGAGAACACCCTCTCCGAGCCACACCACGAGGGTCTTCGGCCGCCAGGGGGCACCGGTCTCGGCCGCCGCGAGGGCCCGGGCGATGCGGTCGGGGGGCGACACGGGCTGCAGCGCCTGGAGAGGCCCCGGCAGCCAGCTCGCGACAGGGCGGTCCCGGCCCTCGCCGCGCATCCAGGCCGCGAGGCTCTCGGCCAGGGGGGCATCGAAGGGGTCGGGATCGTCGCCGTGGGCGTCGATGTGGGGCAGATCGTTGCTGGCGAAGGTGCCGGCGGGCACGGGCGGCACGGTCACGCCGTAGCGCGCCGGATCTGCCGCGACGCCGCTGTGGCGGGTGAGCACGAAGCGGTGCCAGAAGGCGCTCTGGACCACCCCGGGGGTGAAGAGCTGGCGCACCACCTCCATGCTCTCGACCGTCTCGGCGTGGGTCTGGCCCGGAAAGCCGTACATCAGGTAGGCGTGCACCTGGATGCCGGCGGCGGTGAAGGCGTGGGCCGCCTGGGCGGCCTGCTCGACGGTGACCCCCTTGTCCATGGCGCCGAGCAGCCGGTCCGCGGCCACCTCGAGCCCCCCGGTGGCCATGACCATGCCCGCCCGGGCCAGCAGCCGGCAGAGGGCCGGCGTGAAGGCCGCCTCGAAGCGCACATTGCCCCAGAAGACCACGTCGAGCTCGCGGGCCAGCAGCTCGAGGGCGAGGTCGCGCAGCAGCCGCGGCGGGGCCGCCTCGTCGACAAGGTGGAAGCCCCGCACCCCCGTCTGTTCGACCAGGCGCTCCATGTGGTCGACCAGGGCCGAGATCTTCGCCGGCTCGTAGCGGGCGATGTAGTCGAGCTGGATGTCGCAGAAGGCGCAGCGCTTCCAGTAGCAGCCATGGGCCAGGGTGATCTTGTTCCACCGGGCCTCGGACCAGAGCCGGTGGGCCGGCGACAGGCTGTCGAGGATGCCGAGGTACTGGTCGAGGGGCAGATCGCCGTAGTCCGGGGCCGGGTTGAAGGGCCGCCGCGGGGGGGGCGCCTGGTGCAGACCCTGGGCCGTGCGGGTGCGGTGGCGCCGGTCCGGGCCGCCGGCGAGGTGGTCGAGGATGGCGAGCAGGGGCCCCTCCCCGTCGTCATAGGTCAGGGCGTCCACACAGCCCCAGAGCGCGGGCTCGTCGACCTCGCGGAGCTCGGTGTTGGCGTAGCCGCCGCCCATGACGACATAGGCCCCCGCCGCCCGCATGCGCCGCCCCAGGCGCAGCGCCCCGTAGAGCGTGCCGGGAAAGGGCACCGAGAGGCCGACCACGTCCGGCTGCACCTCGTCGAGCAGCTGGTCGCAGAGGGCGTCGAGCCAGCCGTCCAGCAGGCTGGTCTCGTCCAGGCGCCGCGCGATGGGGCCCCAGGGGGAGGGGCCCGTGGCGAGGTGGTGCTGGTAGTGGGCGAGGGAGAAGCCCGGGTCGAGGGTCGCCGTGACGAGATCGGCGATGTCGGCGAGGTGGAGGCTGGCCCGGTAGCGGGCCCGGTCGGTCTTGCCCATGCGGCCGAAGTGGTGGGCCAGATCGCTGGCGTCGGCCCGGGCGAGGCGGGGCCCGGCGGGCAGGCTGTCGGGGCGCACGAGGCGGCTGGCCAGGCCTGGGTCGCGCCCCTGGAGAAAGGCCACCACCCCGTCGATCGTCGACACCAGCCGCTCCCGGCGGGCGAGGGCCGACCAGGCCGGGCCGGGCAGCCCGTCTGCGGCCTGGTCCTCGATGGCGTCCAGCACGGCGCCCAGGCCACCGGAGGAGAACAGGGCGAGGGCGAGCTCGAGCCCCAGATCGGCCTGGTGCACGGCAATGTCGCGGCCTGCCAGCACCCGCGCGAGGTAGGAGATGGACGGGTAGGGCGTGTTGAGCTGCGTGCTCGGGGGCAGCACGAGGGCGACGCGCATGGGGCTCACCAGGGCAGGGGACAGCCTCCCTTCGCACGTCCCTCGGCCCCTGCACAGCCAGGGGATAGACTGGAGGCCTGCCCCAGCCCCGGAGCCCTCGTGGAGATCGCCCTCACCAACGTGCACCTGGACCTCGGCGCCGGCCGGCGCGGCACCGACATGGGGCCCTCGGCCCTCCACGTGGCCGGCCTCGTCCCGGCCATCCGCAAGCTCGGCCACACGGTCGACGACTTCGAGAGCATCGGCACCCCGAGCTTCGAGGAGCGGGCCCACGGCGACAGCAGCGCCCGCTTCCTCGACGAGATCGTGCGGGTCTGCCACCGCCTCTCCGAGCGCTGCGAGGCCGCCGTCGACGCCGGGCGCTTCCCCCTCGTGCTCGGCGGCGACCACAGCATCGCCGTCGGCACCATCAGCGGCATGGCCCGGGCCTACCGCCGCCGGGGCGAGCGCCTGGGGGTGGTCTGGGTCGACGCCCACGCCGACATGAACACCCCCGACAGCTCGCCCAGCGGCAACATCCACGGCATGCCGCTCGCCTGCCTGCTGGGCCACGGGCCCGCGGCGCTCACCACGGGCATGGTGCCCGATGGCCCGGCCCTCAACCCCGAGGACGTCGTCATCATCGGCGCCCGGGACGTCGACCCGGCCGAGGTGCCGCTGGTGCGCGAGCTGGGGGTGCGGGTCTACACGATGTCGGAGCTCGACGCCCGGGGCACGGCGGCCTGCCTGCGCGAGGCCTTCGCCCACGTCCAGCGCCACACGACGGGGGTCCACCTGAGCTTCGACCTCGACGGCGTCGACCCGACCGAGGCGCCGGGCGTCGGCACCCCGGTGCCGGGGGGGCTGAACCTGCGCGAGAGCCACCTGGTCTGCGAGTGGGCGGCCGAGACCGGACGCCTCGTGGGCATGGAGATGGTCGAGCTGAACCCCACCCGCGACGTGCGCAACAAGACGGGCGAGCTCGCCCGCTGGCTCATCGAGAGCGCCCTCGGCCGGAGCATTCTCGGGCGATGAGCCTCCCGCGGGGCCCGTCCCTCGGGCGCCCCCATGACCGCATTCGATGTTTTTTTGTCGCGGCCCGTGAACACTCTGCGACGCTTGCGACACTGCACTACCCTGGGCGCCGGGCAGACCGCTGCCGGCCCCGCACCACGGGTGAGCCCCTGATGAACTACGACGCCCTCTACGACCGGATCCTCCAGCGGGTCGACACCGAGGCCTACCTGGCCTGGGCCGACAGCGTCCCCGAGGCCCAGCGTGCGGCGATGGCCGAGCTGGGGGCCGCCATCCAGTCGCCCGAGTTCGACCCCGACCAGGGCCGGGCCCTCGCGCGTCGCTACCTCGAGTCGGGCCGCATCGACCGGCTGATGTACCTCTCGGCGCTGCACGTGATCGCCATGAGCCCCGCCGTGAAGGACTTCGGCGAGGCCGCCCGGCTGGTGGCCGAGCGCGAGCAGCTCGCCCTGTCGATGGGCGGCCCGGATCTCGACCTCCACCTCGCGGGCGTCGACCGCCACCGGGGCGCCCTGGCCTTCTACCAGGGCCACTACGGCGTCGCCCTCGACTACTTCTCTCGGGCCTTCGAGCGCCAGCGCAGCCCGGGCAACCTCTCGAACGTGCTCACCACGCTCATCCGCCTCGGCGACGAGGCCGAGGCCCGCGAGCTCTTCGCCCGGGTGCGCCAGAGCCTGCCCACGGCCCTGGTCTCGGCCCTCGAGACCATGGTCCGCCTCGATCCCGACCTCGCCCTCCTCCGCGCGGAGCTCCGCCCATGAACCTCATCCAGCTCCTCCTCTTCTTGCTCTTCGGCGGCCAGACCATGGCCTTCAGCTCCGCCGACGCCACCGCCTGCAAGGGCGAGCCTGCCGCCGAGCAGTGCGCCCCCCCGCCGCTGGCCGCGCCGCGCAAGTCCGCGCCCCGCTCCGGCCTCTACGTCGGCTTCTGAGATGTCTTGGGAACACCCAGACACGAGCCCGCTCCCGGTGCCCGAACAGCTCCGGAGGCTGCTGGCCGATCGCCACTCTCCCGAGGCACGGGGGCTCTTCCTCACCCTCGCGGGCTACGTGGATCGCCGCACCCAGCGGGTGGTGCGCAGCCGCTACGACGACCTGCTCAGCGTGGCCGAGCGGGAAGAGGTGGTCTCCGAGGTGCTCTACGAGCTGCTCAACGGGGCGCTGCTCGGCTTCCGCGGCGAGACCATGCCCGAGCTGCTCGCCTACGTGCGGCGCATCTCTGACCGCTTCTGCTGGAAGGCGGCCCAGAAGCGCATCCGCGAGCGCGACGTGCTCGACGGGCCGGCGGGCGAGGTCGTCCGCACCTGGTTCTCCGCGCCCGAGGCCCCCGACCACGGGGCCGAGGTCGTGCCGCCCTGCCCCCTCGACGAGCGGGACGCCGACTACCTCGTGGCGCTGCTGGCCAGCGGCAGCCGCGCCGAGCTGGCCCGGGCCCAGGGGGTGAGCCGGGCGGCCGTGACCCAGCGGGTCCAGCGGATCAAGTCGCGCATCTCCCAGCTCTCGTCCGACGAGGTCGAGGACGCCGAGGTCTGGCTGCGCCACCAGGCCGCCCGGATCGCCGGCGAGCGCATCTGAGGCCCGGGGCGGGCGCCGGGCCCGCGCGCCCTGGGGACCGACAGTGTCTGTGGACCAAGAACCTCTGGGACCGAGAACGAGACAGCCCCCCGCCAGCAGGACTGGCGGGGGGCTGCGCTTCAGGCGCGGAGGCTCACTTGCCGCCGGCGGCCTTCTGCACCTTGTCGGCAGCCATGTCCTTGGCGGCGGCGGCGGAGCCCTTGGCCAGCGGGGTCACGGCCTTGACGGCGCCAGCGAGGTCGCCGGGGAGCTTGCCGATGTTGGTGAGGGCACCAGCGAGGGCCTTGGGCGCGGCGAGGGCGGCCTTCGGGTTGTCCTTGGCGATGTTCGGGATGTCGGCCTGGACGGCGGCGACCTTCTCCTTCATCGTGGGGACGATGTCCTTGAGGGCGATGAGGTCGGGGAGGATGATGCCGGCAAGCTTGACGGCCTCCTCCTTGTCGCCGTTCTTGTGGATGTAGCCGACGTACTTGGCCATCTTCACGGTGGCCATGGCCTTGTCGACCTCGCCCAGCAGCGCGTCGACGGACTCCACACCCATGGGAGATCGGAAGAGCACACGTCTGAACTCCAGTCACC
>CAXQUZ010000700.1:0-5196 GCA_964226865.1 Myxococcota bacterium | reverse complement strand
CAAGAGCGTCAGCGGCAGCCGCTGGCGGGCCCGCAGCGCCGCCGACGTGGTCGACGAGCTGGAGGTCGTGGTCCGGGAGCACGGCGCCCGCTTCGTGAACTTCTACGACGACAACTTCACGCTGCACCGCCAGCGGGTCGTCGAGATCTGCGAGGAGATCCTGCGGCGGGGCCTCGAGGTCGAGTGGAAGTGCGAGGGCCGGGTGGACGGGGTCGATCCGGCGATGCTGCGGCTGATGCGCCGGGCGGGCTGTCGCACGGTCGCCTACGGCGTCGAGAGCGGCAACCCCGAGACCCTGGCCCTGCTGCGCAAGGACGTCGCGGTCGACCAGGCCCCCGCCGCCTTCGCCGCCACCCACGAGGCGGGGCTGCGCTCGCTCGCCTACATCATCCTGGGCGCCCCGGGCGAGTCGGCGGCCGACGTGCGCCGCACCATCGACTTCTGCCACGCCCTGCGCGCCGACTACGTCCAGTTCAGCACCCTCGTGGCCCTGCCCGGCACCCCCCTCTTCGCGGCCCACGGCCGGCCGGCGGGCGCCGGTGTGCCCAACCCCGTCGACGCCGACCAGGCCCGGGCCACGCTCACCGATCTGCCCCCGGCCGAGCTCGCGCGGCTGCTGCGGGGCGCCTGGACGGGCTTCTACCTGCGCCCCCGGGCCCTGCGCCGCCTCGCCGTGGACGCCGTGCGCAGCGGGGCCGTCAGCGAGGCCCTGCGGCTGGCCGGCGCCATGGGCCGCTGGGCCGTCGCCGGCTGAGGGCCCGGCTCACCAGGTGAGCTCGAGGATCCGCTCCTTGGCGAGGCCCGCGTGCTCGAAGCGGGGGTGGAGGGCGACCAGGGCCTCGTAGTGGACCAGGGCCTTCTCGACGTCCCGCAGGGGACCGTAGTGGAGGTTGCCCAAGAGCCAGTGCGCGACGGCATTCTCGGGGCAGTAGGCCAGCGCGCTGCGCAGCTCGGCCCGGGCCTCCTCCCACGCGCGCTGGCGGTAGGCCAGCGAGCCCAGGTTGGTGTGGGCCCGGCAGTAGCTGGGCCGCTGGGCCAGGGCGCCGAGCCAGGCCTCCCGGGCGCCCGCCGCGTCGCCCTGCTGGGCGCGACAGATGCCCAGGTTGTTCCAGGCGTCGAGGTAGTCGGGGTCGAGCGCGACCACCCGCTCGTAGGCGGGGATGGCCGTCGTGCAGTCCTGGGCGAAGCGGGCCGCGTCGCCCACGCCGTACCAGGCCTCGCGGCTCTCGGGGTTCCGGGCCGCGGCCTCCTGCCACAGGGCGAGCTCGCTCTGCCAGACCCGGTTGCGGCCGCCGGTGGCGAGCCCGAGCACGGCGGCGAGCAGCCCCACGGCGCCGAGGGCCCGGCCCGACAGGGGGCGCCGGGGCAGCATGCCCAGCCCGAGCAGCAGCCACAGCCCGGTCTGGTAGGCCCGGTGCTCGGCCATGTGCTCCTTGAGCGACACGAAGCTGGTCGAGGGGACGAGGAACAGGCCCCCGCAGAGGAGCGCGAAGCCCGCCGCCGGCCGCCGCCGCGCCACGGCCAGGGCCGCCCCGAGCATGGCGAGCCAGCCCCCCCAGGCCAGGGCCCCCCGGGCGCTCGCAAGGGCCACATCGGGCTGGTCATGGAGCAGGGTCTGGCCCACGGGAACGAGCCACAGCCGGACATAGTGGCGCCACACCTCGGCCGAGCTGGTGAGCTGGGTCGCGAGGGGACGCTCGACCTCGCGGGGGAGCAGCTGGTCGGCGGTGGAGGCCCGCAGGTAGACCGCGAGGCCGATGAGCAGGGCCGCCGGGGCGAGGGTCCACCAGCGCCCCCGCCGGGCGCGTGCCCCGAGGCTGTCGCCCGGACCGAGCAGCAGCTCCATCGCCACCATGGCGAAGGGCACCATGGCCCCGACCTCCTTGCTGGCGGCGGCCCCCAGGAAGGCCAGCAGCCCCAGCCCCCGCCAGACGAGGCCCGTGCGCCCGGCACCGTCGCGCTCGGCGAGCAGCCCCCGCCCCCAGGCCGCGAGGGCCGCGAAGCTGAACAGCCCACACAGCGCCTCGGAGCGCCCGGTCAGGTAGGTCACCGACTCGGTGGCCATCGGGTGGATGGCCCAGAGGAGCACCACAGCACCCGCCCGCCACAGGGGCCGCTGGACGCCGGCGAGCCGCCCGACCACCTCGGCCAGCGACAGGGCCGCCAGCATGGCCACGGCGTGCACGGCGAGGCTGGTCTGGTGGTAGCCCGCGGGATCCGCCCCGGAGCGGTGGAAGTCGGCGGCGTAGCTGAGCATCAGCAGCGGCCGCGACACGTTGTAGCCGACGATGGAGCGCCAGTCCTCGAAGATGCGGATGGCACGGTTGCCGAGGATCTCGACCTTGTCGTCATAGACAAAGGGCGCGTCGAGGATGTTGAGGCCCGGCAGCAGGTAGGGCAGCGCGACCACCAACACGAGGCCCAGCCACAGCAGGCGCCGGGTGGTCAGCTCGGAGCGCATGGGTCCTCCGCGGGGGGCAGCGCGCCCTCAGGGCCGTGCAGGAGCCCGGCATAGAGCGTCTTGTGGCGGGCGGCGACCACGTCGAAGCCCAGGTGGGCGGCAATGTAGCGGCGGCCCCGGGCCACCATCGCACCCGCGGCCACCCGATCGCGCAGCAGGGTGCGGACCCGGGCCCGGATGCCCGCGATGTCGCCGTGGCGCACGAGCAGACCAGCGCCCGCCTCGCGGATGATCTCGCCACAGCCGCAGTCGTCGGCGACCACCACCGGCGCGCCGCAGAGCAGCCCCTCGAAGGGCACCAGCCCGAAGATCTCGGCCTTGCCGGCATAGACGAGCACGTCGGCGTCGGCGAGCAGGGCCAGGCGGTCGCGGCCCTCGACCAGCCCCAGAAAGCGCACGTGGGGGCTGTCGCCAGCGGCCGCCCGGGCCGCGGCCATGCCGCCCATGTCGTTGCCGGCGATGACCAGCCGCGCCCCCTCCGGTCCGCCGTCGGCGAAGGCAGCGACGAGCTGGTCGACCCCCTTCCGGGGCGAGACCTGGCCCAGGTAGACCACCAGCGGCCCGTCCCCGAGGCCGTGGGCGGCCCGCGCGCTGCCCCGGGGCGGCAGGGGCGAGAATTCCGCGAGGTCGAGGCCGTTGGGGATGCGCACGATGCGCTCCGGCGGGATGCCAGCCTGGCGGTGGGCCGCCACATCCGCCGCGCTGACCGCCACACAGCGGTCGGCCGCGCCGGGCACCCGGCCGCTGACCACCAGGTCCCACAGCAGCTTGACACCGACCTTGCGCTCGTGTCGGAGCAGGGTGCCGTTGGCCGTGAGCACGACCGGCAGGGCGCGTCCGCCGGGCCCGTGGCGCCGGGCGTGGGCGAGTCCCAGGTTGTTCAGCAGGTGGCGGTGGCCGTGGAGGTGGACGAGGTCGACGGGGTGGGTCGCCTGGAGACGGGCCAGGGCGGCCCGGGCCCCCCGGGGCAGGAAGAGCTGGTGGCGGTAGGCCAGCCGGTTCGAGACGTTGGGCACGCTCAGCACCCGCACCCCGTCGTGGTCCCAGACCGCCGGGGTGCCCGCGCGGCGCGCGCCGTCGAAGGCGTCGGTGGTCAGCACCGTGACCGCCACCCCCTGGGCCACGAGGGCGCGAGAGAGCCCGTCGACGATGCGCGGGATGCCGCCATAGGCCCACGTCGGCGGGAAGTAGGGCGTGACCTGGAGGACGTGCACAGGGGCTCCCGGGCGGGGCCGGGCTAACCCACGGGGGGCGCGTTGACGGCCGGACCGACCCCCGATTAGCCTCCCCGCTCCGGATCCCGCATCGCGCCGCGGTGCCCCCCCACTCGCCTGGGCAAGCCTCATGTCCTCCTCTCCCGCACCGCGCCTCCGCCCGCTCGTCGCCCTCGGCCTCGCCGCCCTGTCGACCACGCTCGTGGCCTGCGGTCCCGACTGCCAGTCCTCCTGCGAGAAGCTCTACTCCGAGAACGAGTGCGGCATCGAGGTGGCCGGCGTGTCCCGCGACGACCTGCTCGGCCAGTGCAACACCACCTGCGAGAACGCCCTCGAGCAGACCGGTGAGATCCGCGACAACTACAAGCCCAACGAGTTCACCCCCAGCGACAAGGCCCTCATCATCGAGAACGACCGCGAGGCCGCGCTGTGGATGGACTGCGTCGAAGAGAACGCCTGCATCAAGCTCGAAGAGGGCTACTGCTCCGGCACGGGCCTCTGAGCTCGCCGCGGGCGCCGCACGGGAAGCGCAGCCGCCGCCCAGGTGCTCCACCGGCCCCGCTGTCGGCTGCCGGCCGGCGGCGGGCGCCTGTGCCGACGACGCGGTATAGCGCCGCCCGCGGGCCCTGTCGGTCCGCCCCCTCGCCCTGCCTGCTCCCGGACGGACCGCCGTGACGCGCCTGCTCTCCCTCGCGGCCCTGCTCGCCACGGCCACGCTCGCCGCTGGCTGCGAGCCCACCTGTGCCCGCACCTGCCGCAAGCTGCTCGACTGCGAGCTCGACACCCCCGGCTGGGGCCAAGCCGACTGCGAGGCCTCCTGCCAGGAACAGGAGAGCCTCTTCGAGACGACCTGGGAAGACCCCGAGCTCGAAGACGGCTGGGGCGAGCTCAAGGAGTGCATCGTCGACGAAGAGTGCACGGCCATCGACAACGGGGCCTGCTACGACGACCGCTTCTTCGCCTTCGGCGACTGACTCTTCGCCGTCGGCGCCTGGGCGCCCCCCGCGGCCGCGCCCGCCAGGCCAAGACGCAGCGAGGGCCCGCCAGAAGAGCGGGCCCTCGGTCGTTCTCGGGCCGGGTGGCCGACCGTGGGGCTCAGCCCGGCACGATCCGATCGCCCTGGACCGACCAGCCGACGGGCGGCCGCTCCGAGACCGCCTCGGTGGCCTCACCGAGGGCCCAGTTGCGCTTGTGGAAGGCCTCGGCGAGCCGCACCCGCAGCCGGTTCGACTCCTCGTCCCGGCGGCCCAGGGCCTTCGCCAGCTCGACCCGCACGGTGTCGTCGTCCTGGGAGATGAGCGCCTCGGCCGCCGCGTAGCGGATGCCCTCGTCGAAGTCGTCGAGGCAGGCCGGCACCCGCTCCACGATGCGGGGGTCGAGGTAGTCCGAGAGCTTGATGAGGATCTGGCGCTTCTTCTCGGGCTTGAAGGGGTCGTCCTCGGCCTCGAGCATCTCCAGGAGCAGCTCGACGACGACGTCGGGACCCTCGAAGTGCTCGACCACCCGCATGGGCTGGGCGAA
>CAXQUZ010000699.1:0-2646 GCA_964226865.1 Myxococcota bacterium | reverse complement strand
ATCGCCGTGCGCGAGAGCCCGAGGCGCATCATCTCGGTGGCCTTGATGGCCTGGTCGAGCATGCTGTTGCCGAGCTGGCCCAGGCCCGCCTCGAACTTGCGGCCCTCGATCTCGAGGGAGCGGTCGAAGTTGGCCATCAGCGCGTCGGTGCGGTCACGGGTGGCGCCGCGCATGCCCGCCCGGGCGCCGGCGAAGTTGGCCGTGCGGTCGTAGACGAAGGCGTCGACGATCTGGTCGGAGGGCGAGGAGAGCAGCGGCGCCGCCCCGTCCCCGGCGCCGACGATGCGGCCGTCGATGAGGTCGAGCAGGGTGCCGCCGCCGGCCCGGACGACCGAGCCAGAGAACTGGCCGCCGTAGGCCGGACCACCGAAGACGACGTGGGGCAGCGGGTACTCGCCCCGTCCATTCGCCGCGAGGGTGGCCGCCCAGTCGGGGTAGTTGTCGGCGCTGGTGCCCGTCATGGTCATCATGCGGCCCGACTCGTGGCCGACGGTGTGGGCGTCGATGCCGTTGACGATGGCCGTCTTCTGGCCCCACCGCGAGAAGAAGCGCGAGACCGCCTCCATCTCGAGGTCGTTGGCCGTGTGGCGGAGGCCGCCGAGGGCGCGGGTGTAGGAGTCGGGCAGGTGGTCGACGCCGTCCGAGCCGTGGTGGGGATCGAGCACGGCCGTGCTGTCCCAGGCGCCAGAGGCGAAGAAGAAGAGGAACTTGCGCTCGCCCTGGGCGGCCTGGGCCATCCGGGGGGACCAGCCGACGCCCGCCAGCGCCGACAGGGCGAGGCTGTCGAGCATCAGGCGGCGCCGGGAGACGCCCCGACCGGAGGGGGCGTGGCGGCCAGAGAAGAGGCTGCGGAGGTTCGCCATGGTGTCGCTCCGGGGGGTCAGTAGGTGAGGACGGCGGGGTCGCGGAGCACGGCGCTGATGACGCCGGCCCAGGCCTTCTCGGTGGAGCCCTCGACCGAGTGGAGCTGGCGCCACAGGGTCACGAGGGCGGCGGGCTCTTCGGCGTCGTCGGCGAGGGGCACCCCGGTGATGTCGCGGTAGAGCTCGGCCATCTGGGTCTCGAAGCCCTCCGGATCGGAGTCGGGCGTGGCGTCCCAGGCGACGTACTTGAGCAGCTTGGCCTCGCCCTCGCGCGCGGGGCTGAAGTCGTGCTGGACGACGTGCCAGGCGGCCGCGTAGGCCAGCCGCTCCTGGACGAAGACCGCGCCGACCGAGGGCCGGTAGTTGCGGCTGCTGGAGCTGCCGTCGATGTCGCCGAGCAGGGTGGGCACGCCGGAGTTGCGGTTGGTCACGAGGTCGACGCCGCCGAAGGTCCAGCGGAAGCCGGTCTTGGCCGCGACGATGTCGCTGAGCTGGGCCGACGAGACCGTCTTGACGCTCGGGATGCGGGCCGCGAGGGCCTCGTCGAGCACGGTCTTGGCGAGGTACTCGGGCGAGGTCACGATCGAGCGCACGAGCGGCTTGATGAGCAGCCCCGAGTCTTCGAAGACGGCCTGGTGGTCGGCCAGCTCGGCCCAGTCCTCGTCGACGACGGTGCGCTGGGTGAGGCCCTCGAAGACCGTCTGGACGGCGCAGTCGACGAAGCGCTGGTCTTCGGCGATGAGGGCGCCCAGCTCGCTGAGGCCGGAGGTCGGGACCCCGTAGTAGCCGGGGCTCTTGTCGGCGTAGCGCCGCCAGCCCTCTTCGCGCTCGGGCCGGTAGACGGTCGGGTCTTCGAACATCGACTCGTCGTCGTAGACGAAGAAGCCGAAGAAGTGGGCGGCCAGCGGGTCGAGGGTGCTGTGGCAGGACTGGCAGGAGGCGTTGGTGTTGATGGCCGTCTCGGGGTCGACCGTGAGCTGGTCGACGGCGGCCCGGTTCAGCACGATGGGCCGCGAGAGGTAGTCGTCGCAGAGCAGCATCTTGCTGACGGCGTTGGCCCGGGAGCGGTTGGCGTTGCCGCCCATCGAGGTGTAGCGCAGCCAGGTGGTCGTCATGCTCAGCACACCGGCGTGCTCGCGCCCGTCGGTGTAGTGGGCCTTCTCCCAGCCCCGCGCCCCGTCGGGGTAGTCGAGGTCGAGGGCCAGGGCGAGCACCGGGTTGGCCATCGTGTAGTCGGCCGTCACGATCTCGGAGTAGGGCAGCTCCTGCTCGACGATGCGCTCGACCAGCTTGAGCTGCTCTTCGTTGGCCGCCGCCACGATGTCGGCCATGTCGAAGCCGGGCGCCGACAGCCCGTAGGTCGCGCCCGTGCGGGTCAGGAAGCGCGCGTTGAAGAGATCCGCCACGCGCCCCGCGAAGCGATGATCGTCGAGAAAGGCGTCGACGTAGTCATCGTAGAGGGCCGGGTTGGCCTCGATGGCCGCGAGCTCCGCCTCGGAGGGGTGGACGCCGCGCAGATCGACCGACAGGCGGATGAGCTGCTCGCGGGGCGAGAGCTGCACGATGGCGCCGTCCTGGTCGGGCTTCTGCTCGGTGGCACAGCCCGCGAGGGACAGCGCACAGAGCAGCGCGCCGAGGGGCGCACCGACGGGCATCTTGGGTCGAGTCGACATGGCGTGGACTCCGGGGGGGTGGGGTTGGGTCCGGCGCACTCGGTGGCGCCGGACAGGTCGCGGAGGGACGTGATGTAGGTCTCGGGGTCGGGGGCCGCGAGGCCCTCGGC
>CAXQUZ010000698.1:0-2766 GCA_964226865.1 Myxococcota bacterium | reverse complement strand
ATAGTCTGGTGGACCCACCCGTTCCCATTCCGAACACGGAAGTTAAGCACCAAGACGCCGATGGTACTGCCGGGGCCACCCGGTGGGAGAGTAGGTTATCGCCGGCCATCCCTTTGGCCCCTCCTGTTGAGCCCTCAGCGCTCCGGGAGGGGCCTTTTTTTTGTCTTGGCGGGCCAGATCTGCGGCCGGGCGCGGCCGGGCGCGGCCGGCGGTGGCCTCAGAGCCGCTGGGGCGAAGGTCCGCGACGAGAGTTCGGGAGCGGGACCTGGTGTCGCTGGTCTCGCAGCCCCTGGCCGCAGTGCACGGTGTGGCGAGCGCCCGGCGGCGGCGCCGCGCTGCTGGTGGTCGAGGGCTGGTGGCGGCGCCCCGAGCGGGGCCTCCACTCGAGCGCAGGGAGGTGGACCCCCCGCTCCTGGTGCGGGTGGGGTCGCCTCGCCGCCGCTCTGGAAGCGACGGAGTGGGAGATGGCTGGCGGCGCCGTCGTCGATCGGGGCCACCGGCGGGTCGACACGGCGGTCGAGTCCGGCCTCTGCTCTCGGCACCCACCGAGCACCGTTCCTGTGGGGTCTCCGCGAATCGGTGGGGAAGGAGCGGACGGGCCGGGAGGCCCGGTTCGACCCAGCGGCTCTCGAACTCGGACCGCAGCGGATCGGCAGCGGTGGCGGAGGGCTCCTCGGCCGGCGTCGGGGATCCTCCGGGCGCACGTGCTCGGCGGAGGAACGCGGGCGTCATGCTCCGTCGCGCCCGGGCGGGCCGCAGCTCCCCCACCGATCTTGCGGTGGTGACGGTCGGACCGGTGTGCCCGACCGCTGGTGGCGCCGCCCTCCCCCGCCTCCCCAGCGTCCGGGTTGGGCTGCGCGTCCTGGGGTCCGAACGGCCAGTCGTCGTGCTCGGGCCGATGACGGCCTGGTGTGCTGGCCCCTGGGCCGGGGGCGCGGCGGCCCCCGCGGCCACAGGAACGAGGGCGAAGAGCTCGTGCCCTGCGATCCGCTGGCAAGAGACGCCGGCGGACAGTCCGTCGCATGCGGCCTGGCATCCACCGAGCGCGGAGCGCTGTCCTTCGGTGCGGCGGCCGAGCTGCGCGGGCCGGCCCACATGAGGCACACCTTCCTCGGTCCGGTTGGGGCCCCCGCCGCGCCGGCCCCACGAGAACCCGGGGCTCCGCGAAGACTCCCTCCGGATCGTGGGGGACGGGAGGCTGCCGCCCTCCTCACGTCGCCGTGGTCCCCCCCCTCGAGCGGGGACTCTTGGCCGTCGGTGCGAGGGCCGCGCCACACGAAGCCCGCCGTCCTTGGACGCACCGAGGCGAGCTGCGCCGCGAGACAGACCGTCGCGAGCTCGGCGCGCAAGCCGAGCCCGCCTCTGCACACGGTGCGCGTGCTCGAAGACTCGATGGACTCCCCGCGGATCGGTGGGAGAGGGTGCGAGGCGCAGCTCTCGCGGCCGACCTGGTGGCGGCTGCGCTGGCCGCCGTCTCCGCCGCTGTCGCAGCAGCTCGAGCGGGTGCGGCCTCTGGGCTCACCGCGTGCGTCTCGAGCCCGCCGGGACCGTCGCCGCCGGCACGACGATCGCCAGCGCCTCACCGAAGACCGCGCGCGCCTCGCCGGGGACGACTCCGGCGGGCTCTCCGACTCCCGCCCGGCACGCCCCGAGTCTGGGCGGTCGCTCATCGGTGCGTCGATCCCCGAGCGGCGCCCGCCCCTCGGCGCGGTCGAGACGGCGGCGGCGCGCAGCTCTCCCACGGGCCCCGCGGCCCGCGCGTGCGGCTGCCGCAGCCGATGGACCGCCCGGCCATGGTCGGCGGGAACGAGAGCGGGTCGCACCCTCCCCACCGACCTGGCGAGCCCGGCCTCCCGCGCTCACCTCTCCGCCTGTCCACTGCTTGCGAAGTGGGGGCCCGAAACCCGCGGACCCGCCGCCAGGTTCTCGCCCGGCGCCGCGCGCGCATGGGCCCGTGATGTCGCCGCAGTCTGTGGGCCCCGATCGGTCCGCCACGACCGTCGACCCGCGCCGCGCCCACCACCTCGACCCCCGAGCTCTGCCGACGCGCCCGGCGGCCTGGCCCCCGGGGTCGATCGCGCACGGGATGTCGCAGTGCCAAGTGAGAGGTCCCCGCGCTGCCGACCGACGCTGTGGCGTGGCGTGTCGCCGCGCTGGCGGGGGAACGGGCCCGAGCGAGCTCGTGCGCGCGACCGACCCCGGGGACGGATCGCCTCCGTCGGCTGCACGGTGGGGCTCGGCACATGGAGGTCTCGCGGCTGGGTGGTCCGCACCGGTCTGTGGCGCCGAGACCCCCTGCGGAACCGCGCGGCTGGCCGCCCCGCACGCGCGGGAGAGTGGGCTGGGCGCAGGCCGGCCGCCCCCATGTGCCGCCGCATGGATCCCCTGCGCTCTTGCCGGGCGGGCCCGCAACCAACCCGCGCCGTGCGTGGCCTGCCCGGGGCTCGTTCCCCGGTGTCTCGGGGCCCGCGTGCGGCGCGGACCCCCCAGCGGCGACTGACCCCCGCGTGTCGAGAGCCCCCTGCAGACGGGGGGCCTCGGCCACCTGCGTCGGCTCGCCAAGGCCCCCTTGTTCGTCGAGAACCCCCACAAATGCAGTGTTCGCGGCGTCTGTCGGCCGGCGTGGTCGGCACGGTCGCGCCGCCAGGCCCGGGCCCCGTGCGCCCCGAAAAAAAGATCCCGCAGAGGATCCCCACCAACAGCGACGCCTCGGATCCACCGCTCCCCCATCGCCGCGAAAGGCGGTTGCGGGGTTGGGAGGGGCCC
>CAXQUZ010000697.1:0-14396 GCA_964226865.1 Myxococcota bacterium | reverse complement strand
CATCGGCAGGGTTTTCCACGAGGATCCCCAGGTTCTGCATTACGGGCAGTCAGGCACTGGCCTGGAACTGAAGGCAGGGATGACGATGACCGTCGAACCGATGGTCAATGCCGGCAAAGCCAACGTCAAACTGCTGCCGGACGGCTGGACCGTGGTAACCAAGGACCATAGCCTGTCCGCACAGTGGGTCCGTCCTGGTCGAGGGTGGTGGAGGCCTGGCGATCCACCGTCGGCACACCGGTGTCGATCTTGTCGATCAGGGCGTCGATGGAGCAGCCCGACAGGGCGAGCAGCGCGACCAGAGAGACGCCGGTGGTGGGGAGGAGTCGGGGCATCGGGGCCTCACGGGGTGCGGGCGGGATGTCGTGGGGGCGAGACGGGTCGGCAGGGGGCGCGGCGGGCCGCCCCAGAGGGGACGGATGGTGGGGGCACGCGCGAGAGCCGGAAGCCAGTGCGAGAGAGAGAAGGGGCGCCGGAGGGCCACCACAGCGTCGGGGGCGGGGCCAGAGGCCCAGGCCAGGGACGGGAGGCGGCCGGGGGAGGTCGAGCGCTCCTGCGGGCGCAGGAGGGCCCAGGTCGGCTGACATGGAGTCTACATTGGTGGAGGCCCACATTCAATGGTCGCGACGACACACCGTGGACATGGGCAATCTGCCCCCCCGGGCACGGCCCGGCGCGCCGCCCCCCCCGAAGATCGGAACAAAAAGTCCTTGCGTCATCGAGACCGCACATTAAAAGGCGTGGGCTTTCGGGGGCGGTCACGGTGCACGACGCCGCGGCCCCGAACAGCGCTGCAGAGACGCGGTTTCTGCGGGAGTAGCTCAGTTGGTAGAGCACCAGCTTGCCATGCTGGATGTCGCGGGTTCGAATCCCGTCTCCCGCTCCACTTCGACGCCGCCCCGGTCCTGCCGAGGCGGCGTCGCTCGTTCTCGGCACGGCCGCGGCAGGCCCTCCACCGTCTGTCCCCTCGCCCACCGCGGCGCGGCCCCTGCGGCGCGGCGCAGGTCCCTTGGGGCACGGGGCCGCGTGGAGCCGCGGCCGGCACCGCATCAGTCGGCGCGGCCGTCCACGAAGCGGCGGCCCTTCCACGAGACCTCGATGCCCAGCATCGACCGCAGGATGATGGCCACCAGCACGAGGTTGCTCAGCGGGTGGACCCAGGCCATGGCGCCGCTCCGGCCGTCGAAGCGCTCGACGCGGTAGCGGAAGAGGTGCTGGAGGCCACAGATGCCTACCAGCCACAAGAGCCAGCCCGTGCCCGGCACCTGCCAGTCCAGGGCCAGGCGGCCGACGAGGCCCGCGCCGAGGGCCAGGTATGGGGTCAGCGTGCCGACGAAGACGAAGAGCACGGCCCCGAGGCCCAGCAGCGGCTGGCGCCCCATGCCCTCGTAGAGGTTCTTCGCATAGCCCCAGAAGATCTCGGAGAAGCTCCGGTAGAGGCGCACCCGGAAGGACCAGGGGGCCACGTAGAGCCCGGTGCCGTGGCCGCGGCGCTTGACGGCCTGGGCGAGCCGCACGTCGTCGAGGATCTGGTCCTTCACGGCACCGTGGCCGTCGACCGACTCGTAGGCGGCCCGGTCGACGAGGATGAGCTGGCCGTTCGCGAAGGCCTCGGGGCGCCCGGGCTTGTTGACCCGGTCGAGATCCGTGGCGCCCCGGATGAACCAGCCGATGGTGGGGATCAGCGCCCGCTCCCAGAAGCTGTGGAGCTCCCAGGTGCCAAACGCGCTGACGAGGCCCAGCTTGCGCGCCTGGAGGGCGCCGACGAGGGCCCGCACCGTGGCGGGATGGATCCGCACGTCGGCGTCGACGAAGAGCAGCAGCTCTCCTGTCGCCTCCCCCGCGGCGCGCCGACAGGCCCAGGCCTTGCCCGCCCAGCCCGGCGGCCGGGGGGTGCCCGCGACGAGGTGGAGCCGGGGGTCGTCCCCGGCGGCCGCCCGGGCGACCTCGGCCGTGCCGTCGGTGGAGCCGTCGTCCACCACCACGAGCTCGAGCCGGGGCCAGTCCGAGGCGAGGCAGGCGCGCACGCAGTGGCCGATGTTGTGGGCCTCGTCCCGGGCGGGCACGAGGATGCTGACCTTCGGCAGCTCCTCGGAAGTGTCGTCCTTCGGGCCGTCACCCGGCTGCAGCCGCCAGCGCTAGCCGTAGCGGGGCATGCCGAGGGCGAGACCGCCCCACATCAGCGTCAGCAGCCCCAGGTAGGCGCCGCCGATGATGCCCGAGAGCACGGGCTCACCCCAGCTGGGCATCGGGCCTCCGGGTGCCGCGGCTCGCGTCGTCGAGGGGGTGGAGGCGGCCGCCCCGGACCTCGTGCAGGCCCCGGGCCCCGTCATCGAAGCTGCGGAGCACGTTGGAGGTGTCGATGACCACCTGGACGTCGGGAGGCAGGGCCCGGCCCGGCGCGACCCGCACCCCGGCGCCGACCAGCGAGCGGGCGCCGACGCCGACGCCGACGAGGCCCATGGGCGCGGGGCAGATGCGGCCCTCGACCCGGATCTTGGGCTTCTGGTCAAAGGCCTGGTCGAAGAGCTGGGCCCCCCGCTTCACGGCCGCGCTCGTTCCCACCACGGCGAGCTGCACGTCGCCGCCGACCATGGACCGGTCACAGAGCACGCTGAACTTGGCCAGGGCCAGGCGCTGGACCCGGGCGCCGCGCCCGAGCACACAGCCCTCGACGAGGGCGAGCGGCTCGACCGAGGCCCCGTCCGCGAGCACACAGCCCCGCACGACGGCGTTGGGCCCGATCTCGACGTCGTCGCCGATCCAGCTGGCCTCGACCACGGCGCTCGGGTGGATGCGGCAGCCCTTGCCCACCCGCACATACTGGGCGGCGACGCGCATGGGCTGGAGGGAGCGGGCACGGAGCACCGCCCAGAAGAGGCGCCAGGCCAGCGAGACGACGTTGTTGCCGCCGAGGGTGCGGTAGAGCCAGGGCCCGATGCCGAGCAGGTTCGCCCAGAGCAGCTGGACCCAGTGGCCCACGGGCAGCACCATGCGCTCGGTGAGGGGCAGCTCGAGCACGTCGGCCGAGAACTGGCCGGGAGCCAGCGGGAACTCGACGAGGCGCTCCTGGGCGGGCTGCTCCTCCAGGGGCGCGGCCGCGATGCGTGCCGCGTCGGCCGCGCCGCCCGGACAGAGGTAGACCAGCAGGGGCTCGTCGCGGCCGAAGGCCAGCTCGCGGGCGAGGTTGCCGACCCGGCCGTCGGCGACCCAGGCGAAGTCGTGATCACCGCTGGCACCGATGGCCTCGACCATCGCCTTCACGGCGGCCGGCGTGAGCGCCACGTCCGCACGCACCAGCAGCCGCGGCCCCGTGCCCACATCCTCGAGGGAAACGAGCTCGAGGCCATTCTCGACGAAGGCACGGTCCTGGCGCTCGCCGAGCGGCAGCCCCATCCAGGGCAGATCGGCCACCGGGCCGTCGAGGCCGTCCAGCGGACGGGGGCACGGGAAGCGGGCGCACCGGAGGGCGTCGGACACGGGCAGCACCAGGGAGAGCGGCTCAGTAGAGGGCGTGGACCGTCACCGTGCGGGCGTGGGGGCCCTCGGCGGCGGCGGGCGCAGGGGTAGCCGACCCACCCGGGGGCGACCACGGCGGCACCACCTGCTGGATGGCGCGGGCGGCGGCGTCGTGCATGTCGGGGCGGGCGTCCGGGTCGTCGTGGACCACGAGGTAGCGCACTTGCAGCGCCCGCGCTGCCTTTCCGAGGCCGCGGAGGAAGCTCTCCCGCGCCCGGGCCTCGGCGAGCACCGCAGCGGGGGGGCGGTCACCGCAGACCCGGTCCAGCTCGGCGAGCACCTTGCGCCAGAAGCGCTGGCCCGTGCTGTTGTTCGGGACGTTGAGGGTGGCGGCGAGGGGGTGGTGGTGGGCGGTCTGTTCGTGGAGGTAGGCCCGCCCACCGGCCACGGGGAAGTTGACGACCGCACCGGGCGGCGCATCGCGCAGGGCCACCAGGGTGGGGTGGACCCGGGCCTCGGTGAGCGCCGGGCCGTCGGCCACCGGCGAGACCAGGGCCACCTCGGCGAGCACGAGCGCGACGAGCAGCCACCCGGGCCGCCACCGGGCCACGCCCATGCCGGCGGTGAGGGCGGCGGCGACCGCGAGGCCGCCGGCGAGGCGCCAGACCAGCGACAGGCTGCCGAAGCCCGGGAGCGCCTCGAGCAGCAGGTAGGGCAGCGGCAGCGCCCGGTCGTCCCAGAAGATGACCGGGCTGCCGCCCTGGACCCAGACCGGCCCGAGGGCGAGGGCCGCCAGCAGCAGCCCCCCGGCCAGCAGCCAGCCCCGGGTCCGGCGCCGCAGCACCACGGCCACCGCCACGGCAAGCAGCACGTGGCCGATGTAGGCGGTGTGGATGAAGGCCTCGCCGTAGCGGCTGATCTCGGCGAAGTCGGGCGAGCGGAAGCCGAAGCCACGCACGAAGGTCCAGGGATCTGCGGCGCCGGTGGTGCGCCGGACGAGGGCGAGCTCGCGGGCGTTCTTGATGCCCACGAGGTTGCGGGGGTGGGTCGCGCCGAGCTGCTGGAGGGCGGCCACCGGCACGGAGAGGGCGAGGCCGAGCAGGAGCGGGCGGAGCCGGGCCCCGACCGGGCGCCGGGGGGGCGCGAGGCTGAGCAGGCCCGCGAAGACGAAGGCGATCACCGCGCTGTAGCCGCTGGCCAGGGTCGCGAGCAGCAGGGCGAGGGCGGCGACCAGGGCCGACCGCCAGCCGGGGCGGCGGGCCGCCCGCAGCAGGGCCCAGCAGGCGAGCACCATCGGTGCCCAGGCCACCGACTCGGAGGTGCCGTTGTGGATGCTGGCCGTGAGCATGGGCGCCGTGGCCACCCCGACCCCGGCGAGCACCGCCCCCGGCGAGAAGACCCGCGCAAGAAAGGGCACGGTGGGATCCCGGCCGCCCAGGACCTCGGCCACACAGAGCTGGGCGGCGAGCCCCGCCAGGGCCACCCGCCCGAGCACGATGAGGCCGTAGGCCGCCTCGAGGCCCACCAGCGGGATCAACACCAGCCCCGCCAGCGCGCCGAGGGGATCGGCCACGAGCAGCACCCCGCCGTCCGGGTGGTCGAGCCAGAGGGTCTCGAAGGGCAGCGCCCCCCGACCGACGGCCTCGGCCACGAACCACAGCGACCAGAGGCTGTTCCAGAGATCCGAGCGGGCCGCGCCCGGCACCACGGCGCCGAGCCGCGGCAGCAGGGGCCAGGTGAGGGCCGCCGCGAGGGCGAGCTGGGCCAGCACCGCCGCGACCAGGACGGGCGCCCCCGCACGGAGGGCCGCCCGGCGGTCAGCGGGGAACGGGGACGCGGGGGACGGGACGGGGGAGCTCACCGGTGGGGCCGACCCCGCCGCCGCGCCCGGCACCCCTGCGCAGCCCGCCCCACGGGACGGGCCCGGGCGGCGGCGGGTTCCGTCCCCCGGCCGGCCCCGGGCGCTACACTCGGGGCCCCCCGCCGACCGTCCCCGTCTCGGAGGCCTGCCGGCGGCCCCCTCCCCTCTCCCGGAGCTGAGCGATGCACGCCTCCCCGACCCTGCGCACGGCCGCCCGTCCCGCCCTCGTCCTGCTGGCCCTCGGCCTCGCGGCACCGGCCGCCCTCGCCGGCAAGAAGAACAAGAAGAAGGACGCCGCGCCCGCCGACGCCCCCGCCGCCGAGGCCGCCCCCGACACCCCGGGCGATGCCGCCAGCGTGAAGTTCGGCAAGCGGCTGCTCGAGGCCAACATCTCGAACTTCCGGCCGAGCGATGCCGGCGGGGCCAAGTTCCTCTACACCTCGCTGCGCTTCCAGGCCGACAACACCTGGAAGGCCGAAGGCTACGTCGAGATCGACGACGAGCGCATGGAGTGCGTCGAGACCGGCAAGTGGAGCATGGAGCCCGCCGAGTCCGACAAGGTGGCCGTGGTGGCCTGGTCGGTCGACAAGACCGACTGCGCAGGCCGGGACGCCGGGGCCTCCCTCCGCGCCAAGGTGTCGATCGCCAAGGACGGGTCGGTCAAGACCGAGTGGCGCTAGCCCGGGGCCGCCGGAGCCACGGGCCGCCGGGCCCCCTGCGCCGGCAGCGGGGCTCAGCGCGGCGTGTCGCGGGCCTCGCTGCGGGCCTCGGCCAGCGCCCGGGCCGCGCGCATGCCGTCCAGCGCGGCACTCACGATGCCGCCGGCGTAGCCCGCCCCCTCCCCCACCGGCAGCAGCCCCGGCAGCGTCGGTGAGGCGAAGTCGTCGCCCCGCAGGAAGCGCAGGGGCGCGGTGGTGCGGGTCTCCGGGGCGATGAGCACCCCGTCCGGGCCCGCGAAGCCGTCGATGCGCCGGTCGAAGTGGAGCAGGGCCGCCTTGAGGCCCGCGACCAGCGGCGCCGGCAGCACGGCCCGGAGGTCGGCCGGGGTCGTGCCGAGGGTGTAGCTGGTGCGCGGCAGCTCGGCGGTCTCGCGGTCGGCGAGGAAGTCCTCGACCCGCTGGGAGGGCGCCTGGAAGGCCCCGCCCCCCGCGGCGAAGGCGGCGGCCTCGATGGCGTCCTGGTAGCGCACCCCCGCCAGCGGATCCGTGCCCGGGTAGTCGTCCGGGCCCACCTCGACGATGACCGCGCTGTTGGCCCACCAGGCCAGCCGCTTGGAGTAGCTCATGCCGTTGACCACCACCCGGCCGGGGTGGTTGGTGGCCCCGACCACCGTGCCGCCGGGGCACATGCAGAAGGTGTGGGCACGCCGGGCTGCCGGCCGCCCCCGCGCCGCCCGGGGCTTGCTCGTCAGCCGGTAGGAGGCGGGCGGCAGCTCTCCCCGCTCGGTGCCGTAGCGGGCCATGTCGATGAGCTTCTGGGGGTGCTCGACCCGGGCGCCGATGTGGATCGGGCGCTGCTCGGCGGCGGCCCCGGCGGCGAGCATCATCTCCCAGGTGTCGCGGGCACTGTGGCCCGTGGCCATGATCACGGCGCCGCCGAGGAGCTCCTCGCCGTCTGCCAGCCGCAGGCCCACCCCGCGCCCGTCGTGGACCACCAGCTCTTTCACCCGGGCATGGAAGCGGACCTCGACCCCGAGCTCCCGCAGCCGCTCGCGCAGCCGGGGCAGCAGCGCCCGGATGCGATCGGTGCCCAGGTGGGCCCAGCCCTCTTCGAGGATCTCCGGGTCGGCACCCATGTCGACGAGACGCTGGAAGATCCAGCCCAGCTCGCCGTCCCGGCGGCGGGTGTAGATCTTGCCGTCGGAGAAGGCGCCGGCGCCACCCTCGCCGAAGACCACGTTGCTCTCGGGATCGAGCTCGGCGTGGCGCCAGAAGCGGCGCACGTCGTGGTGGCGGGTCTCGACCGGGCCCCCGCGCTCGAGGAGCACGGCCGGTGCGCCGCTCTCGGCCAGGTAGAGGGCCGCGAAGAGCCCGGCGGGGCCAGCCCCCACGACGATGGGGCGGGTGCCCGGGGGCCAGCTGCGGCGGGCGATGGGCGGGAGCTGGCGCGAGAAGCGCCGGCGGTCGCGCTCGACATAGGGACGCACCCCGTGGGGCGGCGCGGCGAGCACCGCGGTCTCGTCGTCGGCGTCGACCAGCTCGACCTTGTAGTTGGCCAGCCACCGGGGCGGGCGCCGGCGTCCGTCGACGCTGCGCTTGAGCAGGGCCACCTCGCCCACGCGGTCGGGAGCGAGGCCCAGGCGCGCGGCGATGGCGGCGCGGGGGTCGGCGTCTCGGCCGTCCCAGACGATGTTCGCAACGAGCAGGGCCACGGTGGCCTCCAGCGGGGCGCGGCGGTGGCGCCGCCAGGGACGGGCACCGCAGGGGTCGGGGGCCGGCCGTCCACTGCACGGCCGCCCGGTCGGGCGCCATATCCAGCGGACGCGCCCCGGGCGGTGCGGCCCCCACATCGCCCCAGAGCTGTGCCCCCGCCCCCACCCCCAGCCGTCGGCGTCTCTGCCGTCCCTCGCGCCATCTCCGCGGTTTCCGTCGCCGTCGGTGCCCCGGCCCGGGCCCCCGGCCCCGGGGTGGTGTTACGCCGACCTCTCTTTCGGTCCGGCCCGCTACGCGCGCCGGGCTGTGTGCGGAGGGCCCGCGCTCCGGGCCACCGCCTCTCTCCATCTTTCCCGACACCGAGGAGCTCACCATGGCCATCCGCGTTGCGCTGAACGGCTTCGGCCGCATCGGACGCTGTGTGCTGCGCGCCGCCTGGGGCGCCGACGACATCGAGTTCGTCCACATCAACGACCTCACCAACGACGAGATGCTCGCCCATCTCCTCGCCCACGACAGCGTCCACGGTCGCTTCCCCCACACCGTCGAGGCGGTCGAGGGCGGCATCGCCATCGACGGCAAGCTGATCCCCACCTCGGCCGAGCGCGACCCCGACAAGCTCCCCTGGGCCGAGCGCAAGGTCGACGTGGTGCTCGAGTGCACGGGCGTCTTCCGCAAGCGCGAGGCCGCCGCCCGCCACCTCAGCGCGGGCGCCGGCAAGGTCATCATCTCCGCCCCCGCCGTGAACCCCGACTACACCGTGGTCATGGGCGTCAACGACGAGGGCCTCGACGCCTCCCACCGGATCGTCTCGAACGCCTCCTGCACCACCAACTGCCTCGCACCGGTGGTCAAGGTGCTCCACGAGGCCTTCGGCATCGAGAACGGCCTCATCACCACGGTCCACAGCTACACCATGGACCAGCGGCTGCTCGACGCCCCCCACAAGGACTTCCGGCGGGCCCGGGCCGCGGCGGCCAACATCGTGCCCACCTCGACCGGTGCCGCGAAGGCCGTGGGCCTCGTCCTGCCCGAGCTCGACGGCAAGCTCAACGGCATGGCCATCCGGGTGCCCACCCCGAACGTCAGCCTCGTCGACCTCGTGGTCAACACGGCCCGCCCGATGACCGTCGAGAGCATCAACCAGGCGCTCACCGACGCCGCCGCGTCCGGCCCCCTCAAGGGCATCCTCGCCGTCTCCAACGGCCACCTGGTGTCGAGCGATCTCGTCGGCGACGGCCACTCCTCCGTGGCCGACCTGCCCCTCACCCAGACCATGGGCGAGACCACCGCGAAGGTGCTGAGCTGGTACGACAACGAGTGGGGCTTCTCGAGCCGCATGATCGACCTCGTCCGCAAGCTGGCCGCGCTGGGGGTGGCATGAGCCTCCCCGGCATCGACGACGTCATCCAGGGCGGCGAGTCCGTCCTGCTGCGCGTCGACTTCAACGTGCCCCTCTCCAAGGGCACGGTGACCGACGACACCCGCATCCGGGCCGCCCTGCCCACCATCCTGCGCCTCCGCGAGCAGGGCTGCCGCATCGTCATCTGCAGCCACCTCGGCCGCCCCAAGGGCAAGCGGGTCCCCAGCCTCTCGCTCGAGCCCGCCGCCGCCCGGCTGGCCGAGCTGCTGGACGACGAGATCCTCTTCTGCCCCGACACGGTCGGCGAGGGCGTCGAGCAGCTCGCCCGTGAGCTGCCCGCGGGCGGCGTCATGGTCGTCGAGAACCTGCGCTTCCACAGCGGCGAGAAGAAGAACCACGACGCCTTCGCCCTCGCGCTGGCCCGCCTCGGCCGCGTCTACATCAACGACGCCTTCGGCGCGATGCACCGCGCCCACGCCTCGATCACCGGCGTGACGGCCCACATGGACCGCTGCGCCGTGGGCCTGCTGGTGGAGCAGGAGGTCGCGGCCCTCGACCGGCTGCTCGACGGCCCCAAGCGTCCCTTCGTCGGCATCCTCGGCGGCGCCAAGGTCTCCGACAAGATCGCCGTGCTCGAGGCCCTCGCCCGCCGGGCCGACGTCATCCTCGTCGGCGGCGCGATGGCCTACACCTTCCTCCGGGCCCAGGGCCAGCGGGTCGGTGGCAGCCGGGTCGAAGAGGACAAGCTCGTGCTCGCCGAGCGCATCCTCGCCCGCTGCGAAGACCGCGGCGTGCGCCTGCTGCTCCCGAGCGACCACATCGTCGCCACCGAGCTGTCGGCCGAGGCCGAGGCCGCCCCCGTGCTCACGATCGACGACGACCTGATGGGCCTCGACATCGGCCCCGAGACCGTCGCCGCCTATGCCGAAGAGATCGCCGCCGCGGGCACGGTCTTCGGGAACGGCCCCATGGGGGTCTTCGAGCTCGCCCCCTTCGCCCGGGGCACCGAGGCCGTGGCCCAGGCCGTCGCGGCCTGCGAGGGCTACACGGTCGTGGGTGGCGGCGACTCGGCCGCGGCCATCGCCAAGTTCGAGCTGGCCGACAAGGTCGACCACGTCTCGACGGGCGGCGGTGCCTCGCTCACCTACCTCGAGGGCAAGTCGCTCCCGGGCATCAAGGCCATCCAGCGCCCCCACGGCTGAGGAGTTCCCATGGCACGCCGCCCCTTCATCGCCGGCAACTGGAAGATGAACCTCGGTCCCGCCGCCGCCGACGCGCTGGCGCGGGGCCTCAAGTCGCGCCTGGTCGACCAGACCGCCGTCGACATGGCCGTCTTCCCGTCCTTTCCCGTGCTCCACGGGGTCGTCCAGCGCCTCCAGCGCACCGGCGTCGAGGTCGGCGGCCAGGATCTCCACCCCAAGCCCAGCGGCGCCTACACGGGTGCCGTCGCCGGCGAGATGCTCCGCGAGCTCGGGTGCACCCGGGTGCTGGTGGGCCACAGCGAGCGCCGCAGCGTCTTCGGAGACGACGACGCCACGGTGCGGGCCAAGGCCGACGCCGCCTGGCGGTCCGGGCTGCTGCCCATCCTCTGCATCGGCGAGACCCGCGACGAGCGCGAGGGCGGCCGTGCCCAGGCGGTGGTCGAGCGCCAGCTGGCCACGGCCCTGCTCCAGCGGCCCGCCGACCAGGTGGCCTCGGTCACCCTGGCCTATGAGCCGGTCTGGGCCATCGGCACCGGCCTGACGGCGACCCCTGGCCAGGCCCAAGACATGCACGCCTTCATCCGCGGCTGGATGCGCGCCAACTTCCCGGCCTTCGTGGCCGACGAGGTCCGCATCCAGTACGGCGGCAGCGTCAAGCCGGGCAACGCGGCCGCGCTCTTGGCCGAGCCCGACATCGACGGGGCCCTCGTCGGTGGCGCAGCCCTTGCCGTCGACAGCTTCGTTGCAATCGTGGATGCGGCCGCCGCAGCCCGTTAGCCCCTGCCGGCTCTGCGGCCTCCGCGCGCCGCCCCTCCCTCGGTGGAACCCCCGATGACACAGATCCTGACGAGCCTGCACACCTTCCTGACGACGCTGCACATCTTCCTCTGCTTCGGCCTGATCCTCGTGATCCTGCTGCAGCCGGGCAAGGACGGCGCCGCGGTCTTCGGTGGCGGCGGCGGGGGCAACCAGATGTACGGGCCCCGCGGCCAGGCCAACCTGATGACCAAGGTCACCACGACGGGCGCTGCGCTCTTCATGATGACCAGCATCTCGCTGGCCTACCTGAGCAGCGAGGCGACCAACGCGGGCAGCGATCTCGACGACGCCCTCGAGCGCCGCGCGGCCAAGACCGAGTTCCAGCGCACCTCCGCCACCGGCGCGAACATCCAGATCGGCGGTGCCAAGCCCGCTCCCGCGCCGGCTCCGGTCCCCGTGCCCGCTCCGGCACCCGAGGCGGCCCCTGACGCCGCGCCGGCCGCTGGCGAGGCGGCCCCGGCCCCCGCTGCGGGCGACGCCGCCCCGGCTGGCGAGGCCGCGCCCGCGGGCGAGTGACGGATCCAGGGGGGCCGGTGGGCCCTCCGGATGACCGCGACAGGTCACGATCCTGCGACGCCCGTTGACAGTGACCTGACCATCGGGACATGTGCGCCTGCTCTCGCGAGGCAGGCCGCCTCGCCACGACCGGGCCCCCGGCCCCGATGACGAGGTTCACATGCGCGCACTCCTCCTGGCGGGACTCGTTCCCCTCCTCCTCTCCGGCTGCTCGGGCGCCTTTGGCGGCAAGGGCGACAACCCGGACGGTGCTGACGGGGCCGACGCGGATGCCGACGCCGATGCCGACAGCGACACGGACGCCGATGCCGATGCCGATGCGGACGCCGACGCCGATGCGGACGCCGATGCCGACGCGGACGTCGACCCGGCCACCACCGACGACGACGGCGACGGCCTGAGCGAAGAGGACGGCGACTGCGACGACACCGACAGCGAGGTCGGCCCCGGCGCCACCGAGGTGCCCTACAACGGCGTCGACGACGACTGCGACCCGACCACCCTCGACGACGACCTCGACCAGGACGGCTACGACCTCGCCGACGACTGCAACGACGAGGACGACCGCATCCACCCGGGCGCCGACGAGGCCCCCTACAACGGCGTCGACGAGGACTGCGACGAGAGCACCCCCGACGACGACCTCGACGGGGACGGCTACCTGCTCGCCGACGACTGCGACGACGCGGTCAAGGAGATCAACCCGAGCGCCCCCGAGGTGCTGGGCAACGGCGCCGACGACGACTGCGACGGCGTCGTGGACGAGCGCTTCGAGTACATCTTCGTGGACGGCTCCTGCGACTGCGGCGCCCCGAACGCCATGGACGTCGACTCGACCGGCAAGGTCCACGTCGCCTACTACGACGCCGACACCGGCACCATGAAGTACGACGTGCGCAACACCAGCGGCACCTGGGCCGGCGGCAGCACCATCTCGACCATCAGCGGCTACCAGGTCGGCAGCCACATGGACGGAGTGGTCGACGGCGCCGACGAGTTCCACCTCGGCTACGCCGCCTACGACACCATCTACGGCGTGATGGAGCTCCACTACCAGTACGCCACGAGCACCGGCAGCTGGTCGGGCGAGTACCTCGTCGACGGCGAGTCCGTCAGCAGCACGACCTGGGTCGGCGAGTTCGTCAGCATCGACGTCGACGACAACAACCTGCCGAGCTTCGCCTACTACGACGCCGACTACAACCTGCCGGTGGTCGCCGACACGACCTCCTTCGGGGTCACCACCGTCGTCCAGGCCGACTACATCGCCTACAACGCCTCGGGCGCCGACATGGGCTGGGACACGTCCATCGTCGTCGACGAGGATGGCTTCGACCACGTCATCTTCACCGACTACGCCGCCCCCTTTGGCTTCGGCACGGCCCCCGAGTCGCAGTACAGCAGCTTCGACACCAGCCTGTCCGACGCCTGCTTCAGCGAGACGGTCTTCACCCACACGACCACCTACACGGCGGCCGACGACCGGGCCTTCCACAGCATGGCGATGAAGAGCGACGGCACCATCTGCACGGCGCTCCACGACTACGGCAGCGGCGACGTCGAGTACGTCTGCCGCTCGGGTCCGGACTGCGACGACTGGACCACCACCACCGTCGCCACCACTGGCTCGGTCGGCCAGTACGTCTCGCTCGCCTTCAACAGCGCCGACGAGCCCTACATCGCCTACTACGACGCCACCGGCGAGCGCCTGATGGGCGCCCACAACGACGGCAGCGGCTGGACCACCTTCATCATCGACGACTCGGCCAACGTCGGCACCCACGCCGAGCTGGCCATCGACGGCGGCGACCGGGTCCACGTGACCTACTACGACGTCGACAACGCCGCCCTCAAGTACGCCACCGGCTTCTGAGCCCAGCCCGGGCGCCCCCCGCGTGGGGGCCCCCGCCCGCGTCGGCCCGGCTCAGCCCCCGGGTCGGCGCGCCACCCGCCGCCGCAGCCAGGCCCCGGCCGCCCGCAGCTCGTCGGGGTGGAAGGCCGCCGGGTAGAGCGCCATCACGGCGAAGGGAAAGATGCCCAGGCGCAGGCTGATGTGGGTGCCCACGTGGAAGAAGGCCCCCACCGCCAGGTAGACCAGCCGGTAGTCCATGCGGTTCATCAGGCCCCGCAGCCAGCCGCCCCGGTCGCGGGTCGCCCGGTACCAGTAGGCCAGCAGCAGCGTCGGCCCCGCCCACTCCCAGATCCAGGTCGCCCCCGTGAGGGCCTGGGTGGCCGGGAAGAAGGCGTCGACCCAGTGGTCGGGCCAGGACTGGAAGTGGGGGTCGCGCATGGCGATGTAGAGCGCCGTCCAGCCGCCGAAGGGGGTCCACGAGCTGGCCACCTTCGAGACCCCGGCCGCGAAGTAGACGACCATCAGCTGGATGATGAGCAGGTAGCGGGGCCAGGCCGCCACCCGGTGCTCCGGGGGGGCCGACCAGCGGCCGTGGCGCAGCCGGTGGCCGAGCGAGAGCGCGTCGCCGCAGCGCGAGACGGCGAGCAGCAGCATCGCGTTGCGCACGAGGGTGTCGATGCCCCGGTCGGCGGCGGGCAGGGTCTGGGCGAACTGGGCCGACAGCAGCACGAAGACGACCGCGAAGACCCGTGGCGCGAGACCGAGGGCCACCGCGAGGGCGCTGAGCAGCAGCCCCGCCCAGTGGAGCGTCGCCATGCCGGCGGTGGGGGGCAGCAGCTGCCAGAGCCAGGGCACCCGGTCCAGTGCGAGGGGCACGCCCAGGCCCCCGGCCTCGGCCGGCGCCATGAGGGGGACGATGAGCCCGAGGGCCCCGAGGCGCGCGAGGTCGACC
>CAXQUZ010000696.1:0-5203 GCA_964226865.1 Myxococcota bacterium | reverse complement strand
GGGGGGGGCGGCGCGGGGGGGGGGGGCCGGGGCGGGGGGGGCGGGGCCCCCGAAGAGAGAGATGACGTTTCCGCTGGAAGGCCGATCTTCGCGCGACATAGGGGCGTCCTTGGGGGAGCGGGAGAGCGGGGCCCCTATCGCCCGCTCCCGGGCTGCGCGAGTGGGGCGGTCCCGGGGCCGGGCACGCGGTCGGCCGGAGGGGGCCGCCGGCTCAGGCCTCGCCAGCGGGGGGGGCCTTCTCGAGGGCCTCGATGCGCTTCTGCTCGCCCACCGCGTGGAGCCGGTCGGCGAGGTCGAGCACGTCGAGGATGCGCTGGCGGTCGACGTAGAGGGGCGCGCCGTCGAGGATGTGGGCCGTGGCCGCGAGCTGGTCTTGGAGGAAGAGGCCCGGGCCTGCAGGCAGGCTGACCGGGGCGCCCCGGTGCATGAGGAAGCGCCCGATGACGACGATGCTGCCGCCCTCCTGGTCGATGTTCAGCTCGAGCTTGCGGCCGGCGCCCTCCTCCATCTCGAAGCCGAAGTCGACCTCGGCCTCGCCGCTGTAGCGCAGCCGGCCGGCGAGGTGGGTCAGCGAGACCTCGTCGATCTCGAAGCGCCGGGGCAGCCCCACCATGTCGACGAGGCGGTGGAGCCGGGCCACGTTGGCGTGGGCGACGCTGAAGGCGTCGGTGCGCAGCCCGCCCCGGAAGCGGAGGGCGCCGCCGCGGAAGCGGCCCGGGCGGGCGTGGGCGCGCATCCACCGGGCCACCGGGGTGAGCAGCTCGATGTGTTCGACGTGGAGCACGCGATCCTGGCGGTCGGCCAGGGCGTAGAGCTGGCGGGCCTTGCGGGCGCTGCCGGCCAGCGGGAACTCGCAGATGACGTGCTTGCCGGCCTCGAGGGCCTGGGCGACGAGGCGGGGGTGGGTGTGGTCGGCGGTGCAGACAGCGACGGCGTCGACGGCCGCGAGCACCTCGTCGCCCGAGCTCGCGACCTGGAGGCCGGCGCCGGCCGGGTCGCCGCGCCACCCGATGATGGCCTCAGCACGGGGATCTTCGGCCATGGCGCGGACGCGAGCGGCGCCGGCACGGCCGACCCCCAGCACGCCCCAGCGCAGAGAGGAGGGGGTCACCAGCGGCCTCCGCGGTCGCGGTTCATGCGGCGGCGGTCGCGCTTGGTGGGGCGGCCCCCGCCCCGCTCGACCTGGACCTCGGGGCCCAGCAGCCGCTCCTTCTTGGGGGGCGGCGGGGGGCTGTGGTCGACGAAGAGGGTCGCCGCGAAGTCGGCCGAGCCGCGCTTCTCGGCGAGGGCCGCCACCTCGAGCACCCGGCGCCGGTCACCGGGGCAGCGGGCGTCGACCCGGTCGCCGATGCCGATCTTGAGGGCGGGCTTGGCCGTGCTGCCGTTCACCTTGACGTGGCCGCCCTGGCAGGCGGCGGAGGCGGCAGAGCGGGTCTTGTAGCAGCGGGCGGCCCAGAGCCACTTGTCGAGCCGGACCTTGGCCCCGGGCGTTGTGTTGGCAGCAGGTGTGGTCATGGCGGCACGATAGCCCAGGCCGGCGCCCGGGGCAGGGGCTCAGGGGGTGCAGGGGAAGGGCTGGACGCCGTCGACGAGCGCGACGAAGTCGCCCTCCTCGGCGCGGCTCTCGAGGGCATCGGGGTCGTCGAGGGCGGTCTCGAACCAGTCCTTCATGGTCTGGCCGGCGACGCTGCCGCTCCAGTGCTCGGGCCGCACGCTGACGACGTGCACGCTGTCGGGGCTGGAGGTGAGGTACCAGTGGACCCCGTTGAGGTCGCGGGTGTCGCAGTAGTCCTGGCGCATCGTGTTGATCCACTTGGCCTCGTCGCTGAAGTAGGCGTCGCGCTGCTGGATCTGGTCCTTCTGGTTGCTCAGCAGCAGCACCTGCTGCTCGGGCACCCGCCGCAGCCGGGGCGAGAGGGCCTCGAGCAGCACGGGGCCCACGGCACAGTCGCTGGCGAAGCAGTAGGGCGGCAGGTTGGGCAGGGTGCCCCAGGCGGGGATCTTCACGATGCCGAGGGCGGCCACGCCGATGGGCTCTTCGTTGTCGAGGGCGAGGCCCGCGTCGGGGAAGGCGATGCTGCGGGGCCAGAGCAGGTCGTCGAGCAGCCAGTGGTAGTTGTAGAGGGTGCCGTAGCTGCCGGCCGACCAGCCGCCGAAGACCGCCGTGAGCTGGTCCGGGCGGTAGCCGGCGCCGCCCTCGGCATCGAGCTCGGCCCACAGGGCGTCTTGGACCATGCGCAGGGCCACCCGCAGGTTGCGCCCGCCGTAGCGGGGCATCTCGAGCGCGCCGAGCTGCTCGGTGACCCCGCCGCCGGCGAAGACGTCCTGGGTGCAGTAGGGCAGCAGCACCCGGGTGTAGTCGGCGAAGGGGCTCTCGGCGGGGTCTTCGGAGAGGATGCCGACGCTGACGGGCTCGTCGTCGAGGGCCTGGAAGAGCTCGGGGTTGCTCTCCTTGCGGGCCGTGCAGTCTTCCTCGAAGACGCAGACGCCGCCGCCCTGGAGCCCGATGAGCACCCGGTCGAGGGGCGCCCCCTCGGGGGCGAGGCGGAACTGGAAGGCGTAGGGGCTGCCGTCGGCGCAGAGGGTGCCGGTCTGCTCGCTGTCGAGCACCACCTGGACCCACTCGCCGCGGGTGGCCGAGATGCGCGGCAGCACCTCGTTGTCGGGCCCACACTCCAGGCCCAGCCCCGCCGTGTCGGAGAAGACCGTGGCGGCGAGACAGTCGGCCTGGCGGGCCGCCCGGGCGGCGAAGGTGGGGGCGTCGACGGCGATGAGGCTGTCGAGGGCGTCGCACTGGGCCTCGAGCTCGTCGACGGCGAGCTCGGCGAGCTGGCTGCGCACCCCCGGGAGCTGGTCGAGGTCGCAGCTGCCGGCGCAGACGGTGAGGGCCTCGAGGCTCTGGTCGACCCGGGCCGCGCCGGTGGCGTGGGCGGCGGCCAGACAGGCCTGGTCTTCGGCGGAAGCATCGTTCCAGACGGCGTTCTGGGGGCCGCCGAGGCTGCGCCAGGCCAGGGAGTCGGCGTGGCTCTCGCAGGCCACCGTCAGGCGCGCGGCGGCGGCCGTGGCGGCGAGACCGGCCAGCTCACCGTCGCCACAGGCGCCCAGCACGGCGGTCTCGACCGCGGCCAGGGCGGCGTCTTGGGCGCCGATCTCGTCGAGGCAGTCGCCGTCGGCCCCCGCCGCACAGCTCGCGGTGGCGGCCGTGTGGTCGACCACACACGCCCGCAGGGCGGCGGCGGCCTCGCGCTCGCAGTCGCTGAGGGCCGCGCCCTTGCCCGAGCCACAGGCAGCGAGGGGGACGAGGAGGAGCCAGCGGGCGGAGGGGAGGGACGTCATGGGGCCAGGGTAGCGCAGGATGGGGCACGGCGGCGGGGCCGCGGGGCGCCCTGGCCCCCGGCCGCTCAGAGGCTGGCGCCGTCGTACCACTGGACGGGGAGGGACTCGACGTCGACGCCCGCGACGCAGCGGAGGTTCACGGCCACCATCTCGGCACCGTCGTGGCCCGCGCCCCGACCGAAGGCCCGGACCCCGCAGTGGCGACAGAAGGGGTGGTGGAGGTGCTTCTTGCCGAACTGGTAGTCCTGGAGGGCATCCTCGCCCTGTTCCAGGTCGAAGGCCGTGGCGGGCAGGAAGGCCAGCCGCCAGCCCATGCGGCCGCAGAGGCTGCAGTTGCAGGCCATCGTGCCCGTCGGCGGGGGCATCGTGACCGTGAAGCGCACGGCGCCGCAGTGGCAGCTGCCGGTGTGGGGGACGGGGGCGGCGGCGTCGGTGTGGGGACTGTCAGACATGGGGCGCTCCGGGTGGGGACGGCGGGCGGGGACGGGGCGCAGCGCCGGACCGGCCCCCCCCTCACTGTGGGGAGGGGCCCGTCCGCCGCGGCAGCCCTGGGCTATCCGCCAGCCGTCCGCCCGACACCGCCGAGACGGACAGCGGGTGTCCGCAGCTGGCCCTTGCGCCCGGGCGATCCCCGGGCCAGCGGCTCAGCGCACCCAGACGCTCAGGATGTTGCTCGACACGTTGCCGTAGCCGCTGGAGCTGCCGCCACAGGTGTACTCGGCGCCGATGGTGCCCTCGGCGTAGTTGTGGTCGCCGTGGCTCAGGTTGCTCGAGAAGATGGCGGCGTCGTAGTTGCCGGCGCTGGTGGTCTCGAGGCTCGAGCCGTCGGTGTCGCAGGCCACCACGGCCAGGTAGCTGTTGCGGAAGTAGCTGCCCGAGAGCGACGACGAGTAGCTGTGGCGGGGCGAGCCGGTGAGGCCCGAGCAGGTCGTGATGCGCGCGCCCACGAGATCGTGCATGTCGTCGCGCACGGCGCCGGTGCTGGCGATGTTGCGGCTCGTGTTCGGGTAGGTGGCCGCGAGCATGATCTCGGTGAAGTCGACCTCGTCGTAGGCCTTGGACTTGCCCCGGTCGCTGGTCGAGTCGAGGGTGGTGGTCGAGCCGTTGGACCACCAGCCGGCGAAGCCCGAGCCGTAGGTGGCGTCGGGGGCCGAGCAGGAGAAGATGAGGGTCCAGCCGCCGCCGTCGGTGCTCATGTCGCAGTAGTTCAGGTAGGGGCCCGTGCCCTCGGGGTCGAGGTAGTAGGCCCCGCTGCTGGCGCTCGGGTCGTCGATGATGATGTCTTCGCAGGAGGTCGCCGCACAGGTCGACGAGGTGCCCAGGGCGCCGTTGTCGGCCGTGCCGTCGCAGTCGTTGTCGACCCCGTCGCACTGCTCGGTGGCGCCCGGGTAGGCCTCGTCGTCGCCGTCGTCGCAGTCGGTGGCGTCGGTGACCGTGCCCGAGGGGGCCACACAGGCCTGGGTGGAGCTGGCGAGATCGCCGAAGCCGTCGGCGTCGTCGTCGTCGTACCAGGTGGTCGCCGTGCTGAGGTCGAGGCCCGGGTCGGCGTCGTCCGTGGCGCCGTCGCAGTCGTCGTCGATGCTGTTGCAGATCTCGGTGGCGCCGGGGTGGATGGCGCTGACAAGGTCGTGGCAGTCGGTGTTGTCGGTGACCGCGGAGGCCGGCGCGGCGCAGGCCGCCGTGGCCGTGGCGGGGTCGCCGTAGCCGTCGCTGTCGCTGTCGCTGTACCAGTCGGTGCGGGTGGCGAGGTCGAGGCTGGTGTCGGCGTCGTCGGCCGTGCAGTCGCAGTCGTCGTCGACGCCGCCGTTGCTGACCTCGGTGGCGCCGGGGTTCACGGCGGCCACGGTGTCGTCGCAGTCGGTGTCGT
>CAXQUZ010000695.1:0-15103 GCA_964226865.1 Myxococcota bacterium | reverse complement strand
ACGACGCTCTTCCGATCTTCGAAACATCTGGTGGATGAGCGGGGGCTTTGTTGCTGGTGTAGGAACAGCAATAGCGATAATGCATGCAGTTAAATAGGAGCCCGAATGAAAAGCAAAGATCCAAACTACGCTATCAAAGTAGAAAAAGCGATTGTTGAAAAGTACGGCGAAGACACCGTTCAGAATCCCAAGGGGGGCTGGTCGGATGACAAAGAGAAGAAATACTTGGAGAGCTTAAAGAAATTATCGACCGCTTCCAAAGAAAACGCAGAGGTTTTGGTCGAAGGAGTTTTTATCTCCGAGAAACTACTTAAAAGAGAATCGAAGCATTCTTGTCCAGTTTGTAATACATATTCTTTTAAATCAAATGACGATGTTTATATGTCGAAGTTTGAGTGTTGTTGGCGAGGGAGAGGAGGGCGAAGAGGGCGAGAGCGGTCGTGCGCATGGAAACCTCGTGGTCGCAGGGACTGCAGCGGCCTCGCTAACCGGCCCCGGCAGCACGCACGAGGGCCACGCCGACAGCGACCACCCAGGCGAGCATGCCGAGGCGCGCGCCCACCGCGAGGACCGTGGCCAGGCGCGGCGCCGGGCGCAGGAGGGCACCGAGGGCGGCGCCCCCAGCGAGCCCGGGCAGGGGCAACAGGTTCGCGGCGGCGAGCTTGGCGAGGGTGTGGCCGACCAGCGCAGCCGGCGCGAGCGCGCGGGCCCCCGCCAGCAGCCCGGTGAGCCCCGCAGGCGAGAGGGCGGCCCCGAGCTGGGCCGGCAGCCCGAGGGCGGCCGCCGCGGCCGATGACAGCCCGAGAACAACGCAAGACAGGCCAAAGACGGCAACCGGACCCGCAAGGTGGACGAGGGCCTGGCGCCCGGGCGACAGGGCCCCGAAGCCCCAGGGCGCCTCCCCCGCGGCCACCGGCACCATGCCCGCGAGCTCGACCCAGCCCCCGAGGGGCAGCAGGCCGATCCGCAGCGCGGGCCGCCGCCAGAGCCGGAGGTGGGGGCCCATGCCGAGCTGGGCGGCGACCACGGCCACGCCGAGCGCCCGCCCGGCCAGCGCGGTCGCGCCGAGGTGGACCACCACGCCGAGCAGGAGGGCCGGCGCCAGCCACCACAGAGACACAGGCGCCAGCATCGTCCTCCCCGGCGGCCCCGCATCGCGGCCCACCGCCGTCCTATCTCCGCGAGGGGCCCCGGCCGGGCCCTGATCCACCACAGGCCGCCGGGTGGCCAGCCCCCGCCTCTTGGGGCATCCTCCTCGGCGTCGGGCAGCCACCGGAGACCGCATGCGCACCCCCACCCTCCTCTTTGTCCTCTCCCTCCCCCTCGCCCTGGGCGCCTGCTCCAGCGAGGCCGGCGACACCGGCAAGGACGACGAGCTCGGCACGGGCGGCGGCGTGGGCGGCGACGGCTCCGACGGCACCGATGGGGGCGACGGCAGCGACGGCAGCGACGGCGGCGAGGGCGCGCCGGTGGTCAGCGGCATCGTGACCGGCCCCTACACCGACGACCCGAACCCGAACGCCGTGGTCTACGGCTGGCGGGACGAGGAGGTGGCCGAGGCCGAGACGGACGACCGCGGCGCCTATGAGCTCACCCTGAGCGCCGGCAGCTGGATGCTCGAGCCCAGCGACGGCGAGTGCTACGGCAGCGTCGTCAACGTCGATCTCGTGGACGGTGACCGGCTCTCGGTCGACCTCTTCATCGACGACTGCATCACGGCCGACAAGCCCAACCTCTACCTCTACCCGGCGGCCCCCACCCCCACGACCGTGGCGCTCGAGCTCGACCGGCGCCAGGCCGTCGTGGCCAGCGACCCGCCCTACCGGGCCGACCGGGGCTGGCGCGGAGAGGCCCGTCCCGACGGCACCTTCGCCCCCCACCGGGGCCCCGTGGCGCCCTTCCTCTTCTACGAGGTCAGCCTCGCCCCCTGGCAGGCCCGCAGCCTGCCCCGCACCGAGGGCTGGTGTGTGCCCGGGGGCGACACGGCCGCCGCCGCGGAGGCGATGGCCGAGATCCTCGGCGAGTACGGCTTCAACGCCCGGGAGCGCCTCGACTTCGTGGAGGCCTGGGAGCACGACCTGCCCCCGGCCGCCGCCTACGCCGTCTGGCCGCTGACAGAGGTGGACCACCTCGCCGGCGTCGCCATCGACCCGCCCCTCGTCCTCGACCGGCTCTGGCTCGTGGTGGACGACGGCGACCGCTGCCCCGCGATGGCCCCGCCGGCGGTGGTGCCCTTCGACCGCGCCGGGGCCCATGCCGTCGAGTGGGGCGTCATCCTCGACGACATCGTGCGCTGATGGCCGTGCGCAGCGAGCGGGACGGGGCCGTGCTCACGGTCACCATCGACCGCCCCGCCCGGCGCAACGCCGTCGACCGGCCGACCGCCGAGGCCCTGGCCGCCGCCTTCCGGGACTTCGCCGGGGACGACACGCTCCGGGTCGCCGTGCTGACCGGGGCCGGCGGCACCTTCTGCGCCGGAGCCGACCTCAAGGCCGTCGCGGACGGACGACCGAACCGGGTCGCCCCGGACGGCGACGGCCCCATGGGCCCCACCCGCATGGAGCTCGACAAGCCCGTCATCGCCGCCATCGAGGGCCACGCCGTCGCCGGCGGCCTCGAGCTGGCCTGCTGGGCCGACCTGCGGGTCGCCGGCGAGAGCGCCGTGCTCGGGGTCTTCTGCCGGCGCTGGGGGGTGCCGCTGATCGACGGCGGCACCGTGCGGCTGCCGGCACTCATCGGCCTGTCGCGGGCCCTCGACCTCATCTTGACGGGCCGACCGGTCGGCGCCGCCGAGGCCGAGGCCATGGGCCTGGTCAACCGGGTGGTGCCCGACGGCACGGCGCTGCCCGCGGCCCAGGCCCTCGCCGCCGAGCTCGCCGCCTTCCCCCAGGCCTGCCTGCGCTCCGACCGGCGCAGCGCCCGGGCCGCCGTCGGGCTGCCCCCCGCCGCCGCCATGGACCGGGAGCTGGCCGAGGGCCTCGAGAGCCTCGCGGCCGACGGGGTGGCCGGGGCGGGCCGCTTCGCCGCCGGCGCCGGCCGCCACGGGCGCTTCTCGGACTGACGCTCAGCCGGGAGGCGCGGGCGCCTGGCCCCGTCCGCCCCAGGCGCGCTCGAGCCCCGCCGCCACGGCGAGCCCGAGCCCGTAGGCCACCAGATCCCAGGGGTCGAAGGTGCTGCCGAGGGTGAGGTGGAGCAGCCAGTGGCTCTCGGGCCCGACGAGCCCGAGCCCCTGGAACAGCTCGGTGCCGACGGCGAAGGCCCCCACACCGATCAGCCGGCTGCGGGGCCGGCCGAGGCCGATGCTGGCGAGGCCCGCCACCATCACGACCACCACCAGCACGTCGCCACCGAAGCCCCGCACGAGGCCCGTGCCCCAGCGAAACAGGGCCAGCCCGGCCAGCAGCAGCCCCGCGCCCACCACCGCCGGCACCGGGTGCACCCGCAGTCCCATCGCCCACCTCCGCGCCGCCCAGCCCCCGTGGGCCCGGCGCCGGGCCCCTATCGGCGCAGCCCGTCGGCACCCAGCCCCCGCCACCGCCGACCTGCGCTACCCTCGCCTCCCACCGCCCGCCCCCCGAGTGCCCGTGAGCTCCCCCCCCGCCTGGCGAACCTGGATGCGGCACCCGGCCCTGCGCGCCGGCGCGGCCCACCTCGCCCTGGGCCTGCTCGTGACCTTCCCCATGATCGCCCATCCCGGCGATCTCTTGGGCAACCCCGACGTCGACGTCTGGAACCATGCCTGGGGCCCCTGGTGGTGGGCCACCGAGCTCGCCCAGGGCAACCTCCCCTGGGAGACCCACTACCTGCTGTGGCCCGCGGGCGGGGTGCTCTGGTTCATCGATCCGGTGCTCGCGCTGCTGGGCGCGCCCTTCGTGGGCACCCTCGGGGTGGCGGGGGCCTGGAACCTGATGATGCTGGCCTACGTCGTCTTCGCCAGCTGGGCCGCCCGCCGCTTCGCCCGGTCTCTCGGGGCCGGCCCCTGGGCCTCGTGGGTGGCCAGCGGCGTCTTCGCCGCCAGCGCCTGGATGACCTGCGAGCTCCAGAACGGCATCTCCGAGGCGGTCAACATCGGCCCGGTGGCCCTCGCCTTCGCCTGGATCGAGGACGCCGCCCGGTCGCGCTCCCTCAAGAGCTGGGCCAAGGCCGGGCTCGGGGTCGGGCTCTCGGCGGTGGCCTCCCCCTACCTCGGCCTCGGCGCCGGCATCGCCGCCCTGGTGCGGGGCCTCCCGAGCATCCGCCACGCCTGGCTCGGCGGCATCACCGCCGTCCTGGTGGCCGCCCCGCCGGCCCTGGCCCTGCGCACCCAGCTGTCGTCCCCCGACGCCATCATCAAGCACCCCGACGCGATGAACGACCAGCTCGCGGCCCACAACGCCGTCGACCTGCGCACCTTCTTCCAGCCCTTCGGCTTCCGCTCGGTCGACCTCTCCCACGAGGGCTTCCAGCACTCGATGTACCTGGGCGTCGTGGCCCTCCTGCTCACCCTCTTCGCCTTTCGGGCGAACCGCGCGGGACCAGACGGCAGCCGGGTCGAGCGGGCCTACAGCTCCGAGCTGTGGTGGGTCTTCGCGGCGGCGGCCTGTGCGGTCTTCGCCCTGGGCCCCTACCTCTACTTCAACGGCGACTGGCTCTCTCTCCACGACGGGCGCCGGCTGCGGCTGCCCTGGGGGGCCATCCAGCAGCTCATGCCCGGCCTCGCCGTGACCCACCCGCTGCGCCTCGCCGTGCCCACCCTCGCCGCCGGGGCGGGCCTCGCGGCCCTGGGCGTCCACAACCTGACCCGGGGCCCCCTCGCGCTGGTGGCCCTCGGCCTCGTGCTCGCCGACGGGCTCGTCGCCTCCGGCACGGTCTGGCCCCTGCCCACGGCGAGCCTCGACTGGCCCGCCGCCTATGCCCACATGGTGCGCAAGCCCGACGACCCCCTCCAGTGGGGCATCCTCGACCTGCCCACCGACGCCGGCTCGACCATGGGCACCTCCCGCTACCTCGTCTGGCAGGCGGCCCACGGCCGGCCCATTCCCTACGCCCCCGACGCCCGCGCCAGCACCTGCAGCCTCATCCACGAGCCCAGCTACCGCATCTTCGCGAGCCTCTCGAACCGGCGGGCCGACGAGCACAAGAAGCTCGGCCTCAAGAACATGGGCGGCACCCCCCACACCCTCGCCCTGCGCGAGAAGGGCATCCGCTGGATCGTGGTCCACCGCGACATCGACGCCGAGGCCGCCGCCCGGATCATCGCGGTCATCGAGAGCGACCTCGGGCCCGGCCAGACCACGGGCAGCGCCGTCTGGTGGGACCTGGGCATCCCCGAGATGCCCGGCAAGAACGGGGTGCCGGGGCTGACCCGGCCCCAGCAGGGCGGCCCCGAGAACACCGTGCGCGGCACCCGTCTCGAGGGCGGACGGGCCGTCACGGCCCCCGAGGGGCTGTGAGCGGGCGGGCCCCGGGATCCCCGCGGTGAGCGCCGGTCCCCCGTCGCGCCTCCAGCGGGCTGCCCTCGTGGCCGGGCCCCTGCTCGCCGCCGCCGCCGGCGGGGCCTGCCTCGCCCAGGGCCTCTCCCCCGGGGCCGCCTGGACCGCCGCCGTCACGGCCCTCTGTGCCCTGTGGTGGGTCACCGAGCCCGTCCCCGTGCCCGTCACCTCGCTGGTGCCCTTCGTCGTGCTCCCGGCCGTCGGGGCGCTCTCCGCCGACCAGGCCGCCGGCGCCTATGGCCACCCCCTCATCCTGCTGCTCATGGGCGGCTTCCTCATGTCGGTGGCCATGGAGACCAGCGGCGCCCACCGGCGGGTGGCCGTGGGCCTCGTGCGCCTCTTCGGCCAGGGCCGCAGCGCCCGGCGCCTCGTGCTGGGCTTCATGGTGGCGACCGCGGCCTGCTCGATGTGGATCTCGACCACGGCCACGACCCTGATGCTGCTGCCGGTGGCCCTGGCCGTCGGGCAGCAGGACGAGGCCGAGGGCCGCCGGGGCCTGGCCCTCCCGCTCGTGCTGGGGCTGGCCTATGGCGCCAGCATCGGGGGCATGGGCACGCCGGTGGGGACGCCCCCGAACGTCGTGTTGATGGGCATCGTCGACGAGCTGGGGCTGCCCCCCATCGGCTTTGCCCGGTGGATGGGCATCGGGCTGCCCGTGGTCGCTCTGATGCTCCCGCTGGCCTGGCTCTGGCTCGTGCGCCGTCTCGGGGATCGGCCCGCGCCGACCCTCGCCGCCTCGGGCCCCTGGACGGCCCACCAGCGCCGGGTGCTGGGGATCTTCGCGCTGGCGGCCCTGCTCTGGGTCTTCCGCAAGGCCCCCGGCGGCGGCTGGACCGGCCTCGTCGGGCTGCCCCAGGCCAGCGACGCCACCGTCGCCCTCGGCGCCGCGCTGGCCCTCTTTCTCGTGCCCGACGGCGCGGGCGGCCGCACCCTCCAGTGGGAGCAGGCCCGGCGCATCCCCTGGGGTCTGCTGCTCCTCTTCTCGGGCGGGATCTACATCGCCCGGGCCTTCTCGTCGACCGGCCTCGCCGACGCCCTGGGCCACTGGCTGGCCCACGACGCGGGCCTGGCCCGGCTGCCCCCCCTGGTGACCGCCGGCGTCATCTGCCTCGGGGTCACCTTCCTCACCGAGGTCACCTCGAACACGGCCACGACGACCCTGCTGCTGCCCGTGCTCGCCGCCGCGGCCCTCGCCGCCGGGGTGGATCCCGCCGGCTGGATGGTGCCCGCCACCCTCAGCGCCAGCTGCGCCTTCATGCTGCCCGTGGCCACGGCCCCCAACGCCGTCATCTATGGCTCGGGGCGCGTCGAGGTGGCCGAGATGGCCCGGGAGGGGCTGGTGCTCAACCTCGTGGGCGCCCTGGTCATCACGGGGGCCGCGGCCCTGCTGGTCTGATCCCGGTGCCGAGGGGCCCAAATGGGTCACACGCCCCGGCCCAGCCAAGCCCGCCCCCGAACCCCACGAGAACACCGTGCTCGACGGCGTTCCGACGGCATTCCACCCAGCGGTTCCCGAGGGTCCAGGGCCACAATCCCCCCCGCGGGGCCTAAGGCGGCGCGGGCTCCGGTCCGTCTCCAGCGGTACCCCCTCGGAGACCCCATGAACCGCACCATGATGCTGCTGCCCACCTCTGTGCTCCTGGCCCTCTCCGCTGGCTGTGTGCCAGCCGAGGAGGCGAGCCCCACCCCGCCGGCCCAGGCCGACACCGGCGCCGCCGACGAGCTGCCCACCCCACTCGATCCCATTGTGGACCCCGAGGTGGTCGTGGCCCTCGAGGCGGGAGAGCCCGTCGTCGCCCTGCTCCAGCTCGACGCGCGGACCATCGACCGCGAGCTCAGCCGCCGCCGCAGCTCCTCCGACAGGCTCCCCGCCGAGCTCCGGGAGTGGCGCGCCGAGCGCTACGTCGAGCTGGCCGACGAGCTCGAGGCCGTCTTCGCCGACCGGCCCCTCCAGATCACCCGCCGCTACCGCAACCTGCCCGTGGTGGCCGTCGAGCTCACCGAGCTGGCGGAGCTCGACGAGCTCATCGGCTCCGAGATGGTCTGGGGCATCCACGCCGAGCAGATCTTCACGGCCGACCTCGCCCAGAGCCTCGCCCACATCAACCAGCCCGAGGCCCAGGCCGCGGGCCACGAGGGCACCGGCACCTCGGTCGTCATCTTCGACACCGGCGCCGACTACCGGGTCGCCGATCTGGGCAGCTGCACCGCCCCCGACAGCGGCGGCAGCTGCCGGGTCAAGGTCCACCAAGACATCGCCCCGAACGACGGCCAGCTCGACGCCAACGGCCACGGCACCAACGTCGCGGCCATCGTCGCCCAGGTCGCCCCGGGCGCCGACATCCTCGACCTCGACGTCTTCAACGGCGCCGGCGCCTCGAGCACCGACATCCTCACGGGCATCGACTGGGTCATCTCGAACGTCGACACCTACAACATCGTGGCGATGAACATGTGTCTCGGCGGCGGCAAGTACACCGCCGAGTGTGGCTCGACCCCCTACGAGACCTCCCTGGCCCTGGCCCGGGACGCCGGCGTGCTCGCGGCCATCGCCTCGGGCAACGACGCCTGGAAGAACGCCATGGCCGCGCCGGGCTGCTCGCCCTCGGCCGTCTCGGTGGGCGCGGTCTACGACTCGAACATGGGCCCCATCGGCTGGTCTGGCTGCAGCGACAGCTCGACGGCCGCCGACCAGGTCACCTGCTTCTCGAACAGCACCAGCTTCCTCGACCTGCTGGCCCCCGGCGCGCTCATCACCGCGGGCGGCCACACCATGGGCGGCACCTCCCAGGCCACCCCCCACGTCGCCGGCGCCATGGCCGTCGTCGCGGCCGCCTTCCCCAGCTACACTCCCGACCAGATCGAGGCCCAGCTGAACACGGGCATCTCGATCACCGACACCAACGGCGTGACCAAGCCGCGGATCGACCTCGAGGCGGCCGTGCTGGACGCCGGCAGCGGCGACGGCGGCCCGGTCGACACCGGGGGCACGGACGGCGGCGGCACGGACGGCTCGGGCTCGGGCACGGACGGCGGCGGCGACAGCGGCTCGGGCGGCGGCAGCGCCGACACGACGGCCCCGTCGGGCACCGTGACCATCAACGACGGCGACGCCTACACCGGCTCGCACAGCGTGACCCTCACTCTCGCCGCCACCGACGACGTGGGCGTCACCGAGATGTGCATCACGGCCTCCACCTCGTGCAGCGAGTGGGAGACCTATGCCGAGACCAAGACCTACAGCCTCAACGGCGGCACGGGCAACCGGCGGGTCAAGGCTTGGTTCCGCGACGCGGCGGGCAACGTCTCCGAGCGGGCCGACGACATCATCACGGTCGACCAGGGCGCCCCCACCATGGGCACCCTCACCACCACCGCCGGCGACGGCGAGATCAGCCTCGCCTGGGGCGGCTTCCGGGAGGGCGGCTCGGGCCTCGACACCTACATCCTGACCGCCTCCCAGACCGGCTACCCGGGCGCCAGCTGCACCGACAGCACCGAGGTCTACAACGGCACGGCGACCACCACGACCCACACGGGCCTCACCAACGGCGACGAGTGGTACTACCGGCTCTGCGCCGTGGACGCGGTGGGCAACGTGGCGCCCGGCATCGTGGCCCGGGGCACGGCCGCCCCTGAGCTCGAGGGCCCCACCGGCACCATCGTGGCGGCCGGCGGCGCCGACTGGACCAGCGCGCAGCCCGTGCCGGTCGCCATCACGGCGAGTGACGCCAGCGCCATCACCGAGATGTGCCTCGGGCGCGTGGCGAACTGCTGGGACTACGTGCCCTTTGCCGAGACCGCCACGGTCAACCTCGGCGGCGGCGTCAGCCAGCGCACGGTCTACCTCTACCTCAAGGACGAGTGGGGCAACATCGCCGGCCCCTACACCGACACCGTGGGCCTCGACACCCGCGCCCCCACCCGCGGCAGCCTGAGCGCCACCCGCGGCAACCAGCAGGTGGCCCTGAGCTGGGGCGGCTTCCGGGACGCCGGCTCGGGCGTGGCCTCCTACAAGGTGGTCGGCGCGGTCGGCAGCGCCCCCGCCCGGGACTGCAGCACGGGCACCGTCGTCTACGAGGGCACCGACACGAGCACGACCCACGTGGGCCTCACCAACGGCGACACCTGGAACTACCGGGCCTGCGCCGTCGACGCGGCGGGCAACACCGGCGGCGCGGCGACCACCTCGGCGATGCCGGCGCCCGAGAACGACGCGCCTGTGGGCACCGTCACCATCAACAGCGGCGACAGCATGACCGGCGACCGGCGGGTCAGCCTCAGCCTCAGCGCCACCGATGCTGGCACCGTGACCCACTACTGCGCGAGCAACAACACCCGCTGCTCGCGCTGGCGCCCGCTCACCGACACGGTGACCTGGAACATGTCGGGCAGCGGCACCCGCAGCGTCTACGTCTGGTTCAAGGACGAGTGGGGCAACGAGAGCGAGACCCCCGTCAGCGACGACATCCTGCTCGACCTCCGCCGGCCCACGGACGGCAGCGTCACCGGCAGCGTCAGCGGCGGCACGGCCTCGCTCAGCTGGACCGGCTTCTCGGACCGCGACACCGGGGTGGACCACTACACCGTCGTCGCCCGGGAGGGCACCCGCGCCCCCGCCTCGCGCTGCACCAACGGCACCGCCCTCAGCGCCGGCACCAGCTCGGCCAACATGAGCGGCATGGCCAGCGGCGCCACCTGGACCTTCCGGGTCTGTGCGGTGGACGCGGTGGGCAACGTCTCGCGGGGCACGACGGTCCAGCTCACGAACTGAGCCGGGCCCCCTGCCCCCCTCCGGCGCGGCGGCGCTCCTCCGGGAGCCGGCCGCGCCGCCTGCGTGGTCTTGGGGGCTCTCTGGGGCCGCCGGGAGACCGCCACCGACCGGCTTCAGCCCTCGAGGCCCAGCAGCTTGTCGAGGGTGGCCTGGTCGGCGCCGGGGAACTCGTACTGGTCGAAGTTCTCGGCCGCCACCCAGGCGAAGTTGGCCACCGCCCGGCGCCGGGGAGTGCCCGAGATGGTGCAGCGGTAGACCTTGAAGTCGAGCGAGTAGCGGTCGTACTCGTGGGTCACCTCGAGCGAGAGCTCGCCCACCTGGGCGTCGACCCCCAGCCGGAAGAGCAGCTCGCGCCGCAGGGCGTCCCGATCCGACTCACCGGCCTCGACCCGACCGCCCGGGAATTCCCACAGCAGCGGCATCGTGGCGGTCTCTCGCCGCTGGGTGATGAGGAAGCGGCCCTCGCGTTCGATCTCAGCCGCGACCACGCGCAAGGCAGGGCGGGCACCATCACGGGGAGCGGACACGGATCCTCCAGCGGGGCGCCGCCGTATCCTGCGGGGCCACCGGGCGCTTGCGGCGCTGGCCGCCCCCGCCCGCTCAGGGACAGGTGCCCTGGATGGCGTTGAGGCGGCCGCGGATCTCGCGGCGCAGCTCCTTGTCGCTGCCGGCGTAGAGCTGGGCATCGCAGTAGGCGTTGAGGGCGCCGCCCTTGTCGCCGAGCATCTCGCGCACGTAGCCGAGGCCGAAGTGGGCCGGGCCGTGGTTCGACTTGGACTCGATGGCCTTGCGGAAGCTGGCCTCGGCCGTCGTGTAGCGCTTGCGGTCGACGTCGCGCCAGCCCTGGGAGGTCAGCGAGGCGGCCCCGCGCACCCGGGTGGAGCGGGCGTCGGGAGGCGGCGGCGGCGGGGTCTTGGCCTCGGGCTTGGGGGCCGGCGCGGGCGCGGGGTCTGGGACGGCGGCGGGCGCAGGGGCCGGGGCCGGGGCGGGCGCAGCCGCCGGGTCGGGGGCCGGAGCCGGCGGGGGCGCGGCGGGCGGCGGGGTCGCGGTGGGCGGCGGAGTCGCCGGCACAGGAGCGGGGGCCGGGGCAGCCGAGACCGCCGTGGGGCTGGGGCTGGGGTCAGGACTGGGGCTGCGCATCATCCAGATCAGCAGGGCCACCGCGCCCAGCACCGCCACGACCGCGACGACACCGAGCATCCGGCTGCCTCCCTCCTCCTCCGGCTCGTCGATCGGCGCGGCGGCCGGACCGGCCGGACCCTCCTCCGGGCCCTCCGGTGCCCCGCCGTCGGCGCCCGCGAACCAGTCGTCCTCGGCGTTCTCGGGCGCGGCCTCCTCGGGCGCGGTGTCAGCAGGAGCGGCCTCTTCGGTCGCCTCCGCCTCGTCGGGCAGGCCCACGTCCGCCTCGTCGCCGAACCAGCTGTCGCCGCCCGCGTCGGTCGCGCCCCAGGGGTCCCCGGCCGGCGCGGGGGCGGGGGCCGGGGTGGGAGCCGGGGCCGCCGCCGAGAGAGAGCCCGGCTCGATGGCCTCCCAGCCGCTGCCGTCGGCCGCGCCCGGGGGCGCCGGGAAGGTGAAGTCCTCCGAGTCGCTGTCGCCGTCGAGGCTGTCGTCTTCCCCGTTCTGCAGGGCATCCTCGTCAGCCCCCGCGTTCTTGGCATCGTCCGACGACGCCCCGGTGCCGTGGGCTCCGGCGGGCAGGCCCCACTCCGGCGGGGCCTCCTCCGTCTCTGCGGCCGGGTCATCGAAGGCCGCCGCGGGATCCAGTCCCGCCGCAGGCGCCACCCAGTCGGCGGCCGCGGGGGCGTCTTCGTCTGGCTCGTCTTCGTCTTCGTCCTCGTCCTCGTCCGGCTCGTCGGCGTCGTCCTCGTCCGGCTCGTCGTCTTCGTCCGGCTCGTCCTCGTCCGGCTCGTCGTCTTCGTCCGGCTCGTCGGCATCGTCCGGCTCGTCGGCGTCGTCCTCGTCCGGCTCGTCCTCGTCCGGCTCGTCGGCGTCGTCTTCGTCCTCGTCCTCGTCCTCGTCCGCCTCGCCGGCGTCCTCATCCGGCTCGTCGGCATCGTCTGGCGCAGCCTCCGCCGCCGCCTCGGGCGCGACGGGGTCGAGCTGGGCGCTGGCCGCCTCGGCCTGCTCGACCAGCGCGAAGAAGGGCTGGAGCTCAGCGTGATCGGCCGCCCGCACCCAGTTGCTGTCGCCGAAGTCGAGCTCGTCGTCCGGCCCCACCCGCCGCTCGACGACCCAGCGCTGGAGCGTCGCCAGGTCGGGCACGTTGTAGGCCGTGCCCTCCTGCCGCAGCAGCACGTGCTCCATGGCGCGCGCCCGGGGCGCAAGCTCGACCGGCGGCGGCGCTCCCTGGGCCTCTTCCTCGACCGTCGTGACCGAGGGCGGCTCGCGGGCCGGGGGCTCGGGCTCGGCCAGCACGATGCTGTCGACCACGTTGCCGTCCTCGACCACGAGGAAGCTGTGGCCACAGGCCGTGCACCGGAACTTCAGGTTGCGCCCCAGCTCGAAGGCGGCCGGGGGGAGCTCCAGCTCGAAGCCGGCGCTGCAGTTGTCACACTCGATGTACACGGCGGCTCCGGGGGGGCCGGGCGCTGCCGTGGCGGGGGGCCGTCCGGACCGGACCGGGCCGTCCCGGGCAGCGAGGAGGGGGGCGGTCGGGACCGGGGCCCCGTCTCAGCCCCCGTTGAGGCGGTCGATCTTGCGCTGGACCTCGGCCGCGTCCCGGGGACGGGTGTTGAGGTAGCGCTGGTAGTACCCGAGGGCGCCGGCGGTGTCGCCCTGCTCGGCGCTCAGATCGCCCAGGTCGCGGAGGGCCGTGTTGAGGCCCCCCTGGGCGGCGGTGTTGAGGGCCTGCATGGCCCCCGCCACGTCGCCCACCCGGCGGAGGGCACCGCCGAGCTTGCCGTTGTAGACGGCGTTCCGGGGGTCCATGCCCACGGCCTTGCGGTAGGCGGCGGCGGCGGTGTTCCAGTCGCCGGAGCGCGCGGCCGAGTCGCCGACCGCGACGTGGTCCTGGGCGGAGGTCGCCCGGCCGGTGGACGCCGGCGGCGGCGGCACGGGGCTGCCCCCCCGGGCCTGGGCCTTGCGGACGTGCTCGGGCACCACCGGCCGCAGCTCGGGCTCGGCGTTGGCCTCGATGCCCCAGGGGTCGGTGTCTTCTTCCCCGCCCTCGAGCTCTGGCTCGGGCACGGGCTCGAGCTCGTCCATGATGTCTTTCTTGATCTTCTCGCGATCGACGGCAGCGTCGGGGGCCGGCGCCGGCGCCGTGACCCGCGGGGGCGGCGCGACCACGTCAGGGGTGCGGAGGAAGAGGTACCAGACGGCCAGGCCCGCGATGGCGATGCCGGCGATGCCCATCACCATCGAGCGGCTGCCGCCGTCGGTCTTCGGGGGCGGGGCCGCCGGGGCGGGGCGCTTCGCAGGGCGCTTCTTGTTGCCCCGCTCGCGCTTGCGCTTCTCGAAGGGGTCGACGAAGCGCGAGGACTCCTCGGGGGCCGGGCTGGGGGCCACCATCGGGGAGGCGACCGCACCGGACTCGGCCTGGAGGGCGGCCGCCGTCGCTGCGGCCATGCCGGCGTCGCCCGAGGGCAGGATGCGGGGCGCCGCGCTGCCGCTGAACGAGGCCAGCGACACGGCCGAGGCCGCCGCCGAGGCCGCCGCCATGGGGTCTTCGCCGCCCATGCCCATGATGTTGGTGGGCTCGTCGTCGTCGAAGTCTTCTTCTTCGTCGTCGGCCTCGGCCTCGGCCGCGGCGGCCGCAGCGGCGGCGGCCTGCTCGGCCTCGAGGCGCTGGTAGGTCGCGATGAAGTGGCGCTCGAGGGCCTCGAGCGAGCCGATGTCGGTCCACTCCTTGCCGTCGTGGCTCACCTTGTCGGTCGCCGTGACCCGGCCCTCGCCGATGTACTTGGCGAGGGTGCGGAAGTCGCTGAAGTCGTAGACCAAGCCGATCTTGACCTTGACCTTCCAGGTGTGGATGCCCACCGCGCGGAAGTCGAGCGCGTGGACATCGGCCGGCGCCGGGGCGGGTGCGGGCGCCGCGGGCTCGTCGACCAGAGAGGCCGAGGCCGCGGGCCGAGGGATGCTGCCCGGGATGGAGGGCGCAGGAGCCGGGGCGGACGAGACGGACGCCGCCGCCCCCTCGTCCTTGTAGACAACGAACACGTGCCGGCAGCGCGGACAGGTGATCTTTGCGCCGCGCCCCGCAATCTTGCTCTCGTCGAGCTTGTAGCGGGCAGCGCAGCTCTCGCAGGTCACGATCATCAGGTGGATCCCCGTCGGGCTCTCGGCGGCACACGCCGCAAGGTGGGGACGCTACCACCCGCGCCGATGCCGCCGCAATCGCCCCCGGTGGGCCCCCCGGGGGACTGATCCGGGGCAGTGCCGCCCGCTCTCAGAGCAGCAGCTCGAGCTGGGCGAAGCGGGCGTAGATGGTCTTTCGCCCGGCACCATCGAAGACCACGACCAGCTTGAGGTTCTGGGGCGAGCCCTCCGCCTTGCGCACCGTGCCCGGCCCGAACTTCGGGTGGAGCACACGGGCTCCCCGGGAGAGCTGTGCGGGGGACTCCACCTGGGCCGTGCGGTACTCCCCGGAGGGAACGGGGGCCGGCGCCGGGGCTGGCGGCACTGTCATGTTTCGTAAGCCGCCCCGGTGGACCGAGCGCTCCGGGCGCCCGCCAAAGCCCAGCCGCCGGGCCCGGTCGTCCCGCGACAGGGGCGAGCGCCGGCTGCGGACCCCGTCGCCGCGCAGCTCGAGCACCTCGCTGGGCACCTCGGACAGGAAGCGCGAGCGGGACTGGTCCTGGGGGGGGCCGCCGAAGAGGGCCCGCCGCCGGGGCCGGGTCAGGATGAGCTCCTGCTCGGC
>CAXQUZ010000694.1:0-8233 GCA_964226865.1 Myxococcota bacterium | reverse complement strand
CGGCACTGCTGCTGCCCGCTCCCCTCGCCGAGGCCCTGGCCACCGCACCCGACACCTCCGCCGTGCTCACGGGGTGGCGGGCCGCCCTGCTCGGCCCGGCCTGGGCGGCCTTCCAGGCGGGCACGGTCACCCTCGGCCTCGGCCCTGACGACGTCGTGGCCCGCCCCGCTGCGGGCGCGCCCTCCGCCGCCAGCTGACCGGCCCGGCCCCCGGCGGCGCCCCGGTGTTCCACGGGTGCCCCCGTCCGGCCGCGCACAGGATCGCGGCACCGCCGGATCGGTGGGCCCAGCGTGGCCCGTGCCCGAAGATCGTGGATCCCCGTGGAGCCTCCGCGCCCCCGCGGGAGATCGCCCGGTGCCTCCGGAGGCGATCGCCGCAGGCATGCCCCCGCTCCCGTGCGCGCGCCCCAGCCCCGCACGTCCGCGGCACCCTTCGGATCGGGCATGACGACGATCAACATGAACATCTGTTCAGAACCCAGCCCTCCCCGCGAAAAAAATTTTTCGCACTCGGCGGGATTCTTGTTGAGACCTGGATGGGTCATCCGCTACAGTCAGCGTGGAACGGGAGGTCTTCCCGTCCGCCCGGGCCGCCAGCCCGTCCCGCTCCCTGCGGGCGCGCCGGTGACCGGTCGCTTGCCCCGGGGGGAGGGCCAACCTGCGATCTCGCGGGTGCCGTCCTCCCCCGTGCTCCAGGCCCGCCCTGGGGCAGCGGACTGGCCCGAACAGGCCAGCCCTCCCGTCTGGGAGACCCCGCACGGCAGCGCGACCCGCCTCAAGGGGGGACGAGAGCCGGCCGAACCACCGGGTGTCGACGGCGCGCTCTGCGCCCGCCACCCCTGGGGCCCCTCGCCGGGCGCCACCCTCCGGGCCCCGGCCCGGGCACCGACGCCCAGTGGGCGCCGTCCAACGACCCCCGACCCATTGCAGGAGTCCACCATGCAGCTTGTCCGCCGCCTCATCAACGACGAGTCCGGAGCCACCGCCATCGAGTACGGCCTCATCGCCGGTCTCGTCGCCGTGGCCATCATCGCCGCCCTGACCGCGCTCGGCGACTCGCTGGACAACCTGTTCTCGGGTGTTGCCGGCACCGTCACCGCCGCCACCAGCTGAGCCACGGCGCGCGGGGCGGAGACCTCCTGTGACCCTGAAGATCTCCGTCCTGCTCACCATGGTGGCCCTCGCCGCGCTCTGGGATCTCACCCAGCGGCGGGTGCCCAATGCGCTGGTGGGGCCGGGCCTCCTGCTCGGCCTCGCCCTCTCCGCCCAGACCTCGGGACTCCCGGGTCTGGGCTGGTCGCTTCTTGGGGCCGGCGTCGCGCTCGCCTTGCTCATCGGCCCCTTCGCCCTGCGCTGGATGGGCGGTGGGGACGTGAAGCTGCTGATCGCCATCGGCGCCTTCGTCGGCTGGAAGGGCGTGCTCTACGTGCTCCTCGTCGGCACGGCCCTCCACTCCCTGATCGCACTGGGGATGCTCTTCAGCTCCCGCATCGCCCGATCGAAGGGGTGGTCCGCACCCGACACCAAGAAGATTCCCCATGCGGTCGGCTTCGCCATCGCGACCGGGATGTACACTCAGGGTGTCTGGATCGGGCTCATCCGCTGACATCGGGCAAGAACTGCCTGCCGCGCGCATCCCTCCGCCACTGCAGGCCCCCTCGGGGCGCCCGCATGTGCGTCCCTTGCGCCACCCGCCGGGCGGCCCGCCGCCCCCCTCGTGCTTCCAGGAGGCACATTCCCCATGGCACAGCGACAACAGACCGGCGGCCGCCTCAAGGCAACCGTCTTCCTCGTGGGCGCAGTGGGCGTGGCCGCACTGACCGCCTACCTGGTCATCGACGTCCTCAACCGTGCCGAGAAGCGGGTGGAGCAGGCCGGCCAGATCGACAAGCAGACCGTGGTCGTCGCCAAGAACGACCTCTACATGGGGCTTCCCATTGAAGAGGCCGACCTCATGGTCACCGAGGTGCTGCCCGGCACGGCGCCGGCCGACCTCATCTACAGCGACCTCGCCGAGCTCATCGGCCAGACGCCCCGCGAGCGCATCTACGCCGGGGAGTTCGTGCGCTTCGAGCGGCTCGCCCGCCAGGACGCCGGGGTGGGGCTCAACGCCATCATCTCGCCCGGCAAGCGCGCGATGACCATCGAGACCGACACCCAGTCGAGCCTCGGCGGCTTCCTCCAGCCGGGCAACTGGGTCGACGTCATCGTCACCATCCGGCCCGACGACCGCACCCTCGGCGCCAAGTGGGTCACCGAGACCATCCTCCAGGACGTCAAGGTGCTCGCCGTGGGCGACAGCCTCGCGCCCCGGGCCAAGGAAGACGACTCGGCCAAGAAGAAGAAGCGCTCCCGGGCCCGCCCGAGCGTCACCCTCGAGGTCACCCCCGAGGAGGCCCAGCGCCTCGCCCTGGCCGTGTCCAAGGGCGATCTCCACCTCGTGCTGCGCAGCGACGTCGACAAGGTCCAGCAAGAGACCGACGGCCCCCTGGCCACCGACGCCCTGCTCGGCATCAAGAAGGAGCCCCCGAAGGCCGCGCCCGCCCCCAAGCGCGGCGGGAGCCGGCCGAAGCCCACCACCACGGTGAGCGCCGAGATCATCGAGGGCGCCACCTCCACCTCGGTCTCCTTCGACAGCGAGGGCAACAAGGTCCCGGGCATCGAGTCCGGCCGCCGCCGCCGCCGCTGAGCCCCCCGGGCGAACCCGAGCCTCCTCCCGGAGCCCCCCCGATGCTTGTCCCCTTCGTGCGCCGCGCCGCCCTGCTGCTGGGCGCCGCCGTCCTCGCTCTCTCCGTCCTGGGCGCGGCCCGACCCGCCGAGGCCGCCGAGCCCGATGCTGAGCAGGACTGGCTGGATGTCGAGGTCGGCCACAGCTTCATCTACCGGGGCGACCGTCCCATCGGCCGGGTGCTCACGAGCGACCCCGAGGTGGCCAGCCTCAAGCTGCTCGAGCAGGGCCAGGTCCAGGTGCTCGGGCGGGCCGTGGGCACGACCGACCTCTGGGTCTGGTACCTCGACGACATGCAGAACCCGACGCGCCACGAGCTGACGGTCCACGCCGACCTCTCCGACCTCATCCGGCGCATCGACCGGGTCGTGGACGGCGCGCCGCCCCGGGTCTTCCCCCTCGACGACCGCCTCGTGATCGAGGGCCCCGTCGACAGCATCGAGTCGCTCGAGCGCATCGCCGAGATGGCCCGGGTCTACGACGCCGACTTCGTCAACAACATGACGGTCACCGGCGACCACCAGATCCAGCTTGAGGTCGTCTTCGCCGAGATCAACCGCACGGCGCTGCGCTAGATGGGCTTCAACATGACCTGGGGCGACCAGGCGGTCGGTCTCGGCATGGTCGGCCCCAACGTCTCGGCGGGCAGCAACGTCGCGCGCCAGGCCACCCAGGCCATCAACGGCGGCATCACCCCCGCCCCGGCCGTGGCCAACTTCAACTTCCTGGGCCAGTTCGCCAGCCCCACGAAGATCGCGGCCATCCTGAGCATCCGCGAGCAGAACAACATCTCGCGCACCCTCGCCCGCCCCACCCTCGTGGCGCTGTCGGGCCAGCAGGCCGAGTTCCTGGCGGGCGGCGAGGTGCCCATCCCCGTCAGCCAGTTCGGCGGCCGCATCAGCCTCGAGTTCAAGGAGTACGGCATCAAGCTGGTCTTCGTGCCGACCGTGCTCGCCGGCGACGTGGTCGACATGCGGGTCTATGTCGAGGTCAGCGGCATCGACTCGGCGACGGGCGTGCGGGTCACGGGCATCGAGGTGCCCGGCTTCCTGGCGCGGAAGACCGACTCCCACCTGCGCATCGAGAGCGGCATGACCTTCGCGATGGCCGGCCTCCTCAGCGAGACCACCAACGCCACCTATGCCAAGGTGCCGCTGCTGGGCGACATCCCCCTCGTGGGCAGCCTCTTCCGCTACGTCCAGCACTCGGCCAACGAGACCGAGCTGATGATCTTCGTCACGCCCCGCCTGGTGCGCCCGCTCGCACCGGGCGAGGTGCCGCCCCCGCCGGGCACCACCGAGGACTACAATCCGTCGGACGCCGAGCTGTTCCTGCTCGGCATGGATCACCGCACGGACTCGCGCACCGCCGAGCCCACCGGTCCCATCGGTCTGGCACGCTGAGGACGGCCCCTCCCGGCCCCCCCGGCTTCTCTGACTCGGAGTTCTAGCAATGCGAAATCGTCGACTGACACGAGGGGCCGCGTCTGTCGTGGTCATCGGGGTCGACAACCACGGCATGGGTCTCATCCGTGAGTGTCTGGGCACCGAGGCGGTGCTCCCCACCCACGCGACCCCCTACGAGGACGCCCTCGCCGTGGTCCGCAAGACCCGTCCCACCGTGGTGGTGATGGGCTTCGACGAAGACTTCGAGGAAGCCGTCCAGCTGGGCGGCGTGCTCGCTGAAGAGGCCAGCGGCCTCCACATGGTCGCCATCTCCGAGCGCACCGATCCGGAGCGCATCCGCGCCGCGATGCGGGCCGGCTACCGCGAGTACGTGGTGCTGCCCGAAGACTCCGAGCTGCTGCGCCGGGCCGTGCACGAGTCTTCCCAGGGCGACCGCCCCGACCAGGACCAGGGCATGGTCGTCGCCCTCGTCGGCAGCAAGGGCGGCTGTGGCACCTCCTTCCTGACGGTCAACCTCGCCGCCGAGATGTCGGTCATCGAGCGGGTGGTGACCATCGACTTCGACTTCTCGATGGGCGACATCGCCGCCTACCTCGACCTCCAGCCCAACAAGAGCATCCACGACCTGATGCGCCAGATCGATCGCATCGACGAGCGCATGCTGGCCGGCTCGGTGGTGGTGCACCCCTCAAAGGTCCACGTGCTGCCCCAGCCCACCGAGCTGGTCGACTTCGACGAGCTGCGCGGCGAAGACATCATGGTGGTGCTCTCGGCGGCCGCCGACGCCTACCAGTACGTGATGGTGGCCTGCGGCACCCGCATCGACGAGGCCACCCTCACCGCCACCAGCGTGGCCGACGTGGTGCTGCTGGTCACCACCCCCGACGTGGTCGCCGTGCGCAATGCCTGGCGCCGGCTCCAGCTGCTCGACCGGCTGGGCATCGACCGCTCGACCGTGCGCCTCGTGGTCAACAAGTCGGGCCGGAGCAACGAGCTGCGCGACGCCGACATCGAGACGAACCTGGGCGTGCCCATCGCGGCGGCCATCGCCGACGACCTCCCCTCCTGCCAGCGGGCGGTCAACAAGGGCCAGCTGCTGCGCGAGGTCGCCGGACGCTCGCCCACCTACCGCGACCTGGTCGCGGCGGTCGAGCTCATCACGGACGGGGCCGAGAAGGTCGAGCCGGCCCAGACCACGAGCTCCTTCTGGCGGATCTTCCGCTGAGCCCCGTGCCCTGACCTGCACTCCTCCAGGAGCCCGCCATGTCCTCTCGCCTCATCGACCGCGTCCGGGGCGCCCAGCAGCGCTACCGCACCTCGGCGTCGACCGACTCGGCAGAGTTCGACCGCATCAAGCGCCGCCTCCACGGGGAGCTCATCGCCTCGCTCGACTTCGAGCAGGTCAGCAAGACGCCCCGCACCGAGCTGGCGAAGCGGCTCCGCAACACGCTCACCGACACGGTCGAGACCCGCTCGCTGCCCCTGAACCGCCTCGAGCGCGAGCGCCTCGTCGAAGAGATCCTCGACGAGATCCTGGGCCTCGGCCCCCTCGAGCCGCTGCTCCGCGACCCCGAGATCTCCGACATCCTGATCAACGGCTACGACACCATCTTCGTCGAGAAGAAGGGCCGGCTGCAGAAGGTGGACTCGGGCTTCAAAGACAACAACCACCTCATGCAGATCATCGACCGCATCGTCAGCGCCGTGGGCCGGCGCATCGACGAGACCAACCCGATGGTCGACGCCCGGCTCCAGGACGGCTCGCGCTTCAACGCCATCATCCCGCCCCTGGCCCTCGACGGCCCCTCGGTCTCGATCCGCCGCTTCGGCACCGTGCCCATCACCAGCGAAGACCTCATCGCCTTCGGCTCCTGCCCCGAGCCGATGATGGAGGTGCTCAAGGGCTGTGTGAAGGGCAAGCTCAACATCCTCATCAGCGGCGGCACGGGCTCGGGCAAGACGACCCTGCTCAACGTGCTCTCGAGCTTCATCCCGCCCGGTGAGCGCATCGTCACCATCGAGGACGCCGCCGAGCTCCAGCTCCAGCAGCCCCACGTCGTGCGCCTCGAGACCCGTCCGAAGAACCTCGAGGGCCGGGGCGAGGTCACCGCCCGCGACCTCGTGAAGAACGCCCTGCGCATGCGTCCCGACCGGGTCATCCTCGGCGAGATCCGCGGCGAGGAGGCCATCGACACCCTCCAGGCCATGAACACCGGCCACGACGGCTCGCTGGCCACGGTCCACAGCAACAGCACCCGCGACGCCGTGGCCCACATGGAGACCATGATCGGCATGGGCATGCCGAACCTCTCCGACAAGAACATCCGCGAGATGATCTCCCGGGCGATCGACATCATCATCCAGGCCGACCGGCTCCCCGACGGCTCCCGGCGGGTGATGGCCATCTCTGAGGTGACCGGCATGGAGGGCAATGTCGTCACCATGCAGGACGTCTTCATCTTCCAGCGCATGGGCTACGACGACGATGGCCACATCCGAGGAGCCTTCACCGCCACCGGCACGCGGCCGAAGTTCCTGGGGAGGCTCAAGCGACAGGGCATCGACCTGTCTCCCAACCTGTTCCGCTGGAAGATGCGGGTCTGAGCCCGATCTCGCGGTCCCTGAGGAGGCGCCCCCCCGATGCAGCCATTCGTCATCATTGTCGCCGGTGTGGTCTTTGCCGCGGCGCTGGTGTCCATCCTCCTGGTCTACGGGAGCATGCGCTCCCGCGAGCTCGACCGCCAGCAGCAGATCGCCCGCCGCCTCGGCACCCTCTCCGAGACCAAGGCCATCGACGTCTTCCAGCTCAAGCAGGACGACGACACCTCGACCGCCCTGGGCAACCTCGGCAACGACCTCGAGAGCCTGCTGCTCCAGGCCGGCCGCCCCTACGACCTGAACGGCCTCGTCACCCGCGGCGGCGCCTTCGCCCTCGGCGGCGTGGTGGGCCTCGGCATCCTCCTGCGCAGCCCCGTGGCCCTCGGCGGCCTGCTCTTCGGCGCCGTCCCCGTGCTGCTGCTGCGCGCGAAGGCCCGGAAGCGCGCCCGGCTCCTCAGCGAGCAGCTGCCCGAGGCCCTCGACCTCATCGCCCGCTCGCTCCAGGCCGGCCACGGCCTCTCGGACGCCATGCGCCTCTGCGCCGAAGAGATGAAGATGCCCGTGGCCGAAGAGTTCGGCCGCGTCTTCGAAGAGGGCAACCTGGGCCGCGACCTGCGCGACTCGCTCCACCAGCTCTCGGCCCGGAACCCCCACAACTTCGACCTCAAGCTCTTCGTGTCGTCGGTGCTGCTCCAGCGCGACACGGGCGGCAACCTCATCGAGATCCTCAACAACATCTCGAACACCATCCGCGACCGCTTCGTCTTCGAGGCCAAGGTGCGGGCGCTGACGGCCGAGGCCCGCTTCTCGGCCATCATCCTGGGCGGCCTGCCCTTCGCGCTGCTCGGCCTCATCAGCTTCCTGCGCCCCAGCTACCTCACCCCCCTCTTCACCGACGAGCTGGGCCACTACCTCGTGGCCGGCGGCCTCAGCTGGTTCACCATCGGGGTGGTGGTGATGAAGACCATCTCGTCGGTCGAGGTATAGCGTGGACATCAGCACCCTCACGGCCTTCGCCCCCGTCATCGCCGTCGCCGCCTTCGTCGCGGTGCTGGGCATCGCCTACGCCATCGTCACCTTCCTGAACCCCGAGCGCACCGCCCGCGACCGCGTCTCGGACATGACAGGGGGCAAGCGCGAGGGGGCCGACAGCCTCTTCGTCCAAGACGACGGCGCCGGCGACATCGCCCGCCGCATCAGCTCGCTGGCCAAGCCCCAGGACGAGTCCGAGGCCGACCTCCAGCGGCGGCGCCTCGTCCAGGGCGGCTTCCGCCGGGCCGGTGCCCTCGAGACCTACTCGGCCATCAAGGTGGTGCTGGCCCTCGTGCTGGGCGGCGTGGGCTTCCTCGTCACCCGCGGCCAGCAGCCCATCTTCATCGCCCTCGGCGTGCTGGTCGGGGCGGCCATCGGCAACTACGGGCCCCACTTCTACGTCGAGGGGCGCATCTCGAGCCGCAAGGCCCGGCTGCTGCGTCCCTTCCCCGACGCCCTCGACCTGCTCG
>CAXQUZ010000693.1:0-12212 GCA_964226865.1 Myxococcota bacterium | reverse complement strand
GCGGTGACTGGAGTCAGACGTGTGCTCTTCCGATCTCACAGGACAACCGGCGGGATCCTACCCACCGCGGCTGGCGGTCGCGCCGGGCCTGCTCTGTTGGTGACGAGAATGCGTTTCAGCTGACCATTCTCATGGGGCGGGGGGCGGCTCCTGCGCCGGGGGCAGCCACCACAGCGCGGCGCCCGGACCGGCCGCTGCCGGCACGAGGACGGCGTCGAGCGCGGCGCGGAGGCCCGGGAGGGTGCCCGGCCGGGCGGCCGCCGGCACGAGCACGGCCCCGTCCACCCCGTAGCGGCGCAGGTCGGCGAGGGCGGGACCGGCGCTGCCCCCGAGCGCCCGCTGGGGGCGGCTGCTGCCGCTGGCGAGCGCCCACCGGTTGAGCAGGGCGTTGTCGTCCATCCACGGCGGGGTGCCGTGGCGGTCGGCCTCGAAGGGGGGCGCGCCCACGACGCTGAAGCCGTGGACGAGGGCGGCCTCGACCACCGCAGGGGGCATCGGCCGATCGAGGGGCAGGGGCACGAGGGCCCGACCCCGGGCCGCGGCGAGCGCGGGCTCGACAGAGAGGCGGCGCAGCTTCGGTGCCGGCGGGCGCCCGCCGTGGCTCAGGCCGACCACGGCCACGGCGGCCCCCAGGCCGAGCACCAGGGCGGGCCCCCGGCGGCGGGGTGCCAGGCCATCGACCAGCATCGCCGGCACGAGTCCAGCGAGGGGCGCGGCCATCAGGGCGGCCCGGTGGACGTTCTTCAGCTCTTCCCAGCCCGGGACGACCAGCCACGGCAGCAGGTGGGGCAGCGGCAGGCCCGTCCAGCGTCCGTCCCAGAGCAGGAAGGGCCCCGCGGCGAGCACCAGCAGCGAGGCCGGCTCGGCGACCGCCAGCCACCGGGAGCGGCGCCGGGGCGCGGCCAGGACCAGCAGCGCGGCGAGGCCCCACCACCACCGGCCGAGGGGCAGCCAGCGCTGGGGCGAGACCAGCTCGCGGCCGTCGATGGACAGGGCCAGGGCCGTGGCGAGGCGGTCGGTGGCCGTGGCCATGGGCAGGCCGCCCCGGCCCCGGCGGGCCTGGCGGCTGTGCTGCACGGCGGCGGTCGCCGCGGCGGGCGACAGGGGGGCCAGCACGTCGGGCACGACCTCCCGGAGCGGCCGTGCGTCGGTGGTCTCGGCGGCGCCGGCGGTGGCCGTGGCGAGGTGGTGCAGGCCCGGGGCGGCCACGAGGGCCGCGGCCAGCCCCCCGGCAGCGAGCCAGCCGAGCCGCTGCCCGGCCCCCCGGCCCGGCACCCGCAGCAGCACCCAGAGCGGCGCGACCAGGGCGAGGTAGAGCCCGGTGTAGACCTGGGCGTAGAGGGCCCCGCCGACGGCCAGTCCGACGAGCAGGGCGCCCCCGGGGCCTGGCCGGCGGGCGCAGCGCTCGATGGCCCAGACCGCGAGGGGCACGGCCGCCAGCGTGGCGCGGTCGAGGCTCCAGGCGTCCAGCTCGTCGACCAGGGCCGGGCTCGCCGCGCCGGCCACCGCGGCCACCACCACCCCCGCCGGTCCGAGGCCCCGGGCCCGGGCCAGAGCGCCACAGGACAGCGCCAAGATGGCCATCCACACGGCGTTGCCGATGTTGTGGCCGGCGATGGGCTGGCCCGCGAAGGCAGAGGGCAGGCCGGGCAGGTAGCCGAGCAGCGCCGGGCCGCCCCAGAGCACCGAGGCCCCCTCCGGGTAGCGGAAGCGGAAGCCGACGTCCCCGCCGTGGGCGAGGGCGTCGGCGAGCTGGGCGAGCAGGGCGGCCGAGTCGCGGGGGTCGGCGACGGCGCCGCCGGTCCAGAGCAGGACCCGGCCAGGATCCGCCAGCACAGGCCACAGCAGCCCCACGCCGACGCCGGCTGCGAGCAGGGTGGGCACGGCGCCGAGCCGGCGCGCGGCCCGCCCGAGGGCCACGAGGGCGACCAGCGCGAGGAGGGCCTGCACCGGATAGAGCAGGCCCAGGGCCCGCCGCCGGAGGGCGGGGCTCCACCGCCGGGGGGCCGGGCTGAGGGGGGCGAGGGTGGCCTGGCGGTCGCCGTCCTGGGCGCGGCCGATCCAGGGCAGAGCCGTGCCCTCGGCGGCCAGCTCCCAGCGCAGCCCGTCGGCCAGGGGCAGCGAGGCCTGGCCGCCGGTCGCGGGCGCCCAGGCCAGGGCCACCGCGTCCCCGTGGGCGTCGCGTCCCCAGCCGACCACCCCGGTGGCCGCGGGATCGACCGTGACGAGAACGGTGCGTGCTGGGATGTCTTCGTCGGTCGTGGCCGTGCCCGCGGGGAGACCACAGAGGGCCACCAGGCCGACCCGCAGCTGGCCCACCCGGGGATCCTCGTCGGGGCGCCAGCCCCCGGTGGCGGTGGTGCCGCCGTCGGTGGCCCGGAGCACGGCCACCGGGTGGCCATCGGGCGCGGCGAGGGTCGCCTGCCATGCCGTGCCCGGGGCCGTCCACTGGGGGGTGGTGCATGGGGCCGCCCGGGCGGGCGGAGCGAGCCCCAGCGTCCCGAGCAGGGCGGCGATCCCGACCAGCAGGGCCCGGGTCATGGCGGAGAGCCGGCGGGGCTGCGGGGGCCCACGGGAGCGCCGAACAGGGGGCCCGGCGGACGGCGCCCGGCCAGGGGCTGCTCCGGTCCGGCGGGCGCGAGCGCGGGCGGCCAGGCGGGGCCGCCGGCGTCCACGGCCGTCTCGCCCGTCCAGCCCGCGAGGTCCCAGACCTGGGCGTCGGCAGAGCGGGCCACCGGCCGCCCGAAGAGCCCGTCCATGGCCCGATCGAGGGCCTGGCGGTGGGGTGTCAGCGGCGCGACCCAGAGGCTCCGGTCGAGCACCACCCAGCGCAGGCCGCGCGCCTGCAGGGCGGCGAGGTCGTCGGCGGTGAAGCTGAAGCGGTCGCCCTGCTGGCGGCCCTGCTCCAGGTCGGTGATGGCGCTGAGGAAGGTGTTGTCGGCGACGAAGGTGTCCCACGCCGCCGGTCGCGCCCGGGCCACCCACGGGGAGTGCCCCGTGAGCATGGGCTGGCGGTGGACCCGCTGCCAGAGCATGGGCGCGTTGCTGCTGCTCGCCGCCGGGCTGAGCGGCAGCGAGATCACCGCCCCGGCGGGCGCCTGGGCGAGGTGGGTCCAGGCGGCGTCGTCGAGGCGCAGCGGCGTGTGCGCCACCTGGAGGGGGGCTCCCTGGATCCGCCAGCACACGGCCGTCCCGACCACCGCGGCCCCGGCCAGCAGCCAGCGCCGCCCGGGCGCCCTGCGGCCGATGAGCCCGTCGAGACCGTGGGCCGCCAGCACGGCCACGGCGAGGCTGAGGAGGCCCGCGTGGCGCACGGGCCACCAGAAGCGGGCGAGGGCCGGGTGGAGGCCGTAGACCAGCCGGTAGGGCGAGGCGGACCCCAGATCGCCCAAGCCGAGGGCCAAGGCGCCCAGGGCCAGGGCCCCCCAGCCCAGCAGGGCCCGCCGGCGTCCGCCGGTCCAGAGCGCCGGGGCCACGGCGGCGAGCATGAGCGCGGGCAGGGGCAGCAGGCCGGCCAGCACCGAGGGCCCCGCGCCCGGCGCCGCCCAGAGCCCGGGCACGATGCGGTCCGTGGCGGCCCGGGGCGACGGAAAGGCCAGGCTCTCGACACCGGGCACCGCCTCCCAGGCGCCCACGTAGGGGGCCAGCAGCGGTGCCACGAGCCCCACCGCCGCCCCGGCGAAGAGCGCGAGGGGCCCCACCAGACCCGCGAGGCGCGTCCCCAGGGGCGGCGGCGCGGAGGTCTCGCGGCGGGCTCCGGCGAGGTGGGCCAGGAGCAGGAGGCTGCCGGCGAGAACGCCGAACCACGCGGCATACCAGTAGGTCGCGGCCGTGGCCACGAGCAGCGCAGCGGCCCCGAGTGCCCCGGCCGCCCGCCGCGGCGCCGGCGCTCCGCCCGCCCCGAGCAGCCGCACCCAGGCGGCCAGAAAGAGCGCCAGGGGCGCCAGCAGGGCCACCCCCACCCGCCCGGCCGAGAGCTCGTCCGCCGCGAAGGGGCTCAGTCCGAGCACAGCGACCGCCACCAGCGAGGCGGCGGGGCCGGCGCCGGTGGCCCGGGCGAGCAGGTGGCCGGCCAGGCCGTTGGCCACGACCAGCGCGGTGGTGAAGGGCAGCAGGCTCGCGGGCCAGTCCCAGAGGCTGCCGAAGGGCAGGTGGAGCAGGAAGACCGTGCCGTCGCCCCCGAGCATGGGCCGGTCCCCGACGGGCCAGTAGTTCCCTGTGGTGGTCGCCAGCACGGAGAACTCGCCCGCCCGGGCGAGGCTGTCCACCCACGACAGCAGCCACTGGAGCGCCACACAGTCCGGGTGGGCCGCGCTGCAGGGGAGCACCAGCCCGGGCGCCTGCCAGGCCCCGTGCAGCTGCACACCGGCGGCTGCGGCCGCCAGGGCCAGGGCCAGCAGCAGTGGGGGGAGCTCGCGGCGCATGCCGGGACCTTAGAGGATGGGGGCGGGCCGGTGGGCCGCCGCGCTCAGTGGCCCGCCTCTCCGTCGCGGGCGGCGGCCCCGTCGAAGGCGGCGAGGGCGGCGGCCTGCTGGGCGTCGAGGGGGTGGCCGTCCCAGGCCTCCTGCTGGGCGGCAGCGAGGGCGGCCGCGAAGGCAGGCCCGGGCGCCTTGCCCTGGGCGAGCAGCCAGCGCCCGTCGACCCCGGTGCGGATGTGGCGACCGGTCGTCCACCACCACATCAGGTGGGGCTCGAGGGCGGCCGCCCGGGGGCTGCGCCGGGCCAGGGCCAGGGCGGCGACCCACTCGGCGGCGTCGAGGCGCTGGAGCACCTTGGCCGTGTAGGCGCGGAAGCGGGTGCGCCGCAGCCGGTGCAGCGCGGTCTGGACCCGGTCGGGGCCCGTGACGAAGCGCTGGCGCCGGGCCTGGTTGCCCGGGACCATGTGGGCCAGTGCCGCCCGCACCTCGGCCGGGATGGCCCGCCCGAGCAGCACCCAGCCCACGTCGGCCGCGCTCGGGGCCCGGCTCCGGTCGCCCCCGGCGAGGCCGAGCGCGAAGACGGCGGCGTCGTAGCCCACCCGCAGATCCGTCGTGTGCTCGCTCTTGAGCGCCACCTCGGGGTGGATGGCCCGGTCGAGGCCCCACGCGGCGAGCAGCTCGACGGCCTGGTCGGCGGTGTCTTCCGCGAGGATGCGGTCGAGCTCGTTGCCCAGCCGCTCGCGGCCGAGATGGTCGAGGGCGCCCGTCTCGAGGGCATTCTGGAGCAGGCCCAGCGTGCCGCTGGACAGGCGCATGTCGAAGCGGGCCGCAAAGCGCGCGGCCCGGAAGGCACGGGTGGGGTCGTCGTGGAAGCTCAGGCCGTGGAGCACCCGCAGCACCCCGCCCTGGAGGTCGGGCCAGCCGCCGTAGGGGTCGATGATCTCGCCGAGGTGGGCCGGGCCGAGGGCGAGGGCCATGGCGTTGAAGGTGAAGTCGCGGCGGAACAGGTCTTGCTGGAGCTCGGCCGCATGCACATACGGGAGTTCCGCGCGGCCGGTGTAGTGTTCGCCCCGGGTGCTGGCCAGGTCGATGGGATCGATGCCCGGCAGCCCGTGGTCCCACTTGGCCGTGTGGAAGGCCGCGTGCACCACCACCTCGCCGCCGTGCCGGTCGGCCAGGGCCCGGGCCAGGGCCGGCGCGCTGCCCTGGACCACCACGTCCACGTCCCGCACGGGCCGGTCGAGCAGCAGGTCCCGCACCCCGCCGCCCACGAGGTAGGTGCCCAGCCCGAGCTCGTCGGCCAGGGCGCCGATCTTGCGCACCAGGCCCCAGGCGGGCCCGAGCGAGGCCTTGAGCTTGCCCTTCACCACGTTGGGGTGGGGGGGCTTGCGGCTGCCGGCGAGGGCAGGCGAGGCCGCGCTGCGCAGCACGGTGGTGCGGGTCAGCAGCCCGGTCGCGCCCCCGTTCGGCGCCGCTGGCTCCGCGGTGCCCACCAGCCAGATGCGCCCGCGCCCCTGGAGCAGGGTCTCGCGCACCTCGCTGAGGGGGGCCATGGCCGCCACCCAGCCCGGCGCCCGGGCGCTGAAGGCCAGGGCGGGGCGGTCCGAGAGGCCGTGGCGCTGGGCGGCGTCGATCTCCTGGCGCGACACCTGGCCCACCCAGCGCCGGCCACCACCCGGCGTCTCTTCGTAGAGGGGCACGGCGTTGATGCGGTGGCGGTGGAGCAGATCGGCGGCCTCGGCGGCCGAGGCGCAGGCGGCCAGCGAGACGAAGCTGCCGACGGCGAGATCCTGGGCGGTGCGCTGGTGGCCGAGCTGGTCGATCAGGCCCTCGCGGAGGATGCGCTCCACGTCGGCCGTGCCGGCGTTGGCCAGGACGGTGCTCGCGGCCTCCCGGTGGCCCCCGCCGCCGAGGGGCTGGAGCAGGGCGCTCGCGTCGACCGTGCCGTCCGTGCGGGCGATGGCCCAGACCTTGCCGCCGGCGGCCGCCAGCAGCAGGGCCGTCGGCCAGCCCTCGGCCTCGCGCAGCTGGGTGAGCAGCGAGCTGAGATCGGGCTCGTAGTCGTCGGTCTCGAGGCGCAGGAAGGCGACGGTCTGGCCGCAGATGGCCTCCTGGCGCACACTCTTGGCCATGTCACCGAGCAGGGCGAGCTGGCGCGAGGAGAAGCCCCGGGCGGCGTAGCGGGTGACCACGGCCGGGTCGGCGCCCCAGGCGAGGCACTGGGCCGCGCCGGCGTGGTCGACGGCGGTGGTGCCGGGGAAGGTGAAGTGGCCCGTGTCGACGTGGATGCCCACGAGCATGATGCCCGCCCGGACGGGGTCGACGGTGTGGCCGGCGGCGGCGAGCTGCTGGACGAGGGCGGCCGTGCAGCTGCCGGCAGCGGGCAGGTCGGCCCGGGGCAGGTCGTCCTCGCCCGGGGGGTGGGTGTCGTAGGCCTCGACCCGCGCGAAGCGACCCAGGTGGGGGGCGAGGGGCCCGAGGCGGGCTGGCCGGGCCGTGTCGACCACGAGCAGCTCGGTGGTCTCGGCGCCGGAGAGCACCGCCTCGAGGTCGCCCTCGCCCCGCAGCGGCGGCAGGCAGCCTGCGTGGTCGTCCCAGAGCCGCCGGGCCTGGGGATCGAGCCCGTGGGGCAGGAAGAGCCGCAGCCCCGGCCGCAGCAGGCTCATGGCCACCATGCTGCCAACACCGTCGGCATCGGCATTCTCATGGGTAGTGACGACCACGCGCGGGGGGGCGCTCACGACAGCTCCACCGTGAGCATGCCGCCGCTGAGGGTGGCGAGAAACTCGTGCACGAAGACCTCGGGGTCGAGGTGTTCGTCGCGCAGTGCCGCCTGGAAGACCGGCTCCTTGACCATGCCGATCATGCAGCGGGCCATGATGCGCGCGTCGCCCGGGCGCACGATGCCGGCGGCCTGGCCCTGCTCCAGGGCCCCGGAGAGGCGGGCCTCGGCCCGGTTGTAGAAGCGGCGCAGCTCGGCGTCGCCCTCGGCGTCGATGCCCACGGCCTCCGAGAAGAGCAGCCGGGGCACCTCGGGGCGCATCACCGAGCTCACCATGCGCACGATGTTGGCGTGGACCTGGGGGCCGACGGCCCGGCCGAGGTCGATGGGCTGCACGACGGTCACGAGGTCTTCGGTGATGCCGTCGAGCACGTGCTGGAAGACCGCGCGCTTGCTGTCGAAGTAGTTGTAGAAGGTGCCGCGGGCGACGCCGGCCTCGCGGATGATGTCGGACACGCCGGCCTTGTGGTAGCCGCGCTCGGCGAAGACCTTGCGGGCGGCGGCGAGGAGCTGGGCGTGTCGGTCGGGCGGGCGCATGCGGGCTCCGGGGAGGGGCCGGGGGCTAACCGACAGGGCCCGGTCCCGGGCCGGAAGCTGGCAGACCGCCCCGGGTCGCGGCTGAAGCCCGGGCGCGGCGGCGGTCCCGGCGGGGGCGGGGACGGGCCACTGGTGCTTGACAGTGGACGAAGGACGGGTCAACTAGACTGACGTGTCAGTCATCGCCTGCCACAGCCCCGCAGGCCCCTGGGAGTGCCCATGTCCGAGTCCGGAAGCCACGAGTCCGCCCCCTGTGCCGAGGACGGCATCGCCGCCGTCGCCGAGGATGCCGCGGCCGAGGATGTCTTCGTGGACGGCGACGCCGCGACGGCCGCCCCCGAGGTCGACATCCGGGCCCCCCGCTTCGCCCACGTCCGGTCGGTCGCGGTGGGCATCGACATCGGCTCGACCACGGTCAAGGCCGTGGTCTGCGATCCCGACACCCTCGAGATCCTGTGGAGCGACTACCAGCGCCACGAGACCCAGCAGCCCGAGAAGGTGCTGGAGTTCCTCGTGCGCATCGGCCACGACTTCCCGAATGTCGACGACATGCGCGTCTTCATGACCGGCTCCGGCTCGGGCCCGCTCTGTGCCCCCACCGGCGCGCGCTTCGTCCAGGAGGTCAACGCCGTGACCCTCGCGGTCGAGCGGCTCCACCCCGACGTGGGCAGCGTCATCGAGCTCGGCGGCCAGGACGCCAAGATCATCATGTTCCGCCGGGTGACCGACGACGAGGGCGAAGACACGGGCGAGAAGAACGCCATCACCTCGATGAACGACAAGTGCGCCAGCGGCACGGGCGCCACCATCGACAAGTGCATGATCAAGGTGGGCATGCCCCAAGACGAGGTGGCCCGCATCCGCTTCGACCCGGGCAAGCTCCACCACGTCGCCGCCAAGTGCGGGGTCTTCGCCGAGACCGACATCGTCAACCTGGTGAAGAGCGGCATCCCCGGCACCGAGATCATGAACTCTCTGGCCGACGCCATCGTGCACCAGAACCTCTCGGTGCTCACCCGCGGCAACACCCTCCACCACAACGTGCTGCTGCTCGGCGGTCCCAACACCTACCTGCCCTTCCTGGTCGAGTGCTGGCGCATGCGCATCCCCGAGACCTGGGAGGCCCGCGGCTACGAGTACCCCCGCGACCGGCCCATCTCGGAGCTGATCTACACCCCCGAGAACGCCCAGTACTACGCCGCCTTCGGTGCGGTGGTCTTCGGGCTGGCCGAGTCGGCCGACGACCACGAGGTGGGCCGCTACACCGGCATCGACGGCCTCAAGGGCTACATCTCGCACGGCCGCAGCGCCAGCCTCGCCGGCAGCGCCCTCGGCCCGCTCGTCCAGTCCCAAGACGAGCTCGACCGCTTCCGCGAAGACTACGCCATCCCGCCCTTCACCCCGGCGACCTTCGCCGAGGGGGCCCACGTCCGCGGCGTCATCGGCCTCGACGGCGGCTCGACCAGCTCGAAGGCGGTGCTGGTCGACCACGAGACCGGCGAGGTGCTCTACAAGGCCTACACCTTGTCGAAGGGCAACCCCATCCAAGACACCAAGGACATCCTCGCCCAGATCCAGGCCTATGTGGTCGATCAGGGCGCGACCTTCGAGTGCACGGGCTTCGGGGCCACGGGCTACGCCGCCAATGTGTTGGAAGAGAGCGTCAAGGCCGACGTCAACATCGTCGAGACCGTCGCCCACATGATGTCGGCGGTGCGCTACGTGCCCGATGCCGACGTCATCTGCGACATCGGCGGCCAGGACATCAAGGTGCTCTTCCTGGCCGAAGACAAGGACGGCGGCCGCGACGTGCGCGACTTCCGGCTGTCGAACCAGTGCTCGGCCGGCAACGGCATGCTGCTCCAGGCCATGGCCGACCAGTTCGGCGTCAAGCTCACCGACTACGCAGAGACGGCCTTCAACGCCGACCTCTCGCCCAAGTTCTCCTACGGCTGCGCGGTCTTCCTCGACGCCGACCGGGTCAACTTCCAGAAGGAGGGCTTCACGGCGACCCAGATGCTCGCGGGGCTGGCCAAGGTGCTGCCCAAGAACGTCTGGCAGTACGTGGTCCAGGTGCCCCGGCTGGCCGAGTTCGGTCGGGTCTTTGTGTTGCAGGGGGGCACCCAGCGCAACCTGGCCGCGGTCAAGGCCCAGGTCGACTACATCAAGGAGCGGGTGCCCGACGGGGTGGTCGTCGTCCACCCCCACTGCGGCGAGGCGGGGGCCATCGGCGCGGCCATGGAGACCCTGCGCGTCGTGAAGCGCCGGGGCCACTCGACCTTCATCGGCATCGACCAGGCCATCGACCTGGCCTACACGACCATCAACGACGAGAGCACGGTCTGCCACTTCTGCCCCAACGAGTGCTCCCGCACCTTCATCGACACCCGCACCCCCGACGGCCGCACCAGCCGCTACATCTCGGGCTTCTCTTGCGAGAAGGGCACCGTCGAGAGCAAGGAGGCCCTCAAGCTGCTCAACCGTGAGCGCAACGGGCTGCGCAAGCAGTTCCCCAACCTCGTCGAGGAAGAGGCCAAGCTCGCCTTCAAGCACTTCTTCGCGCCGGCCCCGCTGCCCCGTTCCGGCGAGTCCAAGCGCGACGTGAGCGTCGTGCGCAAGCGGTTCTTCCGGGTGGCCCGCAAGGTGCTGAACCGGGGCTTCCAGCGCAGCCACGCCGACCTCCGCCGGGTCAAGATCGGCATGCCGCGGGTGATGAACCTCTACAGCACGGCGCCCTTCTTCCGCACCTTCTTCGAGACCCTGGGCCTGCCCCGCGAGAACCTCGTGTGGTCGCCGGTCACCAGCGAAGAGATGTGGGCCGAGGGCGGCCGCTACGGCAGCATCGACCCCTGCTACCCCTCGAAGGTCATCCAGGCCCACATCCACGAGCTGCTCTTCCACGCCCACACCGACGAGAAGAAGCGCCGCGGGCCCCTCGACTTCATCTACTACCCGTGCATCACCTACGTTCCGAGCTTCGTCGAGAACGTGATGGACACGGCGAGCTGCCCCATCGTGGCCGGCAGCCCCCTCGTGATGAAGGCGGCCTTCACCAAGGAGATCGACTTCTTCGCCCGCGAGGGCATCGAGTACGTCGACGACGCCGTCACCTTCACCGAGCCCAACCTGCTCAAGGACAAGCTCTTCGAGACCTGGGGCGCGCGGCTGGGGGTGACCCGGGACGAGGTCGAGTGGGCCGTCGACCAGGGCTACGCCGCCATCGACGAGTTCAACGCAAGGATGCAGGCCCGGGGCAAGGAGATCATCGAGCAGGTCGAGCGCGAGAACCGCGTCGCCATCATCATGATCGGCCGCCCCTACCACAACGACCCGGGGCTGAACCACGGCATCCCCGAAGAGTTCCAGGTGTTGGGCTACCCCATCCTCAGCGTGCGCAGCATCCCCAAAGACAAGGCCTGGCTGCGCCGCTACATGGGCACCCTCGACAACCCCCTCGACCTCAACGATGTGTGGCCCGAGAACTTCTCGGCCAACTCGGTCCAGAAGGTCTGGGGCGCCCGCTTCGCCGCCCACCACCCCAACCTCGCGGTGCTCGATCTGTCGAGCTTCAAGTGCGGCCACGACGCGCCCACCTACGGGCTCATCGACAACATCATGAAGACGGCCCGCGCCCCCTACTCGGCGCTGCACGACCTCGACGCGAACAAGCCCGGCGGCTCGATCCAGATCCGCGTGAAGACCTACTCCCACAAGCTCAAGCTGGTGGAAGAAGAGCTGCGCGACCAGTCCGTGGCCCGGGCCGAGCTGGCCCGCCGGGTGGCCCAGAAGCGCGAAGAGCTGCGGGCCCAGCTCGCCGCCAAGCGCTCCGGCGCCCAGCCCACCTTCCGCATCCCCGCAAAGTAAGCCAACCCCGCAATCCCCGGTCAGGAGACGCCCATGTTCGGCGAAAACGAGAACCAGTTCACCGGTGACGAGCTCCCTGCCGAGCTCCACGACGAGCTCGAGCGCCAGCTCGCCGCCTACGCCGAGGAGGAGGCCCGGCGGCTGGGCATCGCCCGCGAGCAGTACACGGAGAACATCAACACCAAGTTCACCGCCTCGCAGCGCGCCCACACCACCCTGCTCGTCAGCGGCCTCTCCCTGGCCCACGACGAGCTCGTCGTGCACGGCCTCAAGGGCATCGGCTACAACGTCGAGATGTGTGAGGTGCCGAGCAACGAGTCGCTCCAGTACGGCAAGGAGTTCGGCAACCGGGGCCAGTGCAGCCCGACCTACTTCACGGTCGGCAACCTGGTGAAGCACCTCACCGAGATGCGCGACCAGCAGGGCATCCCCACCGAGAAGATCATCTCGGACTACGTGTTCTTGACGGCGGGCTCCTGCGGGCCCTGCCGCTTCGGCACCTACGTGACCGAGTACCGCAAGGCCCTGCGCGACGCGGGCTTCGACGGCTTCCGGGTGCTGCTCTTCCAGAGATCGGAAGAGCACACGTCTGAACTCCAGTCACCGCATGC
>CAXQUZ010000692.1:0-6232 GCA_964226865.1 Myxococcota bacterium | reverse complement strand
CAGCTCAGCCTCGCCCGCACCTTCCTGCCCGTCTCGGTCGCGCCCTGACCCCGTCCCCACCTGGAGCGGCCCCATGTCCGCCCCCGCCTACGACCTCAAGATCACCGGAGGCCGCGTCATCGACGGCACCGGCGCCCCCGCTGTCGCCGCCGACGTGGCCGTCAAGGACGGGCGCATCGTCGCCGTGGGGGACTGCCCGGGCACGGCCCGCCGCACCCTCGACGCCGCCGGCGCGGTCGTCACCCCGGGCTTCGTCGACCTCCACACCCACTACGACGGCCAGATCTCGTGGGACGAGGAGCTGGCGCCCTCGTGCCTGCACGGCGTGACCACCGTGGCCATGGGCTCCTGCGGCGTCGGCTTCGCGCCGGTGCGCCCCACCGACCACGCGCGCCTGATCACCCTGATGGAGGGCGTCGAAGACATCCCCGGCTCGGCCCTCTCCGAGGGCATCTCCTGGGGCTGGGAGAGCTTCCCCGAGTACATGGCCCGCATCGACGCCATGCCCCACACCCTCGACTTCCTGTTCCATGTTCCCCACGATGCCCTGCGGGTCTATGTCATGGGCGAGCGGGCGGTCGCGGGGGCACCGGCCACCGACGCCGACATCGCCGAGATGCGGCGGCTCGTGCGCGAGGCCCTCGAGGCCGGGGCCGTGGGCTTCTCGACCGGCCGCTCCGACAACCACCGCTCGGCAGCCGGCGACTTCACCCCGGCCAGCGAGGCCGAGGCCGCCGAGCTCGCCGGCATCGCCGCCGCCTTCCAGGGCCTCGACCACGGGGTGCTCCAGGCGGTCAACGACTTCAACATCCTCGACGGCAACGACCACTTCGAGCGCGAGTGGGGGGTGCTCCAGGCCATGGTCGAGGCGGCCGGCGGGCGGCCCATGAGCGTGTCGTGCATGCAGCGCGACCACTCCCCCCAGCAGTGGCGCTGGATCCTCGAGAAGGCCGAGCAGGCCCAGGCCGCGGGCCTCGACGTGCGCGCCCAGGTCGCCCCCCGGGGCATCGGCGTGCTGCTGGGCCTCCAGGCCACCTTCCACCCCTTCATGGGCCACCCCACCTACAAGGCCATGCACGATCTGCCGCTGGCCGAGCGGGTGCGCCGCATGAAGGACCCGGCGGTCAAGGCCCGCATGCTCGCCGAGCCGCGCGAGCCGGTGGCGGGCGACGGCTCCCCGCTGCCCAAGCTGGCCGACTTCTTCCTCGAGAACATCGAGATGATCAGCATGCGGCTGTTCCGCCTCGCCGAGGTGCCCGACTACGAGCCGGCCATGCTCGACAGCCTCGCCGCCGAGGCCATGCACCGCGACGAGCACGTCATGAGCATCATCTACGACGCCATACTCGAGGACGAGGGCCGCGCCCTCATCTACTTCCCGGTCTACAACTACTCCGACATGAGCCTCGACAACGTCGGCGAGATGCTGCGCCACCCGCTCTCGCTGCCGGGCCTCAGCGACGGCGGTGCCCACGTCGGCACCATCTGCGACGCGAGCTTCCCGACCTTCCTGCTGACCCACTGGGGCCGCGACCGGGCGGAGGGCCGCATCCCCGTCGAGCGGCTGGTCCAGATGCAGACCCAAGACACGGCCCGCTTCCTCGGCCTCGACGACCGGGGCGTGATCGCCGTGGGCAAGAAGGCCGACCTCAACATCATCGACCTCGACGGCCTCACCCTGCGCCGGCCCGAGATGGTGCGCGACCTGCCCGCCGGGGGCCGCCGCCTGATGCAGCGGGCCGATGGCTACCGGGCGACCATCGTCTCGGGCGAGGTGGTCGTCGAGAACGGCGTGGTCACCGATGCCCGTCCGGGTCGCTGGGTGCGGGCGGGCCAGTGAGGGCCGCCGGCAGGGGCGCCGAGAGGGCGAGGGGCGCCCCGCTGTAGGGGTGGGCCAGCCAGAGCCGGTGGGCGTGCAGCAGCAGCCGGGGGCTGGCCGCCCGGACCGCCGCTGGCGCATAGAAGCGATCGCCGAGAATGGCGTGGCCGAGGCTCATCATGTGGATGCGGAGCTGGTGGCTGCGGCCGGTGTGGGGGGTGAGGGCCACGAGGCTGCTCTCGGCGTCTTGGGCCAGCACCTCCCAGTCCGTGCGGGCGAGACGGCCCCCGACCGGGTCGACCACGCTGCGGGGGGGCGCGCCGCTCTGGTGCTGGTCGAGGCGCCGCAGGGGGGCCGCCACCGTGCCCCGGGGGGGCGCCAGCTGGCCGGCGACCCGGGCCCGGTAGCGCTTGGCGAGGCTGCGCTCGCGAAACTGCTGCTGGAGGGCGCGCTCGGCCTTGCGGCGGGTGGCGAAGACGAGCAGCCCGCTCGTGTCCATGTCGAGGCGGTGCACGGCGTAGAGCCGCAGCCCCAACAGGGCCTCCACCCGGGCCTGGGCGCAGTCGGCGCCGGCGGCCCCCCGGCCCGGCACGCTCAGCAGCCCCGCGGGCTTGTCGACAGCGACGAGGTCGCGGTCGTGGTGGAGCACGGCGGGCACGCCCGGGGGCGGGGCATAAATCCAGTCATCCATCAACTCGCCCGGGGCGCAGGGGCTAAGGGGGCGCACCTGTACCACCCTGGAGGCCCCATGGGCGTCGAGATCGAGACCCTGCAGCCTGGCGATGGCCAGACCTTCCCCACCGCCGGCAAGCGCGTGACCGTGCACTACACGGGCACCCTCACCGACGGCACCAAGTTCGACTCCTCCCGCGACCGCGGCCAGCCCTTCCAGTTCGTCATCGGCATGGGCCAGGTGATCCGCGGCTGGGACGAGGGCGTCGCCCAGCTCAGCATCGGCCAGCGCGCCAAGCTCACCTGCTCGCCCGACTACGCCTACGGGCCCCGGGGCTACCCGGGCGTCATCCCGCCGAACGCCACCCTGGTCTTCGACGTCGAGCTGCTCAGCGTCGGCTGAGCGGTGCCGGGGCCCGGTCGGCCGCGGGCCTGCGCCGGGTCAGCTGCGGGTGGGCCCGGCCGGCGCTACCCTCGCGGCGGGTGCCCCGGAGTCCGCCATGTCTCGCCTTCCCCGTCGCTTCCTCTCGCCGCTGCTCGCGGCCCTCCTGCCCTTGGCCGCCTGCGGCGACAAGGACGGCGACTCGGCGGCGGCCGACACGGGTGAGGCCCTGGGCTGCACGACCGAGGCCCGCAGCTCGGTGACCGTCTCGCTCGTGGCCCCCGACGGCAGCAACCCCCTCGAGGCCAGCGGCGGCCCGGCGGTCGACGCCACCTACACCGTCGACGGCGGCGACACCCAGAGCTGTGAGGCGATGGGCGGTGACCTCGTCTGCGGCTGGGAACAGGCCGGCCACTTCGTCATCCTGGTCGACGTCGAGGGCCACGTGCCCGAGCAGCGCGAGGTGACGGTGGCGGCGGACGAGTGCCACGTGATCTCGCAGTCCATCGAGATCGTGCTGGTCGAGCTCGGCGACGATCTGGGCTGATGCCCGGGCCGCGGCGCCCCGACACACGAGCGCCGCGCCGCCGGCCCCCGACACGAGGCCTGGGACCGGGGCGCGGCGGAGAGAGCCGGGCGGAGGGCCGAGCGCCGGCCCCCCGCGTGGGGACTACTCGGCCAGGAAGAGCACGGACTGGTCGGCCTGGCCCGCCAGCTCGACCGTGGTGGCCGCGCCGTCGACGAGGGCCGTGCTGCCCGCGAGTCCCAGCACCTGGCTCGACTCCGACATGGCGACCGCTGCGGCGCTGGCCCCGCTCAGCTCGCCCACCACCCCGCCGTCCGGGTCGAGGACCGAGACGTCACAGGTGGCCGTGCCGATGCAGGCGGGGGGCAGCTCGGTGCTGTCGATGACCACGCCGAAGGGCGAGGTGGACAGGCCGCTGCCCTCGACCGTGACGAGGCTCGGGCTCTGGAGCCCGGGCAGGTCGATGCCCACGATGCCGAAGGGCGAGGTGGACAGGCCGCTGCCCTCGATGCCGATGTCGAGGGTCGCGCCGATGTCGTCGAGGAAGGGCTCGGTGATGATCACACCGAAGGGCGAGGTCGAGAGGCCGCTGCCCACCATCGGGAAGCTGTAGCTCGCGACGCTGCCGGGGAAGGTGCCGGCGGCGAGGGCGAAGCCCACCGGGGGCACCGTGCCCAGGGCGGTGTCGAGGCTGGCGTAGGCGTCGTCCAGGGCGCCGTTGAGCAGCAGCACACCGGTGGGCGGGGTGCCGCGGGTGGCGGTGCCGGTCTGGGCGACGGTCACCGTCCAGGCCGCCGCCGTCTCGTTCTGGACCACCTGGCCCTGCACGGAGCAGACCCCGGCGGTCGTGCGGCAGCGGAAGGCCTTGTCGGTGGTGCCCCGGAAGTGGCCCTGGACGAAGACGCCGTCGACCGGCTGGCCCTGGTCGTCGAGCACGAGCAGGTTGGCATGGGGCCGCAGGCCGCTGCTCCCCACCTGCTCCACCCAGGGCAGCATGGCCACCTGGTGGGCGGGCAGGGGGGCCAGGCTCGGGCCCCCCGTGGCCTGGGCGCCGGCGAGGTTGGCCGAGCGCTGGGCGAGGCCGGCGTCGGCCTGCTCGTCGAGCAGATCACCGCCCACCTGGAGCACCTCGCGCACCATGGACGCGGGCACGCCCTGCTGGCGCAGCCGGGCCGCCATGCCGCTCACCACCGCCGCCGCCTGGCTCGTGCCCTGGACGAAGTAGAGGCCGGGACGGTCGGGCTCGTGGGTCTCGAAGCTCTCGGCGAGGATGCCGTCGGGGTAGCCGTCGAGGTCGGCGTCGCGGTCGTTGCAGCCACCGGGCGCAAGGATGTCGACGTCGCCGCCGTGGTTCGAGTAGGGCGCCGGCACGAGCAGGTCGTCCGCCCCACAGGAGGCCCCGACCGAGATGACGTGGCGGCTGGCCGCGGGCCAGGTCGAGCCCATGGTCCCCTGGTTGCCCGCCGCGCCGACCATGACGATGCCGGCGGCGTCGAGCTCGTCGAGCCGGTCGAGCAGCGCGCTCGAGGGCACGTAGTCGGGCCCGAAGCTGAGGCTCATGTTGACGACGTCGGCGTCCATGATCGCGGCCCACTTGAGGGCGTCGACCAGCGAGAACTCCGTGCCCACGTTGTTGTGGTCGAGCACCCGGTAGGGCATGACGGTCACCCCCGGCGCGACCCCGTCCACGGCACCGCTCGAGGCGATGGTCGAGGCGATGTGGGTGCCGTGCCAGTGCTCGTCGTCGGGGTAGGGGTTGTTGCGGAGGTAGTCCCAGGGGTCGTAGAGCGAGACCCGGTCCAGCGAGGGCGTCTTCACGGCAGGGATCCAGCCGAAGGCCGACGAGTAGACCATGCCCGTGCGGTAGGCGAGGCCCGTGTCGAGCACGGCCACCCGCGCCGAGACGCCGCTGGGGCGATCGATCTCGGCCACGTCGAGGTGCCACTGGAGGGACCGGTAGGACGGGGGCGGCTCGCTGCTGTGGTAGTGGGCGCCGCGCACGATGCCGTTGGGCTGGGCGCTCGTGACACCGGCCGTGTTGCGGATGGCCTCCTGGAGGGCATCCATGTCGGTGCCGGGCGCGGCCCGGATGACGCCCGCGTCGCCGCTGCGCGACAGGGCCACCTGGGCGCCGTGGTCCCGGGCGAGGGCCCGCAGCACGTCGGCGTCGGTGGCCGTCACCAGCAGCTGGCCGGGCACGTAGCTCGCGTCCTCGGGGAGGCCCGCGAGGTCGGCGTGGAGGTCGCCGGGGGCGAGCTCGTGGTCGGCCCGGGCGGGCTCCTGGTCGGGGCCGGAGGGCAGGGAGTGGGCCGGGGCGGGGGCGCTCGCCGTCCGGACGACCAAGGGCCGCACGGCGGGGCTCGCCTCCCGGGCCGCTGCCTCGGGAGCATCGTCCGGCTGGACGATCCAGAGTACGCCCATGCCCGTCATCAGGATGAGGGACAGGCGGTGATGTCGTTTCATGATCCAGCCTCAACAGGGACCGCAGCAGTCCGAGAGACGGATCAGGGGGCCCGCGGCTGAGGTGGTCCGCCGCATTTCTTCGCCGTTTGCCCTGTTCGGGCTGGGGGAGGGGCCAGAACGGGGGGCAGTGGATCAGTCCGTGCCGGGGGTGACCGGGGGCTCACAGTCGAGAACCACGCCGGCGGCGGCGCAGGCGGCGGCGAGCAGCGCCCGGTAGGGGGCCCAGCCGGGGGTGGCGGCGGGGCGGACGAGGGCCGTGACCCGCGAGATGCCCCGGGCACGGAGGGCGGCGGCCACGGGGCCCACGAGGCCAGATCGGCAGAGCACACGTCTGAACTCCCGTCACCGCAGGCTCTCGCGTATGCCGTGG
>CAXQUZ010000691.1:0-8384 GCA_964226865.1 Myxococcota bacterium | reverse complement strand
GGCGCTGCAGCCCAGGTAGCGCCACCCCGGGGGTCGCGCACGCACCGGGGCGCCGCCGTGCCCGTCCAGGGCAAGAAGCAGCACACCCCGGCCCGGAGGCCAGGGTGTGGGGAGCGGCCGGACCGCCCTCAGCCTTCGAAGCTGCGGGCGAAGAGCTCGCGGATGGCGTTGCGGCCCGCGTCGTTGAGGAAGCGGGTGCCGGTGCCGGCGAAGTCGGGGCTCTCGACCACGGGCTCGCCGCGCATCCAGCTCGCCCCGTTCCAGGTGAACCAGGCGGCGTGGTTCTGGTCGAAGACCCACACGCGCTTGTTCCAGCGCTTGGCGAGCTCGACCGACCAGCCGGTGCCGCCGTGGACCGTGCCGTCGGGCTGGATGGCGCCGACGACGAAGATCTGGGCGGCGTGCGAGACCACATGCCACTGGCTCTGGAGGACCTTGCGCAGGGTCTCGGTCTTGTCCCAGTGCCGGTGGAGGCGGTGGGCGACGTAGACCAGCGACACGTCCCCAGCGGCCAGCTCGCGGGCGTCGAGCACCCGGCGGCCGACGCTGCGGGCCTGGTTGTGGCCGTCGAAGGAGAAGTTGACCTCCTTGATGCCGTGGGCCGCAGCGGCCTCGCCGAAGGCTGCCTCGGCACCCGTCGCGCCGCCCGAGAAGAGCGTGCAGACCGAGGGGTGGGGCGAGGGCGGCGAGGTGGCGGGATCGAGCACGTCCTCGGGGCGCACCATCAGCGTGACGGGGTCGAGCTGGAGGGGCGCCGTCTTGTCGACCGCCGCACCGCCGGTGCGGAGGATGTGGAGGTCGACGCCCGTGGCGCTGGGCTCGAGGCAGACCGCCGTCTCGAAGAGCCCCGCGAGCTCTTCGACACCGGGGCCACCGTCGCGGTGGATGCGCACGGCCATCCAGAGCCGCACACCCGCGTCGCTGGCCACCTGGCGCCAGCCCTTGAGGGACAGGTCGCCGACGTCGGTGCCGTCGACCAGCACGACCGTCGGGCGGAAGTGCATGACCTCGGACAGGGTGGCCATGAGGGCCGTGAGGTCCTCCGGCCCGAAGGCACGCCCGAGACAGGCGTGGATCACACGATTTCGCTCGAGAACAAGCTGGGCCGCCGCGCGATCGCTCGCAGAGACGGTGCGCGAGACCTCGGTGAACAGCTCATCGTAGAAGGTGCGGACGCGTGCCTGACCGTCGGTCAGGGAGACGTGGAGCACGGGCGTGCCACGCAGGGCGTGGGACATGGCCACCTGGACCAGGAACGCGCTCTTGCCCACGCCGGCACGGGCGAGCACTCCGCCCACCTGGCCGGGCTCGACGCCGCCGCGGATGCGGCTGGCGATGGCCCGCATGGGACTACGCTGAATCAGCTCTTCGCTATTCATGTGAGGGAACCTCCGAGTCGAAAGCAGTGAGGGCTGGTGAGGGGCGCGGGGTGCGCCCGGTGTGTGACAGCATCCCACACCGGGCGACCTCGGATCGCCTCAGCTGGCCTCGGCCTTCTTCTTCTTGTGCTCCTCGATGATGTCGGTCTGGACGTTTCCGGGCACCCGGGAGTACTTGCTGAACTCCATGGTGAACTCCGCCTTGCCCTGGGTGCTGGAGCGCAGGGTGTTGGAGTAGCCGAACATCTCGCTGAGGGGCACCTCGGCGTCGATGCTGCAGTAGCCCTCAGACTCGCCCATGCCGAGGATGACGCCGCGACGCTGGTTCAGCGTGCCGATGATGGCACCCTGGAACTCGGTCGGGCCCTCGACGGACACCTTCATGATGGGCTCAAGCACGACCGGCTTGGCCTTCTCGTAGGTGGCGCGCCAGGCGCCGCGGGCGGCGGCCTGGAAGGCGTTGTCGGAGGAGTCGACGGCGTGGTAGTTGCCGTCGTTGATGCAGACGCGGACGCCGGTGACGGGAGCCTCGATGAGCATGCCCTTGTCGAGCATGGACTTGAAGCCCTTGTCACAGGAGGGGATGAACTCGCGGGGGATGACACCGCCCTTGATCTCATCGACGAACTCGTACTCGCCCTCCTCGAGGGGCTCCATCCAGCCCACGACGCGACCGTACTGGCCCGAGCCACCGGTCTGCTTCTTGTGGGTGTAGTCGAACTCGGCCCGCTTGGTGATGGCCTCGCGGTAGGCGACGCGGGGCGGCGAGGTGAGGACCTCGGCCTTGTACTCGCGCTTCATCCGCTCGATGTAGACGTCGAGGTGCAGCTCGCCCATGCCCGAGACGATGGTCTCGTTGGTCTCGGCATCCGTGTGCACGCGGAAGGTGGGGTCCTCCTTCGTGCAGCGCTGGATGGCCTTGGACATGTTGACCTGGGCCTTGCTGTCCTTGGGCGTGATGGCGATGCTGATGACCGCGTTCGGCACGTGGATCGAGGACATGGCGTAGGAGACGCTGCCGTCGGTGAAGGTGTCACCGGAGAAGCAGTCGACGCCGAAGAGGGCCACGATGTCGCCAGCGCCCGCCTCCTCGATGTCTTCCATGTCGTTGGAGTGCATGCGCACGAGACGGCCGACCTTGACCTTCTTGTTGCCGCGGGTGTTGAAGATGAACTCGCCCTTCTTGAGCACGCCCGAGTAGACGCGCAGGTAGGTGAGCTGGCCGTAGCGGCCGTCTTCGAGCTTGAAGGCCAGACCGACGAAGGGACCGCTGGGGTCGTTCGGGATGGTCAGGCTGGTCTCGTTGCCCTCGGCGTCGACCTCGAGGGCCTCGTTGACGACCTCGGTGGGGTCGGGCAGCCAGGCGGTGACCGCGTCGAGCAGCTTCTGCACGCCACGGTTCTTGTAGGCCGAGCCCAGGAGCACCGGGGTGATCTTGCGGTCGATGGTGGCCTGGCGGATGGCCGCGTGGACGAGCTCCTCGGTGACCTCCTCCTCGAGCATGGCCTCCATGAGGTCGTCGGAGAACATGCTGACGGTGTCGAGCATGATCTCGCGGTACTCGTCGGCCTGGTCCTGGAGCTCGGCAGGGATGTCGAGCTCGACGATGTTCTCGCCGTTGTCACCGTCGAAGCGGTAGGCCTTCATCGAGATCAGGTCGACCACGCCCTCGTGGGCCTCTTCGAGGCCGAGGGGGATCTGCACCATCACGCTGTTGTGGTTCAGCTTCTCGCGGAGCTGGTTGCACACGCGGATGGGGTTGGCACCCTGGCGGTCGCACTTGTTGACGAAGGCGATGCGCGGGACGTTGTAGCGCCGCATCTGCCGGTCCACCGTGATGGACTGGCTCTGCACACCGGCCACCGAGCAGAGCACGAGCACCGCACCGTCGAGGACGCGGAGCGAGCGCTCGACCTCGATGGTGAAGTCGACGTGTCCGGGAGTGTCGATGATGTTGATGTGGTGGCGGTCGTCCTCGGGACCCCACTCGCAGTGGGTCGCGGCGGACTGGATGGTGATCCCCCGCTCCCGCTCGAGTTCCATGTGGTCCATCTTGGCGCCCACACCGTCCTTGCCGCGGACGTCGTGGATCTGGTGGATCCGGCCGGTGTAGTAGAGGATGCGCTCGGTGAGGGTGGTCTTGCCCGAGTCGATGTGAGCGCTGATCCCGATGTTGCGAACCCGGGAGAGGTCGGAGATCACGGGAGGCTCCTAAGCCTGGAGGGAGACCGCTACTGGTGGCGCGTGGAGCGCGCCGAGCGGTCGAGCGTGACGAACGGAAAATCGGCCCAGCTGCAGACGAGACGAGACACCCGAGGGCACCAGCGTCGCCGGCCGGCCTTCGACGCAGTCGGAGGGCGCGACCGTTCCACAGACCAGACAGGGTGAGCGACGGGGGCAGCGTGCGAGACACACACCGACCCGCCAAGAAGCCACTGTCTGCGGGAGCCGCGTCGGTATCCGCGTGCCCGGAAACCAGCAACACACGGCCACACGAACGCCACAGGAACGCCGGATCCGGGGCCCGGTGTTAGCATCCGGCGCCAGGGGTGCGACCGGCCCGTGATCCCGCGCGCCGTCCCCTCCCCTGGCCCTGTGGCCCGCGCTTCTCGATGCGCTCGTCCCCCCGGCGCCGCGTCCCGCCCGCCTGCGGCCCCTGTGTGCCGCACCGGGGTCGGCCCCGCGGGCCCCCACCTCCGCTCTCTGCCGCGCCCGCCGCTCCGGAGCCCCCGCCCATGGTCCGCCGCGCCCCCCTCCTCCGACATGCCCTGCCCGTGGCCTTCCTGGGCTTGCTCAGTGCGCCTGCCCGGGCCGACCGGCCCGACACCGTCCAGAAGCTCATCGACGCCGGCAAGCTCGACTCGGCCCAGTCCAAGTGCGACCGCTGGGCCGCCCACAGCGCCGAGACCGAGGCCCCCCTGCGCGAGGCCTGCGCCGCCGCCCTGTGGCCCGTCGCCGAGGCCGCCGACACCGAGCGCGACTGGGCGAACTACCGCACCCGCTGGGTCGGCACGAGCTGGGCGACCAAGGCCAAGGCCCGGGAGGCGGCGGCGGTCGCCCGCGACATGCCCGACAGCCTCTCCGAAGACGAGCTGCTGGCCCTGGCCGCCCGCTACGACGACACCCCCACGGGCCCGGCATTCAGAGAGGCCGCCGGGCGCGCGGCCTTCCGCGACGCCGGCTCCGAGGCGGAGGCCCGCGAGGCCGCCAGCCGCTGGGAGGGCCACCCCGACCTCGGGGCCCTGGTCGAGCGCTTCCCGGGGGCCTTCATCCAGGCCCGCCTCGGTCCGGACGGCAAGGCCCAGCTCAAGATCGAGCCGCCGATTCCCCTCCTGGGCGACCGCGCCCCCCAGGTGCGCTGGATTGCCGCCGAGAGCGGCGGCGCGACCGAGCTGTGGGATCTCGCCCTCAAGCAGCAGCTCGAGGCCTGGGGCGTGCCCGCGTCCGTGGCCAGCGGGCTGCCCCAGGGCACGGCCGAGCCCGCGCTGCCGGTCTGCCACGTGCCGAACATGCCCCCAGGCTGGACCCCGGCCATCGAGATCCAGGTCGGCACGGGCCGGGCCACCCAGCCCATCTCCTACGACGAGGGCTGTGGACCGGACGGCTGGCCCACCTTCCTCGCCCTCGACGACGGCCGGGTCACCGGCGTCTCGCTGCGGCCGGGCCACCACGTCGACTTCGCCGCCACCACCGACGCCCTCGAGCGCCGCACGGTCGCCGCCTGGCTGCCCGCGCCCTCGGGCACCCCCCAGCTGCACGGCGGCACCGTCACCCTCCAGGCCGGCAGCGCGTGGCTGGTGCGCCCGGTCTCTGGTGGCATGCCCTGGGCCACGGGGCGCCCGCCCTCCGCCGACGCCCTGCCCCTGACGACCAGCCTCCGGGGCGCCGGTCTGCCCGACGGCTGGACCGTGACCCGCGAGGACGGCCGCATGGACGTCCAGAGCTCGCGCCTCTCGGCGATGCCCGAGCCCTACCGGGACTGGGGCGTGAAGGGCGACGAGATCCGCTTCGTGCCGCCCTTCCTCGCCGCGACCTTCGGCCTCTCCCAGAAGAGCGTGACCCCGCCCCGTCCCGCCGCCCCCCAGCTCGGTCCCCAGGCCGGCTGGACCTACGCGCCCGACGGCAGCGTGCTGCCCCAGCCCCCCGCCGGGGCCACCGTGGCGGGCATCTACCGCCTCGACGAGGCCAGCATCGAGGGCGCCCTCGGGGTGGTCGCCGGCATCGGCATCGCCCGCGACAAGATCCAGGTGCTCGACGGCTGGAAGGCGGACCTGGACGACGACAAGGTCCAGGAGCGGGTGCTCCGGGTGGCCATCGACAAGGTCGGCGTGCTCATCATCGTCGACCCCATCGACGGCGACGAGGCCTACACTGCCGACATGGCCCGGGTCTTCGTCATGGAAGAGCCCGGGGTCACGGTCAACGGCCGGGCCGCGGGCCAGCCCTTCACCTTCCGCAAGGGCAACTTCGTCTACATGGCCTGGGGCGGGGTCGAGGTGCTCGGTGCCCGCTCGCGGCGCCCCATCCTCGCCGCCGTGCGCTTCGACGGCAGCGGCTACGTCAGCGAGCGCTGGGCCGTCGAGCCCTGAGGCCGCGGCGGGCCCGCGAGATCGACGACGACGAGCTCCGGGGCCACGCCCATGCGCGGCGGCAGCCCCGTGTGCCAGTTGCCCGCGTGCACCCACATGCGCGCGCCCGGGCGCTGGAAGAGCCCGTGGTCGGCCACCCCGAAGAGCCCGAGCAGCGAGCCCCGCAGCCCGAACATCTGGAGCCCGACCTGGCCGCCGTGGGTGTGGCCCGAGAGCACGAGGGTGAAGCGACCGGGCGGCACGTGGCGGAAGACCCGCGGGTCGTGGGCCAGCAGCAGCCGGGCGGCCGCAGGCACGGGCGGAGCGGCGGCCAGCACCGCTGCGAGCTGGGCGTCGAGGCCCGTCCAGCGAAAGTCGAGGCCCACCAGCTCGACGGGGACCCGGTCGGCGCCCAGGGTGAGCCGGCAGCGCTGGTCCACCAGCCAGTGCACGTCCAGCGCGGCGAGCTCGTCGCCGAGGACGGCGGCCACCGGGAGATCGTGGTTGCCCGGCACGGCCGCCACGGGCGCCAGCGCGCGGAGCCGGGCCAGGGCGCGCAGCAGCTGGGGGTGGTGCTGCTCGGAGAAGGGCATCACCAGATCGCCCGTCACCACGACGAGATCCGGGGTGAGCGCCGCCACCCGGTCGACGAGGCGGTCGAGGTGGTCGGCGCGCATCACGGGGCTGGCGTGGAGGTCGCTGAGCTGGACCACCCGGAGCCGGCCCGGGCCGTCGAGGGGCAGGCGCAGACGCCGGAGGGTGAAGCGCCGCGCCCAGGTCCAGCAGAGGCCCCAGGCCGCCAGGCCCAGCGGCAGCGCGAGCAGCGGCCCCGGCCAGCAGAGGGGCGCCCCCAGGGCGAGGGCCACCGGGGCCCGCAGCAGGAGCAGCAGCCCCGTCCAGAGGCTCATGGCATAGGCGAGCTGGGAGAGCAGGGCGAGCCCCATGCCCACCGGGCCGGCCTCCCGGCGCTGGTCGAGCACCCAGAAGAGCCCCCAGATGCCCACCGCCCCCGCCGCGAGAGCGAGGCCCAGCGCCGGCCCCAGCACCCCGGCCCGCTCCGCGCCCCAGGCGAGGACGGGGTAGATGCCAAAGCACCCGAGAACGACCGCTGCGACAGCATGATCGTTGAGGGTGGTGCCGCCGCGCCAGACGCGCCGCAGGGTGTCGCCCGCGAGACCGAGCCCCGCCGCCGCCACCAGCCCGAGCGCCAGGCTCACGCCTCGTCGGCCTCGACGCCGTCCATGCCGAGCACCCGCAGCACCCGCAGCTCGACGCCGGGGCCGAGCAGGGCCGCCCGGCAGGCGAGGCGCAGGTGGGCCGGCACGCCGTTGGCGGCCTTGGTCGCCGTCTCGCGCTCGTCCTCGGGAGAGAGCTGGCTCGACCCGGCCAGCACCTCGACGGCGCAGGTGCCGCAGGAGCTGTCGGCGCAGCCCGTCGCCACCGGCTGGGGGCCCCGGCCGCTGATCATCGTGAGCAGGTCGCCGCGCTTGCCCTCGGCGGTGTAGCTGCCGCCGTCGGGGGTGTGGAAGACCACGGGGTGGCGGGGCACCGCAGGGCGGGGCGGCGGAGCGGGACGGTCGAGCCCCAGCAGCTTCTTGATGCGGGCACGGATGCGAAAGGGGGTCACGGCGGCTCCTGTGCAGGGGACGCCCTGTCCCCCGGTGGCCCCGCCGGGATAACCCGCGGCCATGCCCACCTGGATCGCCACCATCGCCCCTGGACTCGAGCCCGTCGTGGCCCACGAGCTCTCCCTCCACGGCATCCACGCCACCACCGCGCCCGGACACCTGCGCTTCGACGCCGGCCTGGAGCACGGGGTGGCCCTCGCTGCCGTGCTCCACACCCCGACCCGGCTGCTGCTGCAGATCGGTCGCTCGAAGGCCAAGACCTACGAGGAGCTGGCCCAGCGCCTCCGCAGCATGGACTGGACCCCCTACCTGCGCCCGCGGGACGACCTCGAGGTGTCGGTCAGCACCAGCAAGTCGCGCCTGCGCCACCGCAAGGCCGTCGAGAAGAAGGTCGAGAACGCCATCTTCGACAGCCTCCGCGGCCGCCCCCTGCTGCCCCCCCGGGGCCGCCGTCCCCGGCGCCAGCAGCGGGTCCAGGTCCAGCTGGTCAAGGACCAGATGACCGTGACCATCGACGTCGCCGGCGAGCTGCTCCACCGGCGCGGCTGGCGGCGGGAGGCCGGCAAGGCGCCGATCCGCGAGAACCTCGGTGCGGCCATGCTCTTCGCCGCGGGCTGGTCGCCGGGCGAGCCCCTGGTCGATCCCTTCTGTGGCGCCGGCACGATCCCCATCGAGGCGGCCCTGCTCGCCGCCGGCAAGGGCCCCGCTCCGGGCCGCGACCTCGCCGCCGACGCTTGGCCGAAGCTGGCCGGCAAGACCCGCAAGGTGCTGAGCCTGCCCCCTGCGGCGACCCACATCGTCGGCGCCGA
>CAXQUZ010000690.1:0-5149 GCA_964226865.1 Myxococcota bacterium | reverse complement strand
GGGCTGCCCGAAGACCTCGGCTTCGCCCTGCTCGAGCCCCTGCGCGAGCTCTTCAAGGACGAGGTCCGTGCCCTCGGCCGCGAGCTCGGCCTGCCCGAGCGCCGCATCGGTCGCCACCCCTTCCCGGGCCCCGGCCTCGCCGTCCGCATCCTCGGAGACATCACCGCCGAGCGGGTGGCCCTGCTCCAGAAGGCGGACGCCATCATGCAGGAAGAGATCCGCAGCGCCGGCCTCTACGACCAGATCTGGCAGGCCCTCGTGGTGCTGCTGCCCGTGCGCAGCGTCGGCGTCATGGGCGACGCCCGCACCTACGAGCAGCCCTGCGTCGTGCGCTGTGTGCACTCCACCGACGGCATGACGGCGCGCATCGTGCGCATGCCCTGGGATGTCATCGAGCGCATCTCGACGCGCATCATCAACGAGGTGCGCGGCATCAACCGCGTCGCCTACGACATCAGCAACAAGCCGCCCGCCACCATCGAGTGGGAGTAGCCACGGGCCGGGCCCCGCGGGGGGCCACCCGGGCGCTCAGTCGTCCTGCTCGGTGAGCTGCTCGATGACGTCGAGGGCGTCCAGCCAGGCCTGGGCCTCGGTGCGCAGGGCCTCGGAGATCCGCTCCACGAGCTCGTCCTCGGCGGCGGGGATCCGGGCGATGTTCTCCTGGTAGAGCCACACGGCCGAGGGCACCCGGCGCAGCTCGGCCAGCTCGATGAGCTCGCCCTCGTCGTCGATGAGCTCGCCGGGATCCGGAGGCTCCTCCGCGCCCAGCGCAAACACCAGCGGCGGGTGGGAGGGGGCGATGCGGCGCAGGTCTTCGACCGTCGGACGCGGCCGCCAGTGGACCGGCACCTCCTGGTAGAAGGCCTGGATGGCCGGGGTCTGGAGCGCCAGCGACTGGGCGAGCACGTGGGCCCAGCTCTCGTCCGGCAGCTCCATCGGGAAGGGGTAGGCCTCGAGGTCGAAGCCCGCCGCCCGCTCGGCTGCCGCACGGCTCGCGGCCTGGTCGAGCCAGGCCGAGGCCACCGACAGCCGGTACCAGGCATCCGCGTCTTCGGGATCCAGGGCGGTGGCGCGCCCGAGGGCGTCGATGCCCCCCGGGATGTCGGCGGTCAGGAAGCGCGCCCAGCCGAGCTGGACCCAGGCGCCGGAGTCGTCCGGGGCCGCGTCCACCACCGGCGCGAGGGCCGCCGCCGCGGTGGCGCCGTCGCCGAGGGTGAGGGCGGCCGCCCCGGCCAGGCGCAGCGCAGAGAGGGCGGCCGGGTGGTGCTGGAGCAGCTCCTCGGCCTCTGCGAAGGCCCGGTAGGGGTCTTGGCCGGCCAGGGCCCGCCCGGCCGTCTCGAGGCGCATCTGGCGGACGAGGTCTTGGTCGAAGGTCCAGCCGGCGGTGAGGTCGTCGCTCATGGTTCAGCCGAGGTAGCCGTTGAGAACCGCCACGCTGACCGCCAGCACGAGCAGCACGCCGGCAACCACCATGCCGATCATCGCCTTGGGCGCCGCCGGACGGGCGTCGACCGCAGGGCCCAGAGGCGCGTCGTCGGCCGCGGGGGCCGGGGCCGGTGCGGGCCGGGGCGCGGGGGCCGGCGCCGCGCGCACCGGGGCAGGGGAGGGGGCCGGGGCGGCGACCGGCTCGGCGTAGAGGCCCGTGCGCAGGGCGTGGGCAAAGGTGGCGAACTCGGCCACGTCGCGGCAGAGGTCGATGTCGGTCAGCAGCCACTGCTCGAAGAAGCCCTCTTCCTCGGCCGAGGCCATGCGGGCCGCCTCGTAGAGGGGCAGGGGCGCCCGGTCCAGGTCGGGAGACTCGGGCGCGACGGCGAAGTTGACGCCCTCCGAGCGCCGCAGCACCCGCTTGAGGGCATAGCGCGCATCGAGGATGGCGTGGGGCCAGCCGCCGAGGGCCTCGGCGCGGGCCTCGAGGGTCGCGAGGGGCACGGCCGGGTCGAAGGTCAGCGCGAGCAGCTCGACCTGGTGCTCGGTGAGGTGGGTGCGGGCCCGGCGCAGCAGCAGCGTCGGCGGTCGGTTGCCGGTCAGCGAGTTCGGAAAGTCGCCCCCGTGGATGCGGCCCCCCGCCGCCTCGAGCTCGTCGAGGATGATCTTGTGGGCCCACGGCACCAGCTCACCGGAGCGGGCCACGCCCGTGATGCCCTGGGCGAAGGTCTGGCAGGCCCGATCGAGGGGCGGGCGGCCCGCCGTGTCGCCGAGGCGCACGGCAGAAACGGCGTAGAACCAGTCGGTGAACTTCTGGGCCATGGCCTGGCCGGCTTGGGCGTCGCCCGCCTGCCACTTCTTGAAGAGCTGCTGGGCTGTCGACTCGGCGGCTTCCGCCATGGGGTCCTCGCTGCGGGGCGGTCGGTCCCCGCAGAGCGGGGCCATCTTTCGGGGGCGCGGAGCGGTGGGGGAGGCAGACGCGGCACACCGGGTGGCGCGGCCGTCCGGCGGCGCGCGCGCGCCCGGGCCCCCTTGACTACCACAGGGGAGATCCCGCGGGAACCGCCCGTCCGGATTGCCCGCGGACCGGGATCAGTCTCCGGCGACATCCCCGTCGTCATCGACCATGGCCAGGGCAGCGGCCGCCGCGTCGGGGGACGGGTCTTCGTCGTCGAGGTCGGGCGCAGGCTGGCGGTCGGCCCACTCGGCGCGGACCGTCGCCAGCACCCCACCCGCGAGCCAGGCGTAGCGCGCGTCGAGGTGGACGGGCGGGCCCGGGGGATCGAGGAAGAGCCGCACGGAGGCCCGGCCGTCCATGCCCACGTCCAGCTCGGCCTCTTCGAAGCCGATGAAGCGCTGGACCCGGGGCGCCAGCGCCTTGTAGACGGCCTCCTTGAGGGCGAAGCGGGTGACCGTGGCCGTCCACTGGCGGTCGCGGGGCAGGGCCTCGACGGCGGCGAGCTCGTCGGCCCGCAGCACCCGCGAGGCGATCCCCATGCGCTCGGGCTTGAGATCTTCGAGGTCGATGCCCACGTCGCCGTGGTCGGCCCGGGCGGCGATGGCCACCGCGTGGTGGCGCTTGTGGGTGATCGACAGCGTCACCCCGTGCGGCGCCAGGGGCTCTCCGCGGGCACCGATGCCGACCGCCGCCGGGCCGTGGCCGAGCAGCTCGAGGGCCGCCGCAGCGGCGAGACGGCCGCCGACGAAGCTCTCTTGGCGGTAGCCGCGCATGCCCCGGGCAAGGGCCCGCTCGTCGTCGTGGAGGCGTGCGAGAACGGCCTCGGGCACCGGTTCTCCGGTGCCAGGCAGCCCCACTCCGGCGATGACGCCATGGGCGAGGGCGTCTCGGTGGCTGACGACAAAGGGTCTCACCGGGGCGGCGTAACGGCAGCGCCTCGGGCTGGCCATCACCGCTCCGCGCCATCGCCGTGCAACCGGCGACAGGGACGTGGCCGCCGCCCTCGGGCGCTTGAATCCCCGCCACAATCCATTAGTCTGCGCCCCGTCGAGCGAAGCAGGTCCGATGCCCCCACGAATCCCCCGACAGCACCACCCCCGCCTCCACACCCGCCCCGCTGGTGTGGTCCGCGCCACGGTCGTGGCCCCCGCCGCTGCCCTGGTCCTGCGGCTGGCGGTGCTCGGTGGCCTGCTCGCGGCCGTGGCGGTCCCGCGCGCCCACGCCGCCCCGGCCGAAGAGGCGAGCGACCGCGACCTCCAGACCCGCGAGGCCGAGCACGCCCGGCTCTCCGATGAGATGGAGCGCTTGAGCCAGCGGCAGATCTGGGAGGGGGTCGACAAGACCTTCCGCAAGCTCGTCCGCCTCGAGGTCAAGCTGACCGAGAAGGACTACCTGACCGGCGCCTTCGCTGCGCGCGAGCTGGGGCGGGTGCTCCAGGTGCGCGAGCGCCTGCAAGAGGCCGCCCGCATCCACGGCACCCGCGAGATCGTCGACTGGCTCTGGGACATCGACAACCACTACGGCCGGGTCGAGCTGGTCAGCGTGCCCGCACGCTCGTCGACCCTCGAGGCCAAGGTGATGCCCTTCGACCCCAACCAGCGCAAGGCCGTCGAGCACGCCATGCGCTCGGTCCAAGACGACGGCCTCTTCGTCGGCATGCTCCCGAAGGGCGAGTACACCTTCTCGGGCCAGCCCTTCACGGTCGAGGCCGGCATCGACGTTCGGATTGAAGTTTCGCCGCGGATGCGACGTCAGGGCATCATCGAGCCCGTCTATGTGCGCCCCGACCGTCCGGGAATGCCCCAGACCAGCTCGACCGAACCCCAGCCACCGGAGCCCGCGCCGAGCGGCTCCCCGGAGAAGTGATGACCAGCCTCCTGCTGCTCGCGGCCCTTGCGGGCTCCAACGACGCTGTCGCGGCCAAGGGTCCCAAGATGTGGGGCGTCGGGCCCTCCATCAGCACCCAGGTCTTCCCCCCGTCCGTGCCGTCGACGAACCCGAAGTTCGACAACTGGGGCGACGAGATCGAGGGCACGGCCATCGGCACCGCCTATGCCGACGAGAAGGGCCGCCTCAACAAGGACAAGTACCCGGGTGTCGCCGGTGACTTCCAGCTGGGCGCCAAGGCCATGGTCTACTTCAACGACGAGTGGCGCGTGGGCCTGCGGCCGAACATCGGCATGGGCAAGAACTTCTCGTCCTTCAACATGAACGTCGAGCTCGACAAGATCCTGTTCACGGGCTCGGGCATGGCGGCCTTCATGGGTGGCGGCCTCGGCATGGGCCGCATGAAGTTCAAGTCCCACGAAGACGACGGCAGCGACTACACCCTCGGCAACTACATCGCCCGCCTCCACGCCGGTGGCTACTACAAGCTCAAGAAGCAGGCCATCGAGCTGTCGCTCTACACCAAGATCCCCTTCGCCTACCGCCAGGAGCTCCACGTCGAAGACGAGAGCTTCGGCCTGAACGCGGGCCTCAACCCCGTCCAGTACTTCGCCATCGGCATCGAGGCGACGGTCTACTTCGGCGACTTCGTCAGCAAGAACCCGAAGAAGAAGGGCAAGAAGGGCAAGAAGCGCCGCGGCGGAGGCCCGTGGTGCCCCGCCTCCCGCCCCCCGGTCCTGCGCCGGGGGGCGCGGCGCTTCAGGCCCGCGCCCCGGCACCCAGGGCACGGGCGCTCAGAGCACGGGCCGCTGCAGCACGTGCACGTCGACGGGCGCGGCGAGACCCTTGACCGCCACAGGCCCCAGGCCGTCGAAGGCG
>CAXQUZ010000689.1:0-7028 GCA_964226865.1 Myxococcota bacterium | reverse complement strand
GCGGGTCGGCGGCCTCGGTGCGCCCCACCGAGTAGACAGGCGCCTCGGGGGCGGGCAGCACCGGGGTGTCGGCGATGACCTCGGGCGCCGCGGCGGCCGCAGGGTCGGCGACCTTGGCCGACTTGGGGCCGCAGGCGGCGACACCCAGGGCGCAGAGGAGGCCCGCGGCGGAGGCGACGGGGGGCAGGGATCGGCGAGAACCGAGCAGCACGGGGGCACTCCAGGGCGGGGGGCGCCAACAGCCCGCGTCCCGGCGACCACCGCAGCAGCGGCAGGGTCCGGGCCCGCGGCGGGCAGGACCTCCCCCGTACACCGTTGGCGGCGCCTCGACACGGCAGCCGGGGCGGGCCGTCCCGGGCCGGCGGCCCTCTGTGACCAACGCGAAACGATGCATGCGCTGCATCTGCCCATGCACGGGAGGGACTGTGCCCGTCCGCTCAGGAGACTACAGTGCCCCCACGCTCCGGAGCCGCCATGCGCATTGATGCCCACCCCCTCGTCGTCGCCGCCGCCCTCGGGCTGCTCGGCCCTGCCGCGCTCGCCGACGACGAGACCGGCCCCGGCCGCGACGGGCCCCTCAGCGGCGTCTGGTCCCGCGCGGCGAGCGCCGAGGTGGCCGACACGGCCGGCGCCCGGCTCGAGCTCATCCCCGTCGAGGACCGTCTGCTGGTCGACGCCGGCGACGACGGCGCCGCCACCTGGACCCTCCTCGACGACGGCCGCGCCCAGCTCCGGGTCGACGGCCCCGAGCACCGTCTCGAGCGCACCCTCGCGGTCGAGGCCGACCGGCTCGTGGTCAGCACCCGCCTCTGCCAGAACGGCACCTGCGTCGAGTTCGACGAGCAGTACCGCCGCGAGGTCTGAGCCCACCGCGGCGCTCCCCCGCCCCACGAGGCCCCCGCTGCTGGGGGCCGCGCCGCTTCAGGGGCCCGACCTCTCCGCTCACTCCGCGGGTGCTGCGCCCGCAGGCGCTCAGAGCACGCCGTCGAGCATGCCCGACAGGGCCCGGAAGAAGGTGTCGAGGCCGTCGGCCAGCCGGATGTAGGCGCCGATGAGCAGGGTGCCCGCGAGGCCGGCGATGAGCGCGTACTCGATGTGGGAGGCCCCGCTCTCGTCCCCGGCGAGCCGGCGCAGCACGACGAGGCCACGCACAGCGGAGGCACCGACGGTGGCGGACCAGCAAGGCACGGAGACTCCGGGGCGAACGGGGGACGAGGGGCGGACGCGGACGGGGGGCACCGGACAGCGGGGCCGCACGGGACAGCGCCCGAGGCGACAGACCGGACGCGCGTCCGGCGTGTCAAGCACCACCTTACACCGGCCGCCCGGGTGCGGAAAGCCCCGGTTGGGGCCCGGCAGCGCTTTCCCGGCTGGGCGCCCGCGCCCGGGCCACGGCGGCCCCCGCGACCGGATAGTCCCGGCCGCAGCACCGCCCGCCCCCGCTCCGGGGGGCCCCCTGCACAGGAGCAGCGCATGGCCGCCGGCACCCCTCGACCCGTCCGCGCACTCACCTTCGACCTCTGGGACACCCTCGTCATCGACGACTCCGACGAGCCGCGCCGTGCCGCCCGGGGCCTGCCCCCCAAGGTCGAGGCCCGCGCCCGGGGCTTCGTCGAGCTCGTGGCCCCCAAGGGCATCCCCGAGGCCGAGGCCCGGGCCGCCTGGGACGCCGCCACGGCCCAGTTCAAGATCTGGTGGAAGCAGGAGCACCACACCCCGCCCGTCGGGGTCCGGGTCGACCACGCCCTCTCGGCCCTCGGCCTCACCCGCCCCGCCGGCTTCGACGAGCTGGTCACGCGGCTCTCCACGATGGAGGTCGAGATCCCGCCGGATCCGCTGCCCGGCGCCGGCGCGGCCCTCGCCGCGCTCGCCGCCCGCTACCCCCTGGCGATCATCTCCGACAGCATCGTGACCCCCGCCGCCGGGCTCCGCCAGATCCTCGAGGGCCACGGCCTCGCCCGCCACTTCTCGGCCTTCTTCTTCTCCGACGAGGTCGGCGCCAGCAAGCCCGATCCCAAGCCCTACCCCGCCGCCGCCGCGGCCCTCGACATCCCCGTCGAGGGCATCGTGCACGTGGGCGACCGGGACGAGACCGACATCGCCGGCGCCCACGCCGTCGGCGCCCGGGGCGTCTACTTCACCGGCGCCATCGACCGGGGCCCCACCTCGAGCCCCTACGTCTGCGCCCACCTCACCGAGCTCCCGGCGCTCTGCGCCCAGATGGAGGGCTGAGTGGAGCGCACCGACCCCTGGGTCCAGCTGCTCGCCGCCCGCTTCGTCGCGGGCTTCAGCGACACCATCCCCGCCGCCCGCACCGTCGGCCGCGAGTCCGAGCACCCCATCGTGCGCCCCGATGGAACGGCTGGCGAGATCGGTGAGCTCTGGCCCATTCTCGAAGAGCTGGCCCCCGAGCTGCGCCCCAAGCGGGAGGCCAGCGGGCTGATGGTCGAGCTGGCCGGCCCGCGCTTCCAGATCGTCGCCGAGGTGGGCCGCGGCACCATCGAGATCGTCGTCGGGCCCCACCCCCACCTGCTGGGCACGGCCGCGGCCCACGCCGAGGCCCTCGCCCTCATCCAGGAGGCGGCCGCCCGCTCGGGCCAGCGCATCCTCGGCTACGGCATCCAGCCGGCGACGGGCCCCACCGCCGCCCTGATGACGGGCAAGCAGCGCTACGGCACCCTCCACGAGGTCATCGGCGACGACTGGCTCTCCTTCGCGCTGACCGCCAGCGACCAGGTCCACGCCGCCATCGGGCGCGACGAGCTCGTGCTCCAGACCACCGTCGGCCACATGCTGACGCCGGCCCTCGTGGCCCTCTGCGCCAACTCGCCCATCGCCGACGGCCGCGACCACGGGGTCTGCTCCCTGCGCGAGGCCCGCATGGGCGTCATCGGCGCCGCCCAGGGCCGCCACGGCATGCCCACCGGGCCCGACCGCGACGCCGCCGACATGATCCGGCGCTACGTCAACCAGCCCTGGCTCATCCGCTACGAGGGCCCCACGGCCCACGCCTGCAGCGGCCACTTCGCCGACCACCTCGCCGGCCTGCCCGACACGGCGGCAGACGCGGCCTGGCAGGACTTCCTCACCCACGAGCACTACATCTGGAACTCGGCCCGGCCCCGCTCGAACCACGGCACCATCGAGCTCCGGGCCGCCTGCCAGCAGCCCCTGGGCGAGACCATGGCCGCCGCCGCCTTCGGGGTGGGCGTGGCCTGTGCCGCCCCGGCCCTGGCCGCCCTGCTCGAGCGCCACCTCGGCGACGAGGCCTGGCCCGCCATGGCCCGCTGGCACCACGCTGCCGTGCGCCAGGGCCTCGCTGCACCGCCGCCCGTGCCGGGCCTCGTGGGCGAGATCCTGGGGGTCATCGGGTCGGCCCTGGCCGCCCGGGGCCACGGCGAAGAGGCCCTGCTGGCCCCGCTCCACACCCGCCTCGACCGGGGCCGCTGCCCCGCCCAGGAGGCCCAGGCCGTCTTCGCGGCCGGCGGCATGGCCGCGCTCATCGACCACGCCGCGAGCTGAGGGAGACCCATGTCCGCGCCGCGCCCCCAGGGCCGCCACACCGGCCTCTGGATCCTGCTCGTCGTCACCACCCTCACCTTCGCCCAGCTCTGGGGCGTCGAGTTCTCGTGGGACGACGAGGCGCTGATCAAGGACAACCAGGTCACCCACAGCCTCGCCAACATCGGCGAGTTCTTCACCCGCGACCTCTGGTCGACGACGCGCCTCGAACACCTCAAGAGCGGCTACTACCGCCCCTTGATGCTCACGAGCCTCGCCGTCGACCTGGCCCTCTTCGGCCTGTCGAGCGCCGCCGCCCACGTCCACAGCCTGCTCTGGCACCTCGCCGCCGTGGGCGCCCTCTACGCCGTGCTCATCCGGCTCGTGCCCGTCACCGCGGCCCTCGCCGGCGCCACCCTCTTCGCCTTCCACCCGACCCAGATCGAGGTGCTGGCCCTGGTCGCTGCGCGCAACGACGCCATGGCCGCGGCCCTGACCCTCGCGGCCCTGTGGCTGGTGCTGGATCCGGACGAGCACCGACCGGCTCGCCTCGCCGGGGCGACCCTCGCCGCGCTCGCGGGCCTGCTGTCGAAGGAGAGCGCCGTGCTGGCGCCCCTGATGCTGCTCGCCCTCGACCTCGGCCGGGGCCTCTTCTGGCAGCGGGGCGACGACCGCCCGCGCTTTGCCTGGCAGCGCTACGGTGCCCTTGTGGCGGCCGTTCTCGTCTACCTTCCCCTGCGTCGTCTCGCCGACATCGACAGCGCCATCGCCCCCACGGCGGCGTCGATCTCGCTGCTCACCGAGGGCCTGCCCCAGGTCATCGGCGTCTACGGCAAGCTGCTGGTCTGGCCCTGGCCCCTCACCCCGGCCCGCCACCTCCACTACCTGCCCCCGGCCCACGAGACCCTCTTCGGCGCGGCCGTGGCCCTGGGCGCCATCGGGGCGGCCGTGTGGCGGGCCGAGCGGCGGGCCCTCGCCCTGGCCGGGGTCGCCTGGGCCCTGCTCACCTGGGCGCCCTCGCTCGCGGCCACCCTCGACAAGGGGCTGCTGGGCGAGCGCTACCTCTACTTCCCGATGGCGGGCCTGGGCCTCACCCTCGCCACGGCCCTGCCCCGCAGCCTCCGCCCCGTCCACATCGCCGCGGCGGCCGTGCCCGCCGTGCTGCTCATCCAGCTGCGGCTGCCCCACTGGAAGGACAGCCGGACGGTCTGGGAGCACGCCCACACGGTGAACCCGACGCCCTTCACCGCCGGCGGCCTCGCCTGGTACGTGCACCGCGACAAGGACTACGCGCGCACCGACGCCCTCTTCCAGGAGGCCCTCGGCGGCGACCCGCCCTACCGCGACGTCTGCGACATGGTCGTGATGTCGCTGCTCGAGGCCCGCAAGGTCGAGCTGGCGGTCGAGCGGGGCCAGTGGGCCCTCAAGCGGGGCTGCGATCCCCAGGGGCTCATCGGCCACCACTACGCGATCGCCCTGGCGGGCTCGGGCCGCTGGGAGCCCGCGGTCCAGGTGGCCCGCTCGCTCGGCGACCCGCCCACCGGCCCCTCGCTGGTGGTGCTGCTCGCCGACGTGGCCCGGAAGGGCGACCTCCAGACCCTCGCCCGGGCCGCCCAGGCCCACGGCCGCGACCCCTCGCTGCTGCCGCGCACGGCCAAGATGCTCAAGCTGGCGGGGGATCCCGAGACCGCCGCCAAGGTGCTCCAGGTCGACCAGGCCCTGCGCCAGCGCGCGGCTGCGGCCCCGCCCCCTTGAGGCGCGGCCCCGCGAGACCAGAGGCTCCCCCGTCCGGGTGGCGTCCTCGGGTCACACCGCAGGGCCCGCCAGCGGCATAGAGAGGCGGCGCCGGGTCGAGGGGCCCGTGCCGCCGCCGGTCCCCTCCCCCGTCCCCTCCTGCCCCCGCAGCCTCCGGAGTGCGCCCATGGGCGAGATCGCCGCCGAAGCCGTCGACACCTGCCGCTTCGTCCAGAAGTCCGGCCTGGGCACCGTGCACCACTGCGTGCCCCTCAAGGGCGAGCTGACCCTGCCCTCGGGCGCCGCCACCCGGCCCTGGCTCTGCCAGACGGCCAAGGGGGTCTGGATCGCCGGGGCTGCCGGCGACGCGGGCAAGGCCACCGACCTGCTCGCCGCCCACCCGGCGAGCTACCAGGAGCGGCTGCTGGGCGACATCCTCACCGCGGGCCTCATCCAGTACTCCGTGCCCTATGGCAAGGGCGGCGAGGCCCGCGAGGCCATCGCGATGGGCCGGCTGCTGCGCGGCGCGACCCACCCGGTCTACTCCGACCTGCCCACCCCCGAGGGGCCCTGGATCGAAGAGACGACCGCCCTCGACCGGGTCTGGATGGCGGGCCACATCGCCCCCGAGGACCCGATCCTCGTCTGGCTCCACACGGGCACCCCGGCGACCATGGACGGCGCCCTCGACGCGCGCCCCCGGGCCACCTGGCGGCTGCTCATCACGGCCACCCGCTGCCAGCTCGTGGCCATCTCCCGGCTGGGCGACGTCGCCGAGCTGCCTCTGGAGCGGCTGCCTCTCGAGGTCATCGAGCAGACCGGCCGCAACGAGGTGGTCTGCGGCGACGCCGCCTGGCAGTCGACCCTGGGCAACGGCGCCCGCTTCCTCTGGGTCGCGACGCTGACGGGGCTGGTCGGGGAGGCCCGCCTGCGCGAGGCCGCCCGGCTGGCCGCCAAGCCCCGCACCCCCGCCGGCTACGCCTTGTCTGAGCGCATCTTGGCCAATCTCCGGGACGAGACGGGCCCCCTCGACGAGCTCTACCGGGCCACCCTCGAGGCCCGCGAGCTGAGCCGCCCGGGCTCGACCGGCACCCCCACCCGCTCGCCTGACCAGCTCGCCCAGGTGGCCGAGGCCGCCGTGGGCCGGCTGCGGGCCGAGAGCAGCGACAGCACGGCCCTCGCCGACTGGCTGCTCGGCTGGACCCCGCCCCTCGCCCTCGCCCAGGCCGTGCTCGCGGCCTGTCTGGTCGACTCGGACGACCCCGCCCAGGCCGCCTGGGCCCTCGACTTCCACCACGCCCTGCGCAACCGCATCGTGGGCGAGAGCACCGACCGCTTCGCCCGCACCGAGGCCGACATCGCTCTCGCCGAGCACCTCCTCTACGCCGGCAAGGGCGAGGACGCGGCCCGGCTGCTCGAGCCCCGGCTGGCCTCGCTGCCCGACGAGGACCTCGCCGTGGTCGTGCCCCCGCCGGGCGCGGCCCTCACCGCCGGCGAGGGCGGCCAGCCGGCCCACATCCGGGTGCTGGAGCTGCTCGTGCTCGCCCGGGGGGGCCCGGATCGCGCCGACGTCTCGGCCCTGGCCTCGCTGGCCCGCCACCCGCCCCTCGTGCGCGCCCGCCTCGAGGCCCTGGTCGAGGCCACCGCCGGCGGCAACCTGGGCCACCGCGCCCGGCGTGCCCTCCAGGTGCTCGAGCCGGGCGGCCTCCGGGCGCCGCCGGTCTTCACGGGGGTCACCGGCCGCGGCCTGCCCCCGGAGCTCATCGAGTCCATCCGCCACCCGGTCGGCCGGG
>CAXQUZ010000688.1:0-4668 GCA_964226865.1 Myxococcota bacterium | reverse complement strand
GGCGCGGTGGCCGGGCCGACGGCCTCTACGGCGCCGGGGGCGCGAGCGTGGCCTCGGCGGATCCGGCCGACTTCGGCACCCTCGAGACCACCCGCAGCAACCCCCAGGGCCGCTCGCTCAGCAAGGTCGAGCTCTTCACCCTCGGCCAGCCCGCCGGGGGCGGCCTCGTGCTCACGGTCGACGACACCCCGGCCCGCACGGTCTCGACCCACGCCGACCGGCCCGGCCTCCAGCGCCACGTCGTCCAGGTGCCCGCCGGGGCCCACCGCCTGACCGTGCGGCCGGCGGGCGATGGCGAGGTGCGCATCTTCGGGGCATCGGTCGAGAACGAAGGTCCAGGGGTCATTGTCGACGCCGTGGGCATCCGCGGGCGCACGGCGCGGTCGTGGCTGGACTGGGACGAGGCGCTCTGGCAGCCCGGCCTCGCGGCGCTGGCCCCCGACATGGTGGTGCTGGCCTACGGCACGAACGAGGCGGCCGACCGCGACTACGCCATGGACGCCTACCGCGAAGACCTGCGCGAGGTGCTCCGCCGCATGCGCGCGGTGCTGCCCGACGCCCCCTGCGTGCTCGTGGGGCCCTCCGACCGGGGCGTGTCGGTCCAGAAGCACAAGACCTACAAGGTCTGGGGCCGCACGGCGCTCGTGGCCGGGGTCCAGCGCGCGGTCGCGCCCGAGTTCGGCTGCGCCTTCTGGGACTGGCAGCAGGCCCAGGGCGGGCCCGGCGCCATGGTGAGCTGGCGGGCGGCCGACCCGCCCCTGGCCGGCTGGGACCTCATCCACTTCTCCCAGGCGGGCTACACCCGCTCGGCCGAGCTCTTCCTCGAGGCCTGGCTGGAGGCCGCGGCCCTCACGGGCGGCGGTGTGGCTGCCTTTGCCGACCGCGAGCCCCTGTTCGACACGGCCCCCTGACCGGCGGTGGCCGTCCGCATCGGCTACGCTGGGCCGTGATGCTCGCCTCCCCCCCACCCTCCGAGCCAACGACGGCCGGCCGCGCCCCCTGGGCGGCTGGCGCCCTGGCGCTCGCCCTCGCGGGCTGCGGCCCCTCGCTCAGCGATCGACCGAGCGACTTCAAGGGCAACGCCGAGGTCCAGATCGCCGTGCTCTGCGGGGGCGAGACCGTGGGCGGCACCGAGTCCGACGCCGCCTGGATCAAGACCACCGTGCGCGCCCAGGAGGGGGTGGCGGTCGACTGGGCGGGCATCACCGTGTCGGCCCAGAACGCCCGGGCCGTGCGCCGGGCCGCCGGCCGGGTCTCGGATGTCGAGGGCGGCGGCGAGCAGCGCATCCTCACCTGGTGGTTCGTGGCGGCCCCCGTCGACGGCTCCCGCGCCGCCAGCCTCGGCCCGGTGGCGGTCGACTACAGCGTGCCCGGTGGCTCGCTGCGCATGGAGAGCGGCCACTGCCCGCTCAAGATCCGCTGAGCCCCGCCTCGTTCAAGATGGCCTGACAGCGGCCGTTCCCGATGGGCTTCCCGTCAGGGGCTTCCCGTCAGGGGCTGGCCGTGTCTGCGGCCACCACGGGGTTGGCCGCCCGCCACTCGTCGTAGGCCGCCTCCATCGCGTCGGCGAGGCTGTGGCCGATGAGCGTGAGGCCCTTGTTGGTCAGGTGGTAGAGGTCGCCCCAGGCGAGCTTGTGGGAGAGCCAGCGGGCGTAGGCGCCCTGCCGCCCATCGCGGCCCGGGCGTCCCAGAAGGCGCAGCCCAGCTCCTGGGCCACCTCGCGCTGGAGCCGCACCATGTTGTCGAGGCTGGCCTTGCTGTGGATGGCCCCGCGCACCCGCTCGCCCTGGTCGAGGGGCGTGATGAGCAGGCAGCTCGCCTCGGGGGCCCCGGCCCGCAGCCGCTGGACCACCCGCACGTAGCGGTCGCGCCAGACGCCGCCGTCCTTGGCCTTGAGGGCCGGGTAGCCGAGCTCGTTGCCGCCCATCTGGTAGATGACCAGGTCGGGATCGCGCTGGGCGACCTGGCGGGCGAGGTGGTTGGCGCCCTGGCGCAGCATGCTGGTCTGGCTCGAGCCGGCGACCCCGAGCGTCTCCCAGGTGATCCCGGCGGAACCGGTCTCGAGGGCGATGCCGTAGACGGTCACGGGGCCGTCCCCGGCGGCCGAGACGACGACCTTGCGGGTGTCGTCGGGCAGCTCGAGGCGGTGGTGGGCGTCGGCCACGGCCGCGCTGGCCGTGGGCAGGGCCACCGTGGGCCCCCCGGGCACGGAGATGCGCAGGGTGCCGCCGCCCGGCCGGAGCTGGAAGCTCAGATCGGCGACGTGGAGCTCTTGGCGCTGGTCGCCCACCTTGCGGCCGCCGAGGGTGCTGCTCGCGGCGCCGTGGGTGGTGGAGACCGTGCCGGCGAGGCCGTAGTGGCCGTTGCCGGCGCCGCCGAAGGTGATGGTGCGGGTCTTCCACGAGCCCTTGGTGGCGCGGAGCACGCTCGGGCGCATGGACCAGCGGGGATCGACGTGGACGGCGAGGAAGCCCGGGCCCGCGTCGCCGAAGCGCTTCTGGAGGCGCCCGCGCACCGTCTTGGTGATGCCGTCGGCGGCGATGGTCGAGTCGCCCCAGTGCAGCGCCCGGGCGACGGCGCCGGGGATGCCCGCGTCGGCCCGCGCCATGGCCGTGAACCAGGCGTCGAGGGCGCCCGGGGGCACCTCGAGGGGGGTGCCGACGGCGGGGCTGCGATCGGGCAGGCGGCCGGCGCCGGGGCGGTCGACGTTGCCGGCGACGGCCCGCGGCGCGGGCGGGGGCTGGGCGCCCCGGGTGTCGGCCTCGACCGGGGCCACGGTCTCGGGCCCGGCGGGGGCGGCGGGAGAGGGGGCGGCCACGGCGGCCACGGCGACGCCGTCTGCGGACGGGGCGGCGGGCTCCGCCCCGGGGGGCGGCGCGGGCAGGCGGGCCAGCAGCGGCGGCACCCCCTCGTCCGCGGCCGGGCGCTGGTCGTCCCAGGGGGCCGCGTCCGCCGCATCCGCTGGTTCCGGATCGGCCAAGACGTCTTCGGAGACGGTGTCTTCGGGCTTCTCCGCTTCGGGCGACGTCGCCTCGGGCGCCGCTGTCCCGGGCGCAGGCGTCTCGGGCGGGGCCGGCTCTCCGTCCTCCGCGTCGTCCGCGTCGTCCGCGTCCACCGCGTCCTCCGCGTCCTCCGCCGTGGGCTCTCCGAGCAGCCCCGTGTCGAAGGCATCGTCGGCGACGGCGTCGGCGACCGTGGGGGCCCCCCGCTCGAGCTGGAGCACGCCGGGCTGGCTCTCGACCACCCGGCTCTCTTCGACCACGAGGTGGACCAGGGGCACCCGCTCGCCCACCACCCAGGGGCGCACCAGCTCGGTGCCGGGCACGAGGTAGGTCGCCGAGGCCACGAGCGCGAAGCCACCACAGAAGGCCAGGAGCCGCTTGAGCTCCTGGTCGTGGACGTCGGGCCTGGGAGGGGGACCGGGCATCGCAGCCAGACAGGGGAGATGGGGACGCGCCCCTATGCTCTTGTCATGCCAAGAGCACCCCTTGACTCTACCTCATGGATGCCCGGGAGGGGAGGGCCAAGAGCCCCGTGGCCTGCTCACTCTTCCTGGGGCAGGCTCCCCAGCAGCTCGGCCCGCAGCCCGGCGGCCGCGCTGGCCACCGCCGCCTGCTGCACCCGCCGGTAGACCGGGATGCCCGGCCAGAGGAACCAGCGCACGGGCCGGAGGTGGCTCTCCATCTCCATGACCAGGGTGTCGCCGTCGCGCACCAGCCGCACCTGCCACTGGCCGCAGCCGTAGTGATCCGTGGTCGTCGAGTAGCCGAAGGTGACGCTGTCGTCGGTCTCTTCGGCGATGTGGACCCGCACCTGGGCCGGCAGCACCGCCGGCGGCAGCCCGGGCAGGGTCGGCAGCCGCAGCCCCATGGCGATCACCTCACCGACCCGGGCGGGGCGGCCCTCGTCGAGGAAGGCGGCCCGGCGCTCCATGACGTGGAGCGGGTAGACCGTGCCCCGGAGGATGCGGGCCCGGAGGGCGCCCCAGGCGGCGGGGTGGTCGGGGCCGAGGGGGATGCGCTTGCGGTCGACCAGCACGGCGAGGGTGGGGTTGCCGGGCACGGTGGCCAGGGCCGGATCCGGCGCGGGGGCACCGGCGGGCAGGTCGGGCAGGGACGGGGCGAAGGCGGCGAGCACGACCACGGCGAGCAGGTTCGCGATGCCGTGGGTCGCCAGCATGCCGCCGATGCCCAGCCAGGGCAGGCCGGTGGCCATGGAGGTGGCGTAGAGGGCGCCGAAGGCCGTGCCCACCGTGAGCACGAGGGCCGCAGCCCGCACGGGACGCCCGCCGAGCCCGGCCGCCACCTGGGGCGCGGCCCGGATGCCCTGCCACCACAGGCCCAGCGCCCCCACGAGGGCCCAGGTCAGCGCCACCTCGCCGAGGGAGGGCACCATGGGGCTGGCGCGCAGGGCGAAGAGGGTGCCCGTGGCGGCGGGCAGCAGGGCGACCCCCCAGAGGCCGGCGGCGCGGCGGCCCTTGCCCCGGGCCCGGGCGAGGCCGTGGGTCCAGGCGGCCAGGGCCATGGGCAGCAGCCAGAAGGTCACCGTGAAGTGGGGCACCGTGAGCGAGGCCAGGGGCTCGGGAAAGCCCGCGAAGCTGCCCCGCCAGCGAGATCGGAAGAGCACACGTCTGAACTCCAGTCACCGCATGCTATCTCGTATGCCGTC
>CAXQUZ010000687.1:0-3212 GCA_964226865.1 Myxococcota bacterium | reverse complement strand
GTGCTCGTCCGATCTAGCAGGCCCTGGGCGATGTCGGCCTCGCGGACCGACACCGCGCGGCCGGCCCAGAGCAGCAGCTGGGCCGAGCGGTCGTCGCGGTCTTCGGGAAGGTTCCGCACGAGCTCTTCGGCCGACTTCACGGCCACCTTGCGCTCGCCGAGGGCCCAGAGGGCCTGGGCCTCGGCCAGCAGCGCGATGAGGGGCTCGTCGTCGTCGATGAGCTCGATGTAGGCCTCGGCCGCCGCGCCGACGCCGGCGCCCTTGACCTGGGCGAGCAGCTCACGGGCCCCGTCCCGCTCGCCGTCGGCGAGGGAGACCTCACCGGCGAGCAGCAGGCCCTGGGGAAGTCCGCTGGCCTTGCCGTGCTCGGCCACCGCGTCGAGATCGCCCGCGTCCAGAGCGACCAGGGCCCGGCGCAGCTTGATCTCGGGCAGCCGCTCTCCCGCGTCCGCCTCGGCGGCCGCCAGGGCAGCGTCCGCGTCGGCGTGGCGGCCCTGGAGCAGGAGGGCGTAGGCGTTGCCCGTCGCGGCGTCGACATCACCGGCGTGCTCGGTGCCGACCTTCTGGTAGGCGGCCACGGCCGCGGGCAGGTCGCCCGACTTGAGCGTCGACTCGGCGGCCTGGGTCGCCTCGGCCGCACCACCGCCGAGGAGACCCTCGACCATGTCGCAGCCCGCGAGGCCGAGGCCCGCGAGGAGGATGCCGACCGTGCCGAGCAGGGCGGAGCGAGGGGGACGTGCTGCGCGAAGGGTCATCCGTGCAACCTTGACGAGGAGGATGGGGATGGGAGCCGACCGGGTCGCCGCGGCGCGGGCGCGCCGAGCCAGGCACCGCAGTGCCAGTGGCCCCGCCCGGTCGGGAGGGCAAGCCGCATCCTGCCACGTTCGGGGCGCGGCGGCGCCGTGCGGCGGTGCCCCACGCTTTCCACACATCTGCCCACAGGCGCGCTGACACGCCTGTTCTGGGGTCGCCCGGTCCTTCGGGGCCGCCGGCGGGCAGCCGCGGGGGGCGGCTGGCGCGCGGCGCGTCGGGAGCAGCGACCGCGGGGGCTGGCTCCCCTGCCCTGCCCCGCGGTGCCCCGGTGGTCGCGGCCCGCGCACCCTCGGGATCCCCGCATGCGCCGCGGCCCTGTGCCGCTGGCCCGCGACGGCACCACGGGCCGCGGCCTCGGCCCCCCCCGCCAGCCAGGGCCAGGGCCAGCACTGGCCGGACCGCGCCCGCCGCCCCGGTCGTCCCGTCCGCACGCGGGCCCTTTCGTGGGCCACCGATCGTTGCCATGCTGTGCTCCCGTCCTGACCGGAGTGCGCCATGTCCCCCCTGCTCTTGCTGGCCCTCCCGTCGGCCGCGCTCGGCGCCACCCTCACCGTCGGCAGCGGGTCTGGCTACGACCACAACGACGTCCAGGACGCCATCCTCGACGCATCCAGCGGCGACACCATCTCCATTGCCGGGGGCACCTGGACGGGCCCCTTCGACACCCGCGGCCGCTCGCTCACCCTGCAGGCCGCCGGCACCGCGGCCGTGACGCTGACGGCGCCCGGCGACACCGTGCTCGCGATCACCCGCGGCGAGACCGTCTCGGTGATCGGCCTGACCCTCTCGGGGGGCGACCAGGGCGTCGAGCTCCGCGGCAGCACCCTCTTCCTCACCGACAGCGTCGTCGAGGACAACGGCGGGGCCGCCTCGGGCGTCGGCCTGGGCATCTTCGAGAACAGCAGCGCCTTCATCCAGGGCTGCACCATCCAGGGCAACGAGGCGAGCGGCAGCTACGACGGCGGCGGGCTCTATGTGCGCCAGAGCAGCCTCGAGATGGGCGACACCGAGGTGCTCGACAACCGGGCGGACCGGGGCGGCGGCCTGCTCGCCGAAGAGGCCAACATCGTGCTCGACCAGGTCACCTTTCGTCGCAATGCCGCCGACTCCCAGGGCGGCGCCATCCGGATCGGCGACGCCACGGTGCTGGCGGCGGTGGACGTGACCATCGAGTCGAACACCGCCGGCAGCCGGGGCGGGGGCGTCGCGTCCTACCTCTCCGACACCACCTGGACCCGGGCGGTCGTCCGCGACAACAGCGCCGGCTCGGCCGGCGGCGGGCTGGCCTTCGACGGGGTGGTCACCAGCGGCTCGACCTTCAGCGGCGAGATCAGCGGCAACCAGGCTGCCGGCACCGGCGGGGGGGTGCTGGCCGAGGAACACCCGCTCACGGTGCGGGCCGCCACCATCCGCGACAACAGCGCCGGCGTCGTCGGAGACGGGGGCGGCATCGCGGCCTTCGACTCGCGCCTGACCCTCACCACCGTCGACCTGACGGGCAACAGCGCCGAGGACGGCGGCGGCATCTGGCTGGAGCGGGTGGTGGGCACCGCCAGCCTCGTGGGCAGCGCCCTCACGGTCACGGGCAACACCGCGACGGCCGACGGCGGGGGCATCTGGAGCGGCGTGGCGACCAGCCTGGTCAACAGCACGGTGGCCGACAACGTCGCCGGCTCGGACGGGGGCGGGCTGCTGGTCGACAGCGCCTGGCTGACCCTCACGGACGTGGCCATCACGACCAACGGCGCCGGGGCCGGCGGCGGCGGGGTGCTGCTGGACGACGGCTTCTTCACCCTCACCCGGGTCGAGGCGGCCGAGAACAGTGCAGGCCAGGGCGGGGGGCTCTACCTCGACGGCGGCGGCAGCGGCACGGGCACCCTGGCGACGGTCGAGGCCCGGGCCAACACCTCGGCCGGCGACGGGGGGGGCATCGTGCTCACGGCCCTGGCCGAGCTGGTGGTCGACACGGTGGGGGTGCACGACAACCAGGCCACCGGCGCCGGCGGCGGGCTCTTCGGCGACGCCATCACCAGCCTCGCGGCCACCGGGCTCACGGCCACGGGCAACACGGCCAGCTACGGCGGCGGCCTGCTGCTGGCCCGCACCACCGGGCGCCTCACCCGCAGCCGCGCCGGGGGCAACACCGCCACCGAGTCGGGCGGGGGCGTGCAGCTCGAGCGCCCCACCGGGCCCCTCATCCTGCGGAACCTGCTGAGCTGGGAGAACGCGGCCCCGGAGGGCGCGGGGCTCCAGCTCAGCGTCGATCCCGACGGCCACCTCGATCTCAGCCAGGTCAGCCTCGCGGGCAACGACGGCGACGGCCTCGGCCTGCTCCAGTGCGCCGGAGATCGGAAGAGCACACGTCTGAACTCCAGTCACCGCATGCTATCGCGTATGCC
>CAXQUZ010000686.1:0-3016 GCA_964226865.1 Myxococcota bacterium | reverse complement strand
GCCCGGTCCAGGTAGTAGGAGGCCGTGACCAGGGGCCGCCAGTAGGGCGAGGGACGGACCGCCCCGTCGGCGAGCCAGAACAGGTCGTGGACCAGCGCCGCGGGCAGGGTCGACAGGCGGGCCAGCCGGCCCGAGCCCTCGAGCAGCACCCGGTCGTCGTGCACGAAGCCGAAGCCGAGGGCCTGGCCATAGAGCAGCCCGACCGCAAGAACCCCCGCCAGCGCCCAGCCGAGGCGGGCGCGCGACGGGGGCGCGGGGGCGGGCACGGGCGCGCTCAGTAGATGAGGGCGCTCTCGACCGGCACGTCCAGCTTGCTGCGGCCGTCGAGGAAGCCGAGCTCGACCACGAAGAGGCAGCCCACGACCTCGCCGCCGAGCTGGCGGACCAGGTCGACCGTCGCGGCCGCCGTGCCGCCGGTGGCGAGCAGGTCGTCGATGATGAGCACCTTCTGACCGGGCTTGACCGCGTCGACGTGCATCTCGAGACGGTTGGTGCCGTACTCGAGCTCGTACTCGGCGCCGATGCGCTTGTAGGGCAGCTTGCCGGGCTTGCGGGCCGGCACGAAGGCGGCGGACAGGGCCATGGCCAGCGGCGCGCCGAAGATGAAGCCCCGCGACTCCATGCCCACGACCGCGTCGATGTGCTCGCCGGCCCACTTCTCGGCGAAGTGGTCGACGGTCGCGCGCAGCAGCTTGGGATCGGCGAGGACGGGGGTGATGTCCTTGAAGAGGATGCCGGGCTTGGGGAAGTCGGGCACGTCGCGGATGGCGGCGTCGAGGCGCTGCGCGAGGTCCTTCATGGTGGGCTCCGATGCAGGCATGGTGGGCTCCGGTGCTGGGCGGGGCCCCGGGGCCCCGGCACGGTGGTGCGGGAACATAGCGCACCGCTCCCCGGCGGGCTCCGCGGGGTAGCCGGCGGGGCCCCGTGCCCCGGTCCGCACCATGACGACGCCCCCGCCCGACACCGCTCCCGACGCCGCTGCTGGCGAGGCCCCCGGGGCCGTCCTGCCCGACACCCGCCTCTCGCAAGAGCTGGTCGACTTCCTGGCCCGCCTCGACGGCAAGGACTGCACCCTCGGCGAGCTGGCCGCCCTCGTGGGCGAGCGGGGCTTTGGCCTGCTGCTGCTGATCCTCGCGCTCCCGGCCGCCCTGCCCATCCCGGCGCCGGGCTACGCCACCCCCTTTGGCGTGCTGATGGTCGTTCTCGGCGCCCAGATGGTCCGCGGACGCGACCGTCCCTGGGTGCCCGCCGCCTTCGCCCGGCGCACCCTCTCCCACGCCGTCGTCGCCTTCTCGATCCGCAACGCCCGCTTCCCACTGAAGGCCGTCGAGCTGCTGATCCGCCCGCGGCTCCAGCGCCTCTCCCACAACAAGGCCTTCCTGTCGGGGGTGGGGCTCACGGTGGTGCTGATGGCGGCCTTCATGTCGCTGCCCATCCCGCTCACCAACACCGCCCCCAGCTTCGTCATCTTCGTGCTCGCTGCGGGCATCCTCGAAGAAGACGGGCTGATGCTGCTCGGCGGCATGCTGCTGGCGCCCGTCGCCGCTGCCATCGCCCTGTCGGCCCTCTACGTGGCCGCGACCCTGGGCCCCGAGGCGGTCGAGACGACGGTCAAGCCCTTCATCAAGGGGCTGCTGGGCCTGGGCTGAGCCCGTCGAGCAGCCCCTCGAGCCAGGCCTCGCGCCGGGGCTCGGTGATCTGCATGCGCAGGGCCGTGAGCGTCGGGTGGCCCTGGTGGAACCACCAGCCGTCCGTGTGGGGCTGGCTCGCGAAGCCCTGGCTCACGCCGCCGATCCAGAAGTAGCGCCGACCGCGGGGGTCTTCGTTCTCGTGCACGGCGGGGACGTAGTGGCGATCGGCCAGGGGGCAGACCTTGATGGTGCCCAGCTCGGCGAGGGGGCGGTCGGGCACGTTGAGGTTGATGAGCAGCCGCTCTTCGCCCTTGGCCAGAGCCGGGTCGACCGCGACGGCCTCGAGCATGCGCCGGGCCACCTGGACGGCCAGGGCCGCCGCGCTCTCCCAGTGGCGCGCGCTGTCGGGCACGTCGCGCCGCTCGAGGCTCACCGCCAGGGCCGGCACCCCACACATCGCGGCCTCCCGGGCGGCGGCCACCGTGCCCGAGTACCAGACGTCGTCGCTGAGGTTCGGGCCCCGGTTGATGCCCGAGACCACGAGATCCGGCCGCTCGTCGAAGATGTGGTGGACCCCCAGGTAGACGGCGTCGGCCGGGGTGCCGCTGACGGCGAAGCGGCCCGGCCCGCGGGGATCGACCCGGAGCGGGGCGTGCAGGGTGATGGCGTGGCTCTTGGCGGACTGCTCCGTGGCGGGGGCCGCCGTGACGACCGTGCCCAGCTGCGCCAGGGCCTCGGCCAGGACGCGGATCCCCGGGGCGTCCACGCCGTCGTCATTGCTCACGAGAATGCGCATCTCATCGTCTCCTTGACGCTTGTCTGACCACGGAGGGCCCGGGCTCGGGCACCAGGGCGCGCTATGCTCTCGCGCCCCCGCCGCTGCTGCCCCAGTCCTGCCCCGAGAGTCCCCCGGTGTCCATTCGCCCCCGCTATCGCGACCTCTTCGACGCCCTTCTCGACCCCGATCCCGCCCGTGCCGACGCCGCCTACGACGCCGTGCTCTTCGACCGTGGCGAGGCCCTCCCCGACCTGGAGGCCCTCTACACCTCGACTGAGGATCCCCTTCTGCGCTTCTACGCCGTGCAGCTGATGGGCTTCAGCGAGGATCGCAGCGCCATCCCCCTGGTCGAGCGCTGCCTCGAAGACCCCGAGGCCAGCGTGCGCGCCGAGGCCTGCCGCGCCCTCGAGGATCTGCGGGCCCGCAGCTCGGCCCACCTGGTCGAGGCCCGCCTCGACGACATGGACGCCAAGGTCCGCCGGGCGGCCCGCGAGGCCCTCTCGGTGCTCAAGGGCAGCCGCCGCCGCGCCTGAAGCCCCGCATCGGGGGGTGCACATGCCCCGCCGGGGGGGAGATCGGAAGAGCACACGTCTGAACTCCAGTCACC
>CAXQUZ010000685.1:0-6114 GCA_964226865.1 Myxococcota bacterium | reverse complement strand
GGCACGGCGCAGGGCCTCGGTCAGCTGGGTGCCCGTGCGGCGGCTCGAGGCCCGCCGGGACTTGGTCTCACGCTTGGCCACAGGACTGTCCTCCGTCTCGCCGCACCGTCCCGCCAGGGCAGGAGGCGGACGCGCGCTCCGCTCAGGTCGCGGGCTCGGGGTTGAGCGCCTCGCGGAGACGCTGGCTCGGGCGGAACTGGACCACCTGCCGTGCGGGCACGGTGTGGGGCTCCATGGTCGCCGGGTTCCGGCCGGGCCGGGCCGGCCGCGACTGGATCTCGAAGCTGCCGAAGCCCGAGAGCTTCACGGTCTCACCCGAGAGCAGGCTGCCCTCGAGCTCGCGAAACACGTCGTCGACGAGCCGGCGGGCCACGCTGCGGGGCAGCCCGAGCTCGGCGCGCACGGTGTCGGTCAGCTTGGCGCGGGTCAGCTTTGGCGGCCCGCTCGTGGTCACTGGTCTTCCGAGCCGGAGACCTGCTGCCACAGCTTGAAGACGAGGGTGTCGGTGCGCACCTCGTCCGCGTCGCCCTCGGAGGTGAGGTCGATCTTCCAGACGCCTTCGTCGGCGCTGTCTTGGGTGAGATCGTACTCGTCAGAGCCGCGCGAGGGGCTCTTGGTGACCACCGAGACGCGATCCACCTCGGCCTCGTACTCGTCGAAGACTTCGACGACGACGCCGTGGTCTGTGCCGACCGGGCCACCGCCCGGGTCGACCCAAGCGAGGCCGATGTCGACCTCGTTGGTGGAGCTGGTGATGGCAACCTCGACGGGGTCGAGCAGCTCGGCGGCGCCGACCTGGACCTCGACGAGGTTGCCGTCCCCGTTGAACCGATCGTACTTGACTTCGTCGTCGTTGCTGCAGCCCACGAGGACCAGAGCGAGCAGTGCGATGCGGTTCATGGGGTCTCTCTCAGGCGAGGGCGGCCTGGGCCTGGCCGACGACGGCCTGGAAGCCGGAGGGGTCGTGGATGGCCAGCTCGGACAGCTGCTTGCGGTCGAGCTCGATGCCCGCCTTCTTGAGGCCGTTGATGAAGCGGCTGTAGTTGATGCCGTGGGGGCGGAGCGCGGCGTTGATGCGCACGATCCAGAGGCGGCGGTACTGGCGCTTCTTCTGCTTGCGGCCGATGAACGCGTAAGCACGCGCCTTCATCACGGCCTGCTTGGTCTGCCGGAGGGTGTTCTTGCGGCAGAGATGGAAGCCCTTCGCGCGCTTGAAGAGCTTGCGCAGGCGGACCTTGCGAATCTGACGACGCTTGATGCGTGCCATTGGTGACTCCTTGGTGTGGGGGCCGCTTCCCGGTCAGCGAGAGGTCAGGCTCGCTTGACGGTGACGGCGGGTCGGTGCGGGCCCGGAGGCCGTGCGGTGGCGCGGGAGCGCCGGGAGGTTCAGCTGTGCGGGAGCAGGCTGGCGACGAGCTTGGCGTCCGAGTCGCACATGTACCCGGACTTGCGGGCCTTGCGCTTCATCGACTTGGACTTGTGCTCGAGGATGTGCCGCATCTTCGCGCGCTTGAACTTGACCTTGCCGCTGGCGGTGCGGGTGAAGCGCTTCTTCGCCCCGCTGTGGGTCTTCATCTTGGGCCTTGTGGTGCTCCGTCTTGCCGCCAGCCCCGCAGGGGACCGGCGACGGGCGGTTGGGCTCGCCTTACTTCTTGCGAGGGGCGAGAATCATGAACATCTGGCGCCCTTCCATGTTGGGGCGCGTCTCGATCAGGCCGAGCTCTTCGACGGCCTTCGCCACCTCGAGACAGCGGCGCTCGCCGATGTCGCGGTGGGCCATCTCACGGCCGCGGAAGCGGACGGTCACCTTGACCTTGTTGCCCTCTTCAAGGAAGCGCGTGGCGTGCTTGACCTTGAACTCGAAGTCGTGCTCGTCCGTCTTGGGACGGAGCTTGACCTCCTTGAGGGTGACGTTGGTCTGGCGCTTCTTCGCCTCCTTCTCCTTCTTCTGCCGCTCGTACTTCATGCGGCCGAAGTCACCCAGGCGACACACCGGCGGACGGGCGTTCGGTGCGACCTCGATGAGATCGAGCCCACGACTCTTCGCGAGCTGGATCGCGTCTTCGGTCATGAATTCACCGAGCTTCCGGCCCTCGTCGTCGATGACGAGAACACGGGTCACGCGAATGCGGTCGTTCACGCGAGGGCCCGAGCGTTCGGGCTCCATCATGCGACGGCGTCTCCGTGGGGGTCGGCGCAAAAAAGTCTCCGGGTCTGGTGAGGAGGGAGGGGCGCCCGGTGAGCGGGCGCGGGGCCCCGGAACGGGGCGACGGGGGGCAGTAGCCCGCTGTCACGACACGAGGCAAGGGAATCTCTGCAGGCGAGCGAAACAGCCTGCGCGAGACCGCACCCTGAGGGCGTGTCGCGGCAAAGAAAGAAGGCCGCTGGGTTTGCATCCAGCGGCCTCGGTGGGAGTGGGTGGCTGGGCGGGATTTGACCCCGCGACCCTCGCCGTGTCAGGACGATGCTCTCCCACTGAGCTACCAGCCAGCGAACACCCCCCATTTATGAGAAGCCCCCCGAAATGGCAAGGGCTTTTTGGTGCGAAAGTCGATTTTCTCTCTCGCCAGCCCCGCCCATGCCAGGCTTGGATGCCTTGAGAATGGCCTGGGCAAGGGCGGTCCCGAGCTGTTCGGCGGCGGCTTCGAGCGCAGGGGCCGTGCCCTGGAGCGCGGCGACCGAGCTGACCCCCCCGTCGGTGATGCCGCAGGGCACAATCAGTCCAAAGCCCGCCAGGGACGGCGAGATGTTGAGGGCGAGGCCGTGCACGCTCACCCCCCGGGAGATGTGGAGCCCCACCGCACAGAGCTTGCGCCAGCCGGTCGCGGGCCCGAAGCGGGCTGGGTGGTCGGGAGCGACCCAGACCCCCGGCGCCCCCGGGCGGCGGGTGGCCGCGATGCCCTGGTCGGCCAGCCAGTGGATCACCGTGTCTTCGATCAGCGCCACGAAGGCCCGCACCCCGATGCGGCGCCGTCCGATGTGGACCAGGGGCCAGACGACGAGCTGGCCCGGGCCGTGCCAGGTGGCGAGGCCGCCGCGCTCGGTGCGCACGAGGGCCGTGCCGGTGGCGGCCAGCTGGGCCGGGGAGGGGAGGGGCCCCGGGTCGCGGCGGCCCGTGGTGATGACGGGGGGGTGCTCCAGGCACCAGATGGCCTCCGGGGCCGACCCGTCCAGGATGGCCTCGCGGTGGGCCAGGGCCTGGGCGCGGGCCGCGGCGCAGTCGACCCGGCCGCGCCAGGTCCAGGCCGGCGGGGTGGGGCTCACCGTCCCGTCCCCGCGCCGTAGACCCGGCTGGCCCGGTACATGGTGAGCCACTCGGCGGCGAAGACGCTCAGCACCGCCGTGATGGGGATGGCCAGCAGCATGCCCCAGATGCCCATGAGGCTGCCGCCGACGATCAAGGCGACCATCACGACGAGGGGGTGGAGGCCGACGCTCTCGCCCACGATGCGGGGGGTCAGCAGGTAGCCCTCGATGAACTGCACCACGGCGAAGACCACGAGCACCCAGAGGATCTCGATGCCGAGGCCGAACTTGAGCAGCGCGAGCACGACGCCCAGCACGATGCCCACGGCCGTGCCCAGGTAGGGCACGACGAAGAGCAGCCCGCTGAGCACCCCGACGGGCACGGCCAGGTCGATGCCGACCAGGAGCAGGCCCAAGCTGTAGAGCACGGCCATGATGGCCGAGACCGTGATCTGGCCCCGGACGAAGGCGGAGAGGCGCTGGTCGACCTCGGTGGCGACCCGGGTCACGCGGGGGCGCATGGCGACGGGCACGAGGTCGTGGATGCCGGCCATCATGCGGTCCCAGTCCCGCAGCAGGTAGAACACGAAGATGGGCATCAGCGTGATGTTCAGGACGGCATTGAGCAGCCCGAGGCCCTGGGTGAGGAGGCCCTGGAGCACCTCGCTGGCGCGGGCCTGGACCGAGGGCCACTCGTCGGCGATCCAGCCGGGGGCCTGCTGTTGGAGGTCTTCGAGATCGAGGGTGAGCTCGCGGCCGGTGGTCTCGGAGAGCCGGGAGAGCAGGGGGGCGAGCTGGGTGTCGAGGCCCTGGATGGCCGGCACGAGCTGGGTGCGGATCTCGTCGGCCTCGCGGACGAAGCCGGGGACCATGAGCAGCAGGAAGATCACCACCCCGAGCGCCATCACCAGGAAGATGATGCCGATGCCGCTCTCGCGGGAGAAGCCCCGGCGCTCGAGCCAGTCGGCGAAGGGGTCGAGCAGGTAGGCGAGGCCCGCGCTGGCGGCGAGCACGGCAAAGACCGGCCGCAGCACCCAGACGAGGGCGACGCCCACCACCAGGAAGGTGGCGCCCCAGAACAGCTTGAGGCGCATCGAGGGCAGCCCCCCGGAGGTGGCGGCCTGGACGGCAGCGGCCCAGCCGCGGGCGCGGGCCTGGGAGGGGCGGCGGCGGGGACGGCGGCGGGCCGGGGGGGCCTCGCGGGCGGAGAGGCGCGTGGGCATGGGGGCTCCCGGCAGGGGTCAGTCGCTGTCGACCACCACCACGATGCGCCGGGTGGCCACCAGCACGGGCACCTCGGGGGTGGTGGCGAGGGGGCTGGTCTCGGCGACCGTGAGCAGCGCACCGCCGGCCCCGGTCACGGTCGCCAGCAGGGGGCGCTCGCCGATGCGGCGGGCGGCGCGGGGATCGGCGGGGTCGGTGACGTAGACCACGGGGGCGCGGCGCTCGCCCAGCACCCGGGCGAAGGCGGCGGCCTGGACGAGGGTGCGGCCGCTGCTGGTGCGCACGGTGGGGATGAGGCCCGGCACGAAGTCGTGGCCCCGGGCGTCGATGAGCAGCCCCGTCGGGCCCTCCGGGTCGAGCTCGGGCATGGGGCCGGCGGTGAGCTCGGCGAGGGCGGGCTGGAGCCAGGCGCGCACGTCGCGCTCGGCCGACATCTCGACGCCGCCGTCGCCCTGGTAGCGGGTCTCGACGACCTGCCAGTCGTTGGCCCGCTGGCGCAGGCCGGCGCTCATGGGGCCCTCGGTCGCCATCAGATCGCCGGCGCTCTTGTCGGCGGTGACCAGCAGCCGCCGGACGAGGCGGTCGAGGGTCGGGGCGATGCTGTCGAGGGCGTCCTGTTCCTGGATGCGGCGGTCCTTCCAGGCGCCGACCTGGTGGTCGCTGCGCGAGTCGACCCGCAGCCGCAGGTTGGTCCAGTCCATCGTGCCGCCGGGGAGGTGCTGGACGACCTCGGCGAAGGTGCGGGTGGGGAGGGCCGCGCCGTCTTCGGCGGGGGCCCCGTCCGGCAGCACCTGGGGGGGACCGCCCCAGGCGGGGAGCCGCAGGGCGGCGATGAGGAGCAGGGGGAGCATGGGCCCTCGGGCAGCGCCGGTCCGTCGGGAGCCCGACAGCGCGCCGGGGCCCGATCCCGGTATCGCGCCGGGGCGGGTCTCGGGGCCGGGAGCGGACGGGATCCGGTGGCCCGTCCAGCCTATCAGGCGGGCCGGCGGCGGCTCAGGCCAGCACCAGGGCGTCGGGGCGGCGGAACAGGGCCTCGACCCCGTCGATCAGGGCCTCGTCGGGTGTCACGCGCACCTCGGCGCCCATCGAGAGCGTCGTCCAGCTGTGGCCGGGGCGGTGGACATGGACCTGGACGGGGCACCGGCCGCGGGAGGCCAGCAGCAGCTCCTTGAGGCCGTGGATGCGCTCGGGGCGCTGCATGACCTCGTCGGCCTCGAGCACGACGTGGACCGAGCGGGTCTGCTGCTCGCGCACCTCGAGCAGCGAGCGGGTCGACTCGGCGAGGATCTTGGGGGTGCCGTCGGCGCCCTTCTCGAGCTTGCCCTGCACCAGCACGGGCTGGCCCGTGCCCAGCACCTCGCGGCTGTTCGCCCAGGGCTCGCTGAAGAACACGCACTCGACCGTGCCGTGCACGTCCTCCATGGTCACGAAGGCCATCTTGTCGCCCCGGCGCGTCTTGATCTCGCGGCTGGTGGCGACCATGCCGGCGATGCGCACCTCGGTGTCGGCCCGCACCAGCGGCAGCTCGTCGATGGAGCAGGTGGCGACCCGGGCGACCAGGGTGGCGAAGGCCTCGACCGGGTGGCCCGTGATGAAGAAGCCCCGGGCCTCGCGCTCCTTGCCCAGCTTGCCGGCAAGGGGCCA
>CAXQUZ010000684.1:0-8640 GCA_964226865.1 Myxococcota bacterium | reverse complement strand
TGTCCATCTCGTCCCTGTCTCGTCCCCTGTCGCTGCTGCTGCTGCTGGGTCTGCCCGCCCTCACCGCCTGTGAGGACGACAAGTCCGACAGCGACGAGGCCACCGAGGCCGACGCCGACACGGACGCCGACGCCGACACGGACGCCGATGCGGATGCGGACGCCGATGCGGATGCGGATGCGGATGCGGATGCGGATGCGGACGCCGACGCCGACGCCGACGCCGATGCCGACGCCGACATCTGCCCCCCCGAGGACAACGGCTGGCCCATGAACACGCTGCCCGCCGACTACGCCTCGACCGGCCGGCGGGTGGGCGACCTGGCGCCGGCCTTCACCGACGCCCCCGACCAGTTCGGCAACACCGACGTGGCCCTGGGCCAGTTCGCCGGCGGCATGACCGTGCTGAACGTCGGCGCCGAGTGGTGTGGCCCCTGCCAGGCCGCCGCCGAGAACTCCCAGGCCCTGTGGTCCGAGATCAACGGCAGCCAGTCCGACTTCAACTACTGGGAGGTCGAGGTGCTCATCGAGGACGGCAGCGGCCGGGTCTCGACCCTGGAGACCGCCGAGCGCTGGGCCAGCACCTACGGCCTCCAGTACCCCATCATCTGGGGCAGCGTGGCCAACGACATCGCCAGCGACTTCGGCGTGACGGCCCTGCCGACCCTCGTGCTGCTCGACCCCAACCTGCAGATCCGCGAGATCCAGGAGGGCTGGGGCGGCGACGCCTCCTTCGCGCGCATGATCGAGTCCGGCTACGAAGAGTTCATCGCCGAGAACCCCGACTGGGAGCCCGTCTGCCCCGACATCGAGATCGAGGAGGGCTGCGGCAACAACGTCATCGAGGGCGACGAGGAGTGCGACGGCGGCGCCATCGACGAGAGCTGCCGCACCCTCGACACCCCCCGGGCGGCCGGCGAGGGCATCGCCTGCACCGAGGGCTGTGAGCTCGACACCTCGGGCTGTGGCCTCGCCTACTGCGAGACCATGGGCGGCCTGTCTGCCCCCGCGTCCGGCACCCTCGCCTGCAACGCCAGCGGCTTCTACTGGGACCTCTACGAGATCACCGTGGCCGAGGGCGACTGCATCCACGTCAAGGTCGACAACGGCGACGGGGCGGCCGATGTCGCGGCCTTCGCCGTCGACCCCAGCGGCCGGACCGCGGGCGGCGCCGCCGACTACATGGACCTCGACGACGAGGGCGACTGCAGCGTCGCCCCCTGGGACGGCGCGGCCTGCGTCGACAGCGCGCTCACGGCCGAGAGCGCGGGCACGATGCTCATCGCCGTGACCCAGTGGGGCGGCGACGGCTGTGTGGACGGCGCGGCCTACACCCTGGACGTGTCGGTCAACGGCGCCGACCTCGACCTCTCGGCCGGCCCGGTCGAGAACGACGTCGAGTGGACCCCCTGAGCGACGCGCCCGACCGGCGGCCATGGGCCGCGCCTCCGCCCCCCGGTGCCTGTGTGGTGCCGGGGGGCGGCCTGCGTCTGGGGATCGCGCGCCCCCGGCGAAGACACCTGCCGCCAGGGGCGGCCGGACCTGCCGACAGCGACCCGCCCGCGGCCCCTCTCGGCGGGTGGCCGGGCCCGTTCCCGCCACGGGGATGACCCACTCTTGTCATCTTGTGCCCACTTTGGCTTAGCTTTGTGGCCCGTCTGGCCGTCTCTGACGGGGCGGGCCCCCCCACGGGCCGCGCTCGAGCATCGCAGCCCGTGCTGGCGACCCTTCTCGGAGGGTTCGTCGCCGATCTGGTCGCTTCTCGCTTTCAATCCGGAACGGGGCCCCTACGGTTCCAGCATTCCCGAGACGGGAACCGGAACGCGCCCCACGACGCCATCCAAGCCAACGCATGGGCGCAGAGAAAGACAAGCGAAAGAGCGAGAGGCCCTCGGTTCTCGTGAGGATGGGTGCACGCCGCTCCGGCGCGCCCACCGCCTCGACCCGCTCGAGACCCCCCACATCTGGAGACGACCCATGACGACCCTTCCCACTGCTGCCCGCGCCCGCCGCCTCAGCCTCCTCATCGCCCTGCTCGGCAGCGCCAGCCTCGTGGGCTGCGCCGGCGAGAAGGGCAGCGACTCGGGCGCCGCCTACGACGACGGCGGCGACGGCTCGGACGGCTCGGACGGCTCGGACGGCTCGGACGGCTCGGACGGGACCGACGGCTCGGACGGCGGCGAGGGCGACCAGAGCATGGTCACCGGCCGCATCGACGACAGCGGCGCCCGCCGGGTGGCCGGGGTCGGCGGCTCCGGCACCGTCGAGGCCACCTCGACCGTGCGCGCCGTGACGGCCGACGGCACGGTGGTCGGCGAGGGCGAGGTCGACGCCGGCGGCAACTTCAGCTTCGAGGCCGACCCCAACGAGACCATGCTGATGCTCGAGGGCCTCTCGGCCGAGGGCGAGGTCACCGTGCAGGCGCTGCTCAGCAGCACGGCCGCGGCCGGTGAGGAGCGCATCGCGCCCATCCTCGACGCCGAGTCCTCCATCGAGGCGATGGTCTGGGCCCACATGATGGCCGAGGCCGAGGCCGGCGGCGAGATGCAGGGCGACCCGAACGACGCCCGCACCCGCATCGACAGCCGGGTGGCCGCCGAGGTCGTCGCCGCGGTCGAGGCCGGTGACGCCACGGTCGAAGAGATGGTGGCGGGCCTCTCCGCCTCCGTCCAGGCGGCCCAGGAGGCCGAGGTCCAGGCCTGGACCGAGGCGGGCGTCTCGGTGACCCAGGCCCAGGGGGCCGCGGCCACGGTCGACGCCACCCTGGCCCTCGACGCCGCCCTCTACGCCGGCAGCACCGCCGCCAGCGAGGCCTGGGCCGAGTACCACGACACCGTCGCCGACGCGATGGTCGAGCTGGGCGCCACCGCGGAGCAGCACGCCCACACCGAGGCCCGCGCCTCGGCCTCGGCCCGGGTGACCGCCGACGCCAGCTTCTCGACCGCCGAGACCCGCAGTGCCGCCGAGGCCTTCGCCCTGGCCTGTGCCGAGATGGAGGCCGCCGCCACCGACACGGCCTTCGACGCGGCCCTCGAGGCCGCCGGCGCCACCGAGGCGACCATCGAGGCCTCGGCCGACGCCATGGCCCAGCTCCGCGCCGACCTCTACGCCGCCGCCGATGTCGAGGCCGCCGCGAGCGCCTGGGCCGAGCTCGAGGCCTCGGTCATGAGCAGCGCCAGCGTCGAGACCTGCCTGGTCGGCGCGGCCCTCGGTGCCGACGCCGACGCCAGCCTCGCCGCCACCCTCGGCACGGTCATCGACACCAGCATCTCCGCGGCCGCGACCTACGACGCCGCCCTCATGGCCACCACCGACGCGGCCATCGCGACCGGCGGCGCCGTCGACGTCAGCGCCATGGTCTCCGGTGTGGCCTCGGCCCACAGCAGCCTCGTGTCGAGCATCGAGGGCGCCGCCGCCTTCCTGCCCTCGGACGACGCCGAGACCCAGCTCGCGGTCGACATGATGGTGCTCGCCTCCGGTGGCTTCGCCGCCACCCACTGAGCCGCCCCGGGGCCGGCCGGCCCCTGCGCCGCGCCGCCCTGCCGACCCCCGCCGCCCCCGCCCCACGGCCCTGCCGCTGGGCGGGGGCGCTGTCGTCGGCGGACCAGGACGGGCGGCCGGTGGGTGGGATCTGCGAGGGGTGCGCAGCTTGGGCGGGCGTGCGAGGTCCAGAGCAGCCGGGCGCCCGCCTCCCGCGGCGCCCCACCGGAGAGCCCCATGCCTGCCGCCTGTCCCGCCCTGCCTCCCCGCCCCGCTCCTCTCGCCGGACTCCTCCTGCTCGCCGGCGCCTGCAGCCCCGCGCCCCCGGCCCGGGTCGTCGTCCAGGGGGCGCCCGTGACCACCACCACCACGGTGGTCGTCGAGAGCGGCTGCTGCTGCTGTGGCGACGCAGACCCCTGCCCCGATCCCGACACGGGCGGCGGCAGCGGCACCGACTCGGGCGGGGACGACGGCGGCGGCGACGCGGGGGACGACGGCGGCGACAGCCCCTGCGACACGCTCGAGGCGCCCACCCCCTACGACCTGGGACCGGCCGTCTGTGATGACGTCGACCTCGCCTTTCTCGAAGGCTCCCGGTGGTGCGCCGACTGCGACGCCGGCGAGGTCCAGCTCTACGTGATGGCCGGCAACCAGGGCGGCGCCCCGTCCGCGGCCACCACCGTCGAGGGCACGGCCGGCGGCGCCCTGCTCATCAGCGACAGCCTGCCGGCCCTCAACCCCGGCGACACGGTCGTGCTCGGCCCCTACCTGCTCGACACCACCGCCTGGACCGGCACCCTGACCCTCGCGCTCGACCCCGACAACACTGTGGCCGAGTGCGACGAGGGCAACAACGCAAGCACCGACATGGGCCTGAGCTGGGACAACCCCTGCCTCTGATGCTCAGCCGGCCGTGTCGGGGGGCCCCGGGGCACGGGGGCTGCGCCGCGGGCCCTTGAGCCGGCGCATGTAGGCGCCCATCGCCGGTGCGAGCTCGGCGAAGAGGGGCGCCCGCCGGTGGGCCAGCACGACCTCGCCGAGCAGCTTCGTGCCGATGGCCAGCGAGGCCGCCTCGTGGTCGGGCACGAGGCCGCGCTGGCGGACCCGCCCCGCGATGCGGAGCAGGTCGTCGTGGTTCGCCGCCTCGAAGCGGAGCTGGGCGCCGGTGGGGTGGCCGGCGGGGCCGTCGAGGGCCTCGACGGTGATGCGGTAGTGGTGGGCCATGGGGGTCTCCGTCTGGGGGGTGCGGTCAACTGGTTGACCAAATCAACCAGTCTGCCGCCCCCAGCGTAGCCCGTCAGTTGATATCGTCAACAAGATCTCTGGAGTGCCCATGCCCGCCGATCCCCGTGGCCCTGCGCCGACGGCCGACCTCTCGGCCCTGCTCGCCACCCTCTCCCACCGCTTCCAGCAGCGCCTCCGCAGCTCGCCCGTGCTCGCCACCCTCGGGCTCTCGCCGCTCCAGGCGCGGCTGGTGGCCTTCGTCGGGCGGGCCCCTCCCGACCACGCCACCGCGGCCCGCTTCGCTGCGGCCACGGGGCGCGACAAGGGCCAGGTGGCCCGCCTCGTGCGAGATCTCTGCGCGGCGGGGCTCCTGCTGCGCCGCCCCCACCCCGCCGACGGACGGGTCGCCGTGCTCGGGCTCACCCCCGCCGGCCAGGACGCCGCCCTCCAGCTGCTGGCCCACCGGGCCCGGGTCCGCGACGAGATGCTCGCCGGCTTCAGCCCCGACGAGGCGGCCGCGCTGGCGGCGCTGCTGGGCCGGCTGATCGACAACCTGGGCCCGGCGCCGGCCTCAGGCTGACCACCGGGGCCACCAGCCCGGCAGCAGGGCCGCGTGCAGCGCGAGGTAGTTCTCCGGGTCGCGGGGGGCCGGGCCCAGCAGCCAGGCCGTCATGGCCCCCACCGAGCCCTCGGCCACCCACCGGGCCACCATCTCGCGGCCCTCGGGCCCCAGCCGCTCGACCCCGGGGGGCGCGAGGCGGTGGGTGTCGATCATGCCCCGCACCGACTCCGCGAAGTGCTCGCGCAGCATGTCGCCCAGGGGCGCCACCGGGTCGGCCAGCTCGCGCCGGTAGAGCGCAGCGTGGCTCTCGAGGTGGTCGAGCACGGCCCGGACCACCCCCCGGCCCGCCGCGCCGAGCTGGCCCGGGGCCAGGCCCGCGAGGTGGCGCTCGCGCACGAGGTCGAGCTCGGCCTGGAGCACCGAGACCAGCAGGGCCGCCGGCGAGGGGGCGTGCTGGTAGACCGTCGACCGGTGCACCCCCGCCGCCCGCGCCAGGGCGCTGACCGAGATCTCGCGCACGGGCTGGTCGGCCGCGAGCGCCAAGACGGCCTGGACGAGGGCCTGGCGGGTGCGGCGCTGGCGGGGATCGAGAGCGGAGACAGACATGTCCGAGACCCTAACCGGACCGACTTTCTATCCGACACCTGTTGGCTAATCTACACCTGTCGGGTAGGATTGGGATCCCCCCGACGGAGGACACCCATGTCCCAACCCAACACCACCCCCAGCGCCCGATCACCCGAGGCGGCCCCCCGCTTCGCCGGACGGGTCGCCCTGGTCACCGGTGCCGCCAGCGGCATCGGCCGGGCCACCGCCCTGCGCTTCGCCGCTGAGGGCGCTGCCGTCATCGTCGCCGACGTCCAAGAGGACCATGGACGCGCGGTGGTCGATGAGATCCAGTCCGCTGGCGGCACCGCCAGCTTCGCGCGCCTCGACGTGTCGCAGCCCACGGCCTGGGCGGCGGCCATCGCGGCGACGCTGGAGGCCCACGGCCGGCTGGACGTGCTCGTGAACAACGCGGGCATCGGCGACAACGGCCCCATCGAAGAGACGAGCGACGAGACCTGGCGCCGGGTGGTCTCGATCACCCAGGACAGCGTCTTCTACGGCATGCGGGCGGCTGCGGCGGCCCTCAAGGCCGACGGCGGCGGCGCGGTCGTCAACATCAGCTCGATGTTCGGCATCGTGGGCGGCTTCGGCACCAGCCCGGCCTACCACGCCGCCAAGGGCGCCGTGCGGCTGCTGACCAAGTCGACGGCCCTGGCCTGGGCCACCGAGGGGGTGCGCGTGAACAGCGTCCACCCGGGCTTCATCGACACGCCCATCCTCGGCGAGACCGACCGCGACCAGCTCCGGGCCCTGACCCCCATGGCCCGCCTGGGCAAGCCCGAAGAGGTCGCGGCCGTGATCCTCTTCCTGGCCAGCGACGACGCCGCCTTCGTCACCGGCGCCGAGTTCGTCGTCGACGGCGGATACGTCGCCCGCTGAGCCCCCTCGCGCGCGGGACCGGCCCTGTGCTGGCCCCGCCTGCGGAACCGCTTGGGCCCGTCCTCCCGCCCCCGCTTCCAACCGTGGTCTGCATGTCCCCACGGGGCGGAAGGGCGGGTCCACTCGGCGGTGACGCCACCGCCCCCGGCGCTCAGGGGGCCGCCACGTAGGCCCCGTCCACGACCTGCCAGGTTGTCGGCGCCACGGGGCTGGCGCTGTGGAGGGTCCGCCAGCCGCCGACGGCGGTGGGCCCCCGGGTGATGCCGTCCCGGTGGTCGATGCGCCCCATCGGCCGGTAGAGATCCGCGCCCGGGCAGCGCGTGTAGACCACGGCCGCGCAGAGGGCCGTGCCGCAGGAGTCGGGCTCCTCGATGACCAGCTCGTCGACGTCGTCGTCGTTCAGGTCGTCCCAGAGCAGCGGCGAGACCGGCCTGCCCTCCCGCCGCAGCACCCCGTCCGTGCCCATCGCCAGCACCACACAGCTCGCCGGCACCTCGACCCAGCCCGCGTCGGTGCGGGCGAGGCGCTGGACCCGGGGCAGCCGGTCGCCCGGGTCGCGGCCCTCGACCTCGACGGTGTTCTCGTCCACCCAGCGCACGGCCGCGAGGCCCTCGGGCAGCAGGCCGTGGAGGTCCGGGCTGTCGGCGACCGTGAAGTGGTCGAGGTGGTCGCCCTCGCAGGTGGCCCAGACCACGAGCTCGCCGCCCGGTCCGGGCACGATGCGGGGCAGCCCGGGCACCCGCGCCCAGGTGGCCCAGCCCTGGCCCTCGGCCACGAGCAGCTCCCAGTCGCAGGCGTCGTCGCTGCGCTGGCGGCGGGCGACGCGGTCGCGGCCCTGGTCGTCGCGGTGGAGCACCTCGACCCGCCCGGGCCGTGCGGAGGCCGCGCTCGTCGACGACGGCGTCGCTGGCGGCGCCTTCGGGCCACACCCACCGGTTGCGAGCAGGGCGAGGAGGACAGGTCGGAGCATGGCGGCACCAGCGGTCGCGGGACGGCCGCCCGCTAACCCGGCCGGCCCCGGCACCGCGCCCCCAAGACGCAGGCACGGCAGCCACCGGGGGCTGCCGTGCAGAGAGCCAGGGGGCGCGGGCGCCCGGGGGCTCAGGCGAGGGCGGTCGCGATCATCAGGCTCACGACGCTCATGACCTTGATGAGGATCGAGATGCCGGGGCCGGAGGTGTCCTTGAAGGGGTCGCCCACAGTGTCGCCGACGACGGCGGCCTTGTGGGCCTCGCCGCCCTTGGACTCACCGGAGAGGCTGCCGGCCTCGATGTACTTCTTGCCGTTGTCCCAGGCACCGCCACCGTTGGCCATGAAGAGGGCCAGGACGGCACCGACGACCATGGCCGAGGCCAGCGCGCCCGCGAGGGCCTCGGGGCCGAAGGCGAAGCCGATGATGGGCGGGGCGAGGATGGCGACGAGGCCCGGGGGCACCATCTGGACGAGGGCAGCCGTGGTGGCGACCTCGACGCAGGCGGCGCTGTCGGGCTTGACACCCTCGCGGCCCTCGAGGAGGCCGTCGATCTCGCGGAACTGGCGGCCGATCTCGGTGACGATGGTGCCGGCGGCCTTGCCCACGGCGGTCATCGTGGTGGCGCCGACGATGCAGGGCAGCACCGAGCCGATGAGCAGGCCGATCATGACGTTGGGATCGGTGAGCAGCAGCACCATCTCCTCGCCGCCGTGGGCCAGGCGATGGGCGTTGATCTCCATCTGGTAGGCGGCGAAGAGGGCGAGCACCGTGAGCACGGCCGAGCCGATGGCGAAGCCCTTGCCGATGGCGGCGGTGGTGTTGCCGACCGAGTCGAGCTCGTCGGTGATGTTGAGATCGGAAGAGCGTCGTGTAGGGAAAGAGTGTCTTAAGACGTGTAGATCTCGGTGGTCGCC
>CAXQUZ010000683.1:0-5629 GCA_964226865.1 Myxococcota bacterium | reverse complement strand
GGCGCCCGCGTGGGCAGTGAGGCCGACGATGGGCAGGGCGCGGCCGTCCGCGCGCACCCGCCGGGTCACCTCGGCGCCGTCCATCGTGGGCAGCTGCCAGTCCATGAGCACAAAGGCCCCGTCCTGGCGCTCGCGGATGCGGCCGAGGGCCACGGCACCGTCCGAGACCAGCTCGCTGGTGAAGCCGAGCTGCTCCACCATCATCCGGGCGACCACCTGGTTGACCGGCTGGTCTTCGACGATGAGCACGTGGCCCTCCCCGGCCCAGCTCGGGGGCGCCCCTCCGGGTGCCAAGCGGGGCCCGGGGCCCGGCGACGCCACCACCGGCGCGGGCACGGTGAAGTGGAAGGTGCTGCCGACCCCCGGCACGCTCTCGACGCCGACCGTGCCGCCCATGGCCTCGACCAAGGAGCGGCTGATGGACAGCCCGAGGCCCGTGCCGCCGTGGGTGCGGGCGAGGGTCGGGTCGGCCTGGGAGAAGGGCTGGAAGAGCAGGGCCCGGCGCTCCGGCGCGATGCCCGGGCCGGTGTCGCAGACAGCGAAGCGGAGGCCCTCGGGGCTCGACGGTGCCGCCGGGCTCCGGCGCAGCTCCACCCGGATCTCGCCCGCCGTGGTGAACTTCACGGCGTTGCCGACGAAGTTGCAGAGCACCTGGAGCATGCGCGCCCGGTCTGCGACCACCGCCTCGGGCACGTCCGGCGCACAGTCCACCACGAAGTCCACGCCCCGGCGCCGGGTCACCTCGCCGAAGAGGCCGTCGAGCTCCGAGAGCAGCGTGTCGACGGCCAGCGGCGCCGGATCGAGCCGCAGCCGACCCGCCTCGACGCTCGCCAGATCGAGCAGGTCGTTGAGCAGCCCCACGAGGGCGCTGCCGCTGTGGTGGACCGCCTGGAGCCGCTCGCGCTGGTCCTCGTGCAGCCGCTGGTCGAGCAGCAGCAGCTCGGTCAGGCCCAGCACCCCGTTCATGGGGGTGCACAGCTCGTGGCTCATGTGGGCGAGAAAGCGGGACTTGGCGTCGCTGGCCGCCCGGGCCGCGTCGCGGGCCTCCCGGAGGTCGCGCTGGCGGATGGTCTCCATGCTGGCGAAGAGCACGGCGAAGGCGCCCGAGAAGACCGTGAGCACGACCAGGGTGAGGGTCGAGGGCAGCACCTCGCCCGGGACGGCCGGCGCGAGGGCCCCGAGGGCGAAGAGGATGCCTGCGACCAGCCCGGCCCAGACCAGTGCCCCCCGGACACCGAGCAGCACATGGGCCGCGAGGGGCACGAGGCCAAAGATGGCCGCCCAGGGCGAGAGCACCCCGCCGTTGGTCGCGGCGTAGACGGTCAGGGCCGCCGTTCCCGCGCCGAGGCTCAGGTGGCCGCCCACCGTCCGGGGCAGCCCCCGGCGGTAGAGCAGCAGCGCGAGGGCGTTGGCCGCGACGCCGGTGGCCCCCATCGCCAGGGCCTCCCAGCCGGGCGTGAGCAGCCCCACCCCGAGCACCAGCGGACTGGTGACCAGCACGGCCAGCAGGTAGCCCACGAAGACCCGCGCCTGGACGGTGGGCACGCCCGCCTCGCGGTCCCCGGGGGGGACGAAGCGGTCGACCAGCGAGGATGCGGCAGCGGGCACAGGCGGCGCTCAGCGACGGGAGGAACGGGGCGGTCAGGGCCGGGGCCAGCGACCCGACCAGACACGCGCGGTGACCGCACGTCCCCTCCCGGGCCCACGGCCCCCCCTGCCTCGGGCTGAAGTGTCGCCCACCCGGCAGGGTCCCGGCAAGGCCCCCGCGGGGGCGCCCCCACTTGCGCCATGCCCCTCCCACGGGCTGCTGTCAGGCGTTAGTGCGCCGCCCCGCAGCTTGTCCCGGCCCGCCGCCGGGGAGGAGACCCGATGGGCCTTGCCCTGATCGCCGCGGCCGCGCTGTGTTTTGCCGGCCTGACCTACTTCGCCTGGATGGGCAAGCTGGGGCTCGTCGCCCTGGTCCTGCTCGTGCTCTCGGGCTGCCTGTTCTTCGCTGGCCGGCGCAAGCTCAGCCCCGATGCCCGCAAGCTGCCCGACACGATCGGCAAGATCGTGTTCACCATCGTGGGGTGCATGGCCCTGCTCCGCCACCCCATCGAGGTCGAGGGCGGCGGCTCGCTGCCGGTCTACGCGGCCATCGCCGAGTACATCGACAAGGTCGATCGCAACACCTTCATCATGTGGGCCGGCGTGGCCATGGCCGTGAAGTTCGTGGGCGTGCTCACCTCGGCCCTCGCCTGGCACCTGCTGCTCATCGGCCAGGGCATCCGCTTCCCCTACTGGCGGAAGATCGTGACGGCCTTCCTCATCGGCCGCTTCATCGGCACCTTCCTGCCCAGCACCATCGGCCTCGACGGCTACACCCTCTACGAGGCGGGCCGCTACTCGAACGAGTGGGCCCGGGTCATCACGGCCAAGACCCTCGAGAAGTTCGTCGGCGTGACGGGCCTCTTTCTGGGCATGGTGGTCACCCTGCCCTTCGGCTACTCCGTCATCGTCGACGTCATGACCGAGCTGGGCAAGCCCGAGGCCGCCCCGGCCCTCGCCGGCGCCATCGCGCTCGTGGCGGGCGGCGTCTCGGCCGTCGTGGTCATCGGGCTCGTGTGGCCTGTGTTCATCGGCATGATCATGAAGGTGCTCCAGGGCATCACCGGCGCCGTGCTCGGCCGGGTGCCCCCCCTCAAGGGCGCCTCCAACAAGATCATCGGCATCCTCGGCCAGTTCACGGCCTCCGTCCAGGCCTACCGGGGCAAGGTCGGCCTGCTGATGCTGACCCTCTTCGCGAAGTTCATCACCCACTTCACGACGGCGGCGGTCTACTACTTCACGGCCCTCGCCATCGGCGTGGCGACCGCCGAGTTCTGGCCGATCACCTTCGGCTCCACCATTCAGATCCTCGCCACCCTGCTCTCCCCCACCGTCGCCGGTGAGGGCGCCCGGGAGGCCTTCCAGGCGCTGCTGCTCTCCAAGCAGCTCGGCGGTGTGGCCCAGGCCGTGCTCTCGGGCGCGCTCGGCTTCATCGCCGCCGAGGCGGCCACCATGTGGGGCGGCGCCTTCCTCTGGGTCCGCACCCCGGAGTGGCGCCCCGCCTTCGCCCTCGTGGACGGCAAGCAGGTCGACTACGCCTGGATCTCCGAGGACGACGACGGCACCTTCGACGCCGAGGCCATCCAGAAGGTGCGCGCCCAGCACGCCCAGGGCCGCGACAGCGAGGCCTGAAGCCCACGGTGCAGGCACCCTGTGGGGGGTGCCTGTACTTCCGACGGGCCCTGTGCTAGCATCCCGCCGTCCCGGAGCTCTGCTCCCCCCTGGCGCGCCCCGCTCCCCCGGGCCGCGCGCCGTCCCGCCTCCCTGCGATGGGGACCGCGAATGCGCGCACTCCGCTCCTTGCTGCTGCTCCCCGTCCTCGGCTGGTCCTCTGTGGCCGCCGCCCAGTGGCCGGACGACGTGCGCCTGAGCACCATGTCCAGCTTCGACGGCGAGCCGGTGAGCTCCCTTGCCACCAACCGCGCCGCCTACGAACAGGTCGTGCGCGAGCTCGGCGCCATCATCGCCAACAAGCCCGTCTCGGTCGCCCACACCAGCGGCCTCGAGGGCTTCGACATCTCCTTCCAGAACACCCTGGGCTTCATCTCGGCCAACGGCGAGAACAACGTCGCCGGCGCGCCCGCGGCCTGGGAGCGCACCCACGCCGACAACGACCCCAGCCACACCCTCTGGATCCCCCGCATCCACGTGCGCAAGGGGCTGCCCATCTCGGCCGAGGTCGGCGCCAACGTGGGCTACGTCGCCTTCTCCCAGCAGACCGTCTTCGGCGCCTACGGCCGCTGGGGGCTGGTCGAGGGCTACCGCCAGTTCCCGAACGTGGTCATCCAGGGCGGCTACACGGCCTACCTCGGCAACCCCGAGCTCGACCTGGGCGTCATGGACATGTCGGCGACCATTGGCTACTCCTTCCCCTTCGGGCGCTTCGCGGGCATCAACGAGGCCGACTTCTCGCCCTACTTCGGCGTGGGCTGGCTCCAGATCAACGCCGTGCCGACCCTCGACGCCGAGGTCCAGGAGGCCCTGGGGGTGCGCGCCGTGTCGGGCTTCAAGTCGAAGGACCACTACGTCGACGGCTACCGCCCCGCGACCCTGTCCCTCGGCACCCGCCTGCGCTCGGGTGACGTCCAGATGACCTTCGCCGGCACCCTCACCACCACGAAGGACCGGGCCACGCCCACCCTCGAGGTCGGCCTCGGCTACGTCTACTGAGGGCTCCCCTCGAGGGTGCTGCCCTGCGACCTTGGCTGCTGCTGCTCGCGCTGATCACGCTGGCCTGGGGGCTGCCCGCCGCTGCGGCACCCACGGTGGTGCTCCGGGCGACCCTGTCGGACGACCTGCGCACCGTTGAGGGCGAGCTGGTCGTCATCGACGCGCCGGGCCTGCGCCTGGTCGACGCCCTCTCCCAGCTCGAGACGCCCACGGACGACGAGCTGCTGCGGCGCACCTTTCCCCGCGGGGTCGAAGAGGGCTGGCTGCGCGTCGAGCCGGCCGGCCCGCTCGCCGGCCACCCCCGCTACACCTTCTACGCCATCCTCCCCCAGCGCTACGGCGCCGCCGGGCTGGTGCCGGGCCGCGGCCTCTTCCTCAACGGACTCTGGCACCCCCAGCCCGTCTGGGGCGACGCCGTGCCCGTGCTGGACTGGGACGTCGAGGTGGCCTTCCCGCCGGGCACCCACGGCGTGCTCAACAGCGCCCACGGCACGGGCACGGTGCACTGGCAGGGCCGCGGCGAGCGGGTCGGCCTCGCGGCGGTCATCGGCGGCCGGGCCGTCGACATCGCCCCCGGGGTCGGCACGGCCGTGCTCATCGAGCGAGGGCCACCGCGCGCGCGCCGGGCCGACCGGCTTCGGGACGCCCTGCGCGAGGGCTGGCCGGGCCCGGGCGCACCAGAGCTCGTCGTGGTCGACACCCCCGACCGCCTGCGCCTCGCCCGGCCCGGCCCCGGGGTGCTCTTCCTCTCCGACCGGGCCTTCCGGCTCACCGGCGGGCTGTGGCGCTTCCACCTCCCCGCCGTCGAGCGCGGGCTGCTCCAGGCGGGCCTGCCCATCGACGACGCCTTCGCCCGCGAGTTGGCGGCCGCGGCCCTCTCCGACGCCGCCGACCAGACCCGCGACCCCCGCGAGCTGCTCGGCTGGGCGAGCTGGATTCCCGAGGTCGACCAGCTCCTCTACGACGGGCGGCTGCCCTTCTACACCGAGGTCTTCGGCGAGACCTGGCCGGCCTGGCGGGTCCAGGACGACCTCCTCGACATCCTCGACCCGCGCAGCCCCGGCACGGCGGTGCGCCAGAAGCTCGACCAGCAGTTCGGCCCGGGCACGGCCCTGCGGGTCGCCTGGCCCCTCGCCCAGGGCCACAGCCTCGAGCGGGCCGCCGAGGAGGCAGGCGTGCCCTGGGCCGCCATCCAGGCCTGGCGCCACCTGCCGCCGCCGGTCAACCTCTCCGCCACGGGCCACCGCAGCCGCTCCGGCACGGTCATCGAGCTGCGCCGCGAGGGGCCCGAGGACGTGCCCAGCGAGCCGGTGCCCGTGGTCGTCCAGAGCGGCCAGACCCGCGAGACCATGGTCTGGGAGCCCGACGCCGG
>CAXQUZ010000682.1:0-4690 GCA_964226865.1 Myxococcota bacterium | reverse complement strand
CCCTACACGACGCTCGTCCGATCTCCTTGCTGGCCTGGCACGAGATCCAGAACTGCAACCAGCGCTACGGCAAGATCATCGAGAAGGTCGAGCCGGGGGCCATGGACCTGCTCCAGGCCCAGAGCTGGGAGCGCAACAACGTCCGGGAGCTCTACAACGTGCTGTCGCGGGCCATGATGCGCGTCTCGCGGGGGGCGAAGATGCTCTCGGCGGACGACGTGCACGACGCCCTGCCCCGGCACATGCGCGGCACCCCCGTCGTGCGCAGCCCGGCCGCCCGTCCCGCCGCGCCCCCCGCCCCGGGCCTGCCCCCCGCCGCCCCCGTGGCCGCGGCCCCCCCGGCGGTCCCGGCCGCCCCCGGCGACGCCGTCGTCGTCGATCCCGCCCTCTTCGAGCTGCCCTGGGGCGAAGCCCGCAAGGCCGCCGCCCAGTGGTTCAAGGCCCGCTACGTGCAGCGCGCGCTCCACAAGGCCGACTACAACGTCACCCACGCCGCCCGCAGCATCGGGGCCGATCGCTCGAACCTCCACCGCATGATGCGCGACGTGGGCATCGAGCTGCCCAAGAGCATGCACATCAAGGTCGGCCGGCGGGCGGACGACGGCTGAGCCACCGCGGACCGGTGGGCCGCCCGCTCCGGCGCGACAGAACGGGACGCTCGGGAGGGCGCGGCCGTGCCTCCCGGGGATCGCCCCGAGGCCCTGCAGCAGGGCCACCTCGGCAAGGCCGAGCAACCCTGCCCCATCGCATGACCGGGCCCCCTCCGGCCGGCTATACGGGCGCGGGACATGCACCCCTGGAGCCCCGATGACCGTCTTCACGGAAATGGCCGATCTCGGACATGAGCAGCTCACCTTCTTCCGCGACGACGAGGTCGGTCTGCGGGCCATTGTGGGCATCCACAGCACCGCCCTGGGCCCGGCCCTCGGCGGCTGTCGCCTCTACAACTACGCCAGCGAGGCCGACGCCGTGCGCGACGTGCTGCGGCTGTCGCGGGGCATGACCTACAAGGCGGCGGTGGCCGGCCTCGATCTGGGCGGCGGCAAGGCCGTGATCATCGGCGATCCGAGCCTCAAGAGCGAGCAGTTCTTCCGGGCCTTCGGTCGCTTCATCAACAGCCTCGGCGGCCGCTACATCACCGCCGAAGACATGAACACGACCGTCGACGACATGAACTGGATCCGCCGCGAGACCCGCTTCGTGACCGGCGCCGGCACCGACACGGGCAGCTCGGGCGACCCCAGCCCCGTCACTGCCTGGGGCGTCTACCACGGCATCCGCGCCTGCCTCGAGGTCGTCTACGGCAGCCCCGACGTCTCGGGCCGCAAGGTCGCCATCCAGGGCCTGGGCGCGGTCGGCTACCACCTCGCCCGCTACCTGCACGAGGGCGGCGCCGAGCTGCAGTTCAGCGACATCTCCGAGCGCAGCCTCCGCCGGGCGCTCAGCGAGTTCGGCGGCAGCGTGCTCGAGGGCGACGACTTCTACACCGCCAAGTGCGACGTGCTCGCCCCCTGCGCCATCGGCGGCACCATCAACGCCACGACCATCCCCCACATCCGCGCCCCCATCATCGCCGGCGCGGCGAACAACCAGCTCGACGACGAGGCCCGGGACGGCGCGCTGCTCGAGCAGGCCGGCATCACCTTCGCGCCCGACTACGTCATCAACGCCGGCGGCCTCATCAACGTCGCCGCCGAGTGGTACGGCACCCCGGGCGAGAAGGCCATGAACGACGCCGCCGGCATCTTCGACACGGTCAAGCGCATCATCAACCTGTCGCGCTCCCAGGGCATCACCACCACGGCCGCCTCGAACCGGGTGGCCGAGGAGCGCATCGATCAGGTCTCGCGCCTCAAGCGCGTCTGGCTGCCCGGCCCGAGCTGAGCCCCGCTGCTGCCCGGTCTCCCGGCCACCGGGCCGCGCCGCCCGGCGGGCGCCCCCACACGGGCCCCGCCGTCGATCATCGGCATCCCCAGCGATCAATGCTGGCGATCGATCGCCGACCACGGACGTTGCCGTGGACCGCCCGAACCGGTACTCTCCGCGTGTGCAGCGCGTGCGCCCGCCCCTCCCCCGCGAGCCGGCCTCCACACCCACGGCAGCGCCCCCGCCGTGCCCCCCTCCCGCTCCCTCCTCCGCCGCCCGCCCCTGGGGTTCCCCCGTGACCCAATCCCTGTTCGGGACGCCCACCGTCCACAGCGAATTCTACGACGGCCCGCTGGAGCTGCTGCTCTTCATCGTGCGCCGCGACGGCATCGATCTGCGCCGGGTCTCGATTGCGCCCATCGCCGATGCCTACCTCGCCCAGCTCAAGCTCATGCAGCGCTGCAACCTCGACGTCGCTGCCGAGTTCCTGGTGATGGCCTCGACGCTCTGCTGGCTGAAGAGCCGCGAGCTGCTGCCCCGGACCACGGCCCCCAACGAGGACGACCCGACGACCGTGCGCAACGCCCTCACCCGCCAGCTGCTCGAGTACGAGCGCTACCGCGACGCGGCCCGGGCCCTCTCTGCGCGCCCCACCCTGGGCGTCGACACCTTCGCGCGGCCCGCCGAGCCCATCGCCACCGCCGAGCGCCCGGTCTACGCCGACACCGACGCCTTCGGGCTGCTCGAGCGCTTCGTCGCCCTCGTCCAGCGCACGGCCGCCCCGCCGGTGGCCCACGAGGTCGCCCGCGAGGAGTGGTCCCTGCACGACGCCGCCCGGCTGCTGCTCGACCAGCTCCGCCAGGGCCCGCGCGACCTCTCCGAGCTGCTCCACCAGATCCCCCTCAAGTCCCACCGGGTCTACACCTTCCTGGCGACCCTCGAGCTCACCCGCCAGCAGGTCATCTCCATCGACCAGTCCGACCACCTCGGCCCCATCCGGGTGCGTGCGCTGCTGCCGCCCGAGGACGCCGATCTGTCGCTGCTTGCCGAGAGTGCGGGATGAGTGGCCCGAAGGACGGCGGCCCCACCGACGGGGGCCCCCACGACACCCCGCCCACCGGCTGGCCGGCCGAGGGCCTCAGCCTCGTCGCGCCCCCGCGTGACGGAGACGCGGCCCCCGCGGACGCGGTCGAGGACGACACCCCGACCAACGTCATCCCCCTGCACGGCGGCGCCCCGCCCGCTCCGGCCCCCGCGCCGGCGAGCGACGACCCCCACCACCTGGCCCCGCCCAGCGAGGCCGAGCTGCCGGCGGCCCTCGAGGCCCTGCTGCTCGCCGCCGACGGACCGGTCAGCACCGCCCGCCTCGACGGCTGGCTCGGCAACCCGGGCGAGGCGCGGGTCCGGCACTGCCTGATGGGGCTCGCCGACGAGCTCGAGCAGGCCCGCCGGGGCTTCAAGCTCGTCCAGGTCGCCAAGGGCTGGCAGTACCGCACCGACATCCGCTTCAGCCGCTGGGTCCAGCGCATGCGCGGCGGCCGCCCGGCGCGCCTCTCTCGGGCGGCCCTCGACACCCTCTCGGTGCTCGCCTACCGCCAGCCCGTCACCCGGGCCGAGGTCGACGTGCTCCGGGGCGTCGACAGCGGCGGGGTGCTGCGGGTGCTCTGCGAGCGCGGCCTGGCCACGGTCGTCGGCCGCAAGGACGCCCCCGGACGCCCCCTGCTCTACGGCACGACCAAGGCCTTCCTCTCGCTCTTCGGCCTGCGCGACCTCTCCGAGCTGCCGACCCTCTCGGATCTGCGCGAGCTGCGGCGGGACGACGCGCGGCTCCCCCCGGGCGCGGCCGAGCTGCTGGGCCTCGCCGAGGGCGATCTGGACGCCGAGCCCGACGAGGCCGAGGCCGAGGCCGAAGACAGCGCCGACACGGGCGCCGACGACGCCGCCGATGCCGCCCTGCGCCAGACCCGCCTCTTCGCCGTCGAAGACAGCGGCGAGGAGTAGGGCGCGCCCGGGCGGGGCCGCGGCTGCGCCACAAGCAGGCGACAATGCGCGCGGCACGGTGCCCGCGCGGGCCGCCACGGATAGCCCTCGGCTTCGTCCCGCGTCGCGCCGGTGAGAGCGTGCGGCGCCCCCCCTGTCGCGACGCCCCCAGAGGCCCCCATGACCAGCGACGCGCCCTCCCGCCCCGCCTCCGCCGAGGCCCGCGGCCGGGCCCTCCGCACCGACCGACTCGCCAAGGTGCTCGCCCGACACGGCGTGGCCAGCCGCCGTGCCGCCGAGAAGCTCATCGAAGACGGCCAGGTGACCGTCGACGGCGAGGTGGTGCTCCACCCCGGCGAGCCGGTGGATCCCCGCGAGAGCGACATCCGCATCGACGGCAAGCCCCTGCCGCCGCCGCCGCGGCTGCTCTACTACGCCGCCTTCAAGCCCCGGGGCCTCATCACGACCCGCGACGACCCCGAGGGCCGTCCGAGTGTGCACGAGATGGTGACCCACCTGCCCGAGCGGGTCGAGCCGGTCGGCCGCCTCGACATGGACACCGAGGGGCTGCTGCTCTTCACCAACGACGGCGAGCTCGCCCACGCCCTCACCCACCCCTCGACCGAGGTGCCCCGGCGCTACATGGTCAAGGTCTGGCGCACGCCCGACAGCAAGACCCTGCGCCGCATCCGCCGCGGGGTGCGCCTCGAGGACGGCCCGAGCGGCCCCTGCAAGGCGCGGGTGGTCGAGTCGACCGAGACGGGCAACGCCTGGGTCGAGATCACCATCACCGAGGGCCGCAACCGCCTCGTGCGCCGGCTCTTCGACGCCGTCGGCCACCCGG
>CAXQUZ010000681.1:0-3525 GCA_964226865.1 Myxococcota bacterium | reverse complement strand
CCGGGGCATGTCGCCGATCTCGTCGAGGAAGATGGTGCCGCCGCTGGCCTGGACGAAGAGGCCCGCCCGGGCGTTCCGGGCGTCGGTGAAGGCGCCGCGGGTGTGGCCGAAGAGCTCGCTCTCGAGCAGCGACTCGGGCATGGCCGCACAGTTGATGGGCACGAAGCTGCCGCCAGCGCGCGAGCTCTCGGCATGGAGGGCCCGGGCGACCATCTCCTTGCCCGTGCCGGTCTCGCCGGTGACCAGCACCGACACGTCGCTGTCGGCGACCCGCCGGATCATGTCGTGGAGCTGGCGAATGGGCGGGCTCGTGCCGATGATGCCGCCCACCGAGTCGGGCGAGACCACCTTGCGCAGCCGCCGCACCTCACGGCGCAGCCGGCGGTGCTGGACCGCGCGGGAGAGCGCCAGGGCCAGCACGTCGACCCGCAGGGGGCGCACGAGGTAGTCAAACGCGCCCGATCGCATGCTGGACACGGCGTTCTCGACCGTCCCCACGTCGTCGACCAACAGCACGGGCAGCTCGGGCGAGTGCTCCTTGAGCTGGGCCACGATGGACAGGCCGCTGGTGCCCTCGAAGTCGAACTCGACGAGCACGGCGTCGGCGCGCTTGTCGGAGAGGTCCGCCAGCAGCCCCTTCATCGTGGTGCGGTGGCGCACCTGGAAGCCCTTGCGCTGCAGCGCCGTGACCTGGAGGGTCGTGGCTGGCGAGTCGCCGCTGAGCACGAGGATGGTTCCAGACACACAGGCTCCGGGGGCGCGGGCATCTCCACACCGCGCTGCGAGCTTGGCATAGCACCCGCCCCGCGGCGCGGGCACCTGCCGTCCCCCGCACGGCCCGCCCCGGCACGCCCCGGGGGCAGAGGGCCGGCGAGCGGGCGTGATAGCCTGGGCGCATCTGGAGGCTCTGCGTGCCCTTCCCCATCAACGCCCGGTGCAACTTCAAGTGCACCTTCTGCGACCGCAACTGGACCCGCGAGGAGGCCGCGCCGGTCGACGAGGTCTTGCATGCGGCGCCCATGAGCGAGCTGGGCGGCATGCGGGCCGTGCTGGGCGGCGGCGAGCCCACCCTCCACCCCAAGCTGCCCGACATCCTCGCGGGGCTGCGTGCCCAGGGCGCCCGCAAGATCGCCCTGCGGACCAACGCGGCCTGGGCCTCGCGGGAGGGGCCCGTCCAGTTCCTCAAGAAGAAGGGCATGACCGAGGCGACCGTGCTCTTCGTGAGCCACGAGCCCGCCGTCTTCGACCGCCTGACGGGCAAGACCGGCGCCTACGCCGCCGTCATGAAGGGCCTCGAGACCCTCGCCCGGAACCGGGTGCGCATCTCGCTGCGGGTGCCCCTCATCCGCCCCACCCTCGAGAGCCTGCCGGCGCTGCTGCGGGCCCTGCCGACCCTCGTGCCCACGGCCCGGCGGGTCGACCTCTGCTGGCTCGACATCGAGGACCCGGCGCTCCAGATCCGCGCCGAGGAGCTCAACGCCGTGCTGCCCCACGGCTCGGCCCACGACATCGACGGGCTGCCGCCGCTCTTCCTCGACCCGGGGCCCGGGGTGGCCCTGTGCATGGCCGAGACCCTGGCCCGCTGGACCATCGGCCCCGACGACCCGACCGCCCACCGCCACCACCCGGCGGCCTGCGGGGACTGCTACCTGCGGCCGAGCTGCCCGGGCATCCTCCGCGGGGTCGACCGGGTCTTTGGTGCCGACCACACCCTCGTCCGGCCCTACACCCTCCCCTACGACCCGGAGCGGCCCCGTCCCGCCGAGGCCGAGAGCGACGGGCCCTTCGAGGCGGTCAAGGGGGTGACCTACGAGTGCCCCGAGGCGGAGGCCGGCGGGCCGCTCACCCTGGCCTCGGTGCGCCTGCGGGTGGGCCACACCTGCAACCGCCGCTGCGACTTCTGCTTCATCCCCCACCACGAGAAGTCGGTCCAGGACTACGACATCCGCGCGTCCATCGAGGCGGCGGTCGAGAAGGGGGTGCGCGAGCTGGTGATGACCGGCGGAGAGCCCACCCTGGTCCAGGAGCTGCCCGACTACATCGAGCTTGCCCGCGACGGCGGGGTGCGCCGCATCATCCTCCAGACCAACGCGATGCGGCTGGCCGACCCGGACTTCTGCAACGAGCTGGTCTCGAAGGGGCTGACCCACGTGGTCATCTCCCTGCACGCCCACGAAGATGCCGTGCTGCAGTCCATCACCGGGCTGCCCAACACCATGCAGCGCATCCTCCGCAGCATCGACAACCTGCATGCCGCGGGCATCCAGATGTCGGTCACCCACGTCATCGGGCCCAAGAACTACCGCCAGCTGCCCGCCTTCGTGCGCTTCATGTCGGAGCAGTCCCACATCCGGCGCTACTGCTTCATCTTCGCGACGCCCATGGCCTGGCCGATGGCGAAGAAGGAGCTGGTGGTGCGCTATGCGGACGCGGCCCCCTACGTGAAGGAGGCCCTCGACTACTGCATCGAGCAGGGCATCATCGTCGACGGGCTGTCGTTCAAGTGCGGGGCGCCCCACTGCGTGGTGGGCGGCGACCCGAAGTACCTCGTGGGCGCGGTCAAGATCCCCGAGAAGAACCGCATCCCCGACTGGATCGAGGTGCCGGCCTGCAAGGTCTGCGTGCTGCGCGACCAGTGCTATGGGGTGCGGCGGCTCTACACCTGGCTCTACGGGGTGGACGAGTTCACGCCCGTGCTCGACCCGTCGCTGCGCATCGACGCCGCACCGGCGGCCCGGTCGCGACCGCGCCGGCTGCCGCTCGCCGGCCAGCGGGCCGACATGGAGCAGGCCCGCCAGCTCATCGACACGGTGGGCGCCCGGCTCGGCCTCTCCCCCGCCGCCGTGGCCCGGGCCCAGCGGCCCACCCAGGTGATTCCCGCGACCCTGCGGGGGCCGGACGGGGTGGCGGTGGCGGCCCTGCGGGTGCGCTTCGGCGCCGAAGACAGTGACCAGATGGGCGGACGCGAGCTCTGCCCGCGGGTGGATGAGCAGAGCTGCACGACGACGGCCCTGCTGCGCCACCTGCGGCTGGCGGCCCTCGGGCTGCCCCTGGCCGGCGCCCACGGCCAGCTCGCGGTCACGGGCGGCGAGACCGCCGGGCTGATCACCCAGGTCGTCCAGGCCCTCCAGGGCACGAAGTCCGCCGGCACCGACCACCTCAGCCCCCACACCACGACCCCCTGGGACGAGCTGGTCCGTGCGGTCGACCACCACAACGCCGACCGACCGCCGGCCGAGCGCCGGGTCGGGCTGCTGCGCCGGGCCTCGACGGGCCCCCAGGCCGCCCTCCACATGAGCTCGGTCGACAGCGCCGTGGCCGCCACCGCCGCGGCCCTCGCGGGCATGGACCTGCCCGACACACGGATCCGCTTCGCCGTGTGGGGCTACGGCCGCGCGGGCCAGCGCTACGCCGCGCTCATGGACAGCCTCGTGGTCGACGGCCGCCGGGCGATGCTGGTGGGCCTCGCCGACTCCCAGAGCGCCCAGGTGCTGGTCCACGGCCTCGAGCACGAGCGCGCCTCGG
>CAXQUZ010000680.1:0-11291 GCA_964226865.1 Myxococcota bacterium | reverse complement strand
GCGCGGGACCGGCCGGGACCGGGTCCGCCTCCCCCCCGGCCGCCGACACCCCCGGCCCCCGCCCCCGAATCTTCCCACCACACCGGAATTTTCTGGGACGGTGCCGCCGGCGGCCGATACCCTGGCGACACTGCCCACCGGCCTCGCCCGTACCCGGCCACCCAGGAGTCCCCATGCGCCGCACCGCCATGCTCTTTGCCCTGCTCAGCCTGTCCCTTGCGGCCTGCTCCGACGGGGGCAAGGACGACGGCGGGGACGAGGCCGACGCCGACACCGACGCCGACACCGACGCCGACACGGATGCCGACGCGGATGCCGATGCCGACGCCGATGCCGATGCCGACGCGGATGCCGACGCGGATGCCGACGCGGATGCCGACGCGGACGCGGACGCGGACGCCGATGCGGACGCCGACACCGACCCCGACACCACCCCGCCGGGCGCCGTGACCGACTTCGACGCCAGCTTCGCCTGGGGCGAGGTCGACGCGGCCCTCTCCTGGGTCAACCCGGCCGACGCAGACCTCGACGGCGTCATGATCGTGGTCCGCCCCGGCGAGGTCGCCTGGGCCCCCACCGACGGCACGGCCTACGCCGAGGGCGACGACCTCGGCGACGGCCACCGGGTGGCCTTTGTCGGCAGCGCCTCCGAGGCCGTCGTGCCCTCGCCGCTCATCGGCCCCGACCTCAGCTTCGCCGCCTGGGCCTACGACACGAGCCTGAACTACAGCACCGAGGCCGCTGAAGACGCCGACCGGCGCCTCGCCCTCGGCGCCCAGCCCGCGACCATCACCGTCGACCTCGCGACCAGCACGGCCACCGTCGACAGCGGCCCGGTCGACCTCACCCTCGTCCCCACGGTGACGGCGGTCGACAGCAGCCTCGGCACGGCCACCATCTCGCTGGGCATCCGCAACGACACGGGCCGGCTGCTCTTCAACCTCAAGGCCATCGTCGACAGCGTCAGCGCCGGCACGGTCGACAACGACACCCTTGCCATCGAGGGCGACAAGCCCTTCGCCCACTACGGGGCCGCCGCCCTCGACGTCGCAGCGACGGCCTCGGCCGAGGTCATGCTCAGCACCCTCGACAGCTCGACCGTCACGATGGAGCTCCACTTCGTCGACCACCCGATGATCTACGGCGGCAACTACGGCGGCGACTTCACGGGCATCGACACCTCGGGCAGCGGCTTCACCTTCGCGGTCGGCTTCAGCGACGCGACCAACATGGGCGACAACGTCCGCGAGGCCGAGATCACCCGCGACGGCCGCTACATCGTCGGCGGCGAGAAGCACTCCACCTACGTCACGGTCATCGACACCACCACCCTCGACCTGGTCGGCGGCACCAACCTCGACACCCGCGGCGAGGGCCTGGGCAGCACGGGCGGCGTGGCGCTCTCGGACGACGGCGAGTGGGCCTTCGCCCTCTACAACAACGGCGCGCACTACCACGGCCAGGCCGACAGTGACTCCGCCCCCGAGCACGACATCGAGATCATCGTCTTCGACACGGCCACCTGGTCGGTGCAGTCCCGCACCCCCATCCACAGCGCCACCACGACCACCCTCTCGGGCCGCAGCCTCGACTACGCGGCGGGCATGCTCATGGCCTGCGTCGGCGACCGCGACAGCACGGTCAACGAGCTCTGGTTCTACGACGTCGCCGCCGGCGCCCTCGTCGACACCGACACCTCCACCTCCGAGATCGACCCGGTGGCGCTGACCGGCACGGGCTCGCCCGAGTACTGCACCTTCGCCTCGGACGGCGCCCAGGCCGTCGTCGGCTACAACGACTACCGCCACGGCTCCAGCAGCCCCGTGCGCGTCTCGGTGGTCGACACCGCCACCTTCACCGAGACCCTGTGGACCCCCTCGGTCGGCGGCGAGAGCGCCGGTGTGATGGCCACCATGGGCAGCCTCCTGCTCTACCCCACCCGCACGGGCTCCCCCACCGCGGGCGGCGTCGTGGCCGACCTCAGCACCGCCACCGAGACGGCCCTCACCTTCACGGGCAGCTCCACCCCCTCCGAGGGCATGGGCATGCTCGTCGAGCCCGCGGGCCAGACCTACTGGCTCATCAACCAGGACGAGAGCTACCCCATGGACGCCGCCACCCACACCCAGCTCGACTTCGACGGCGACGGCGCGGGCGACACCTTCCCCTCCGATGAGCAGATCCGGGCCCACTTCATGGCCATGACGCCCTTCTAGGTCCCCGGCGCGCGGCCCGCGCACCGACGAGACCTCCGCGCCCGGGATGCTCTCCCGGGCGCGCTCCTTCAGCGGGTGAGGATGTCGACGCGGTCGATGTTCTTGACGACCTGCACCCTCTCGCAGTCGGGCGGCGGACCGAGCTGCTTGAAGGACCACTCGCCCCGGCGGTTGGCCTTGATGCGCACCGTGCCGCCGTCGGGCGGCGACCGCAGCAGGGCCCCGTCCACCCGCACCGGTGCCGCGCTGCCCTCGGGCTCGAGGCGCACGGCGACGACCTCGTCGAGGGGCACCCGCAGGGCCACCAGCGCGGCCAGCGGGCGGCCGCCCTCGTGCTCGGGACGGCAGGGATCCGGCAGGGAGGCCACGGTCGCGAGCTCTTCGGGTCGGAAGGCGCCCGCGCCGCCGCCGTCGACGGCCGTGCGGAGCTTGCGCGGGGCCGCCCGGGGCGCGACCGGCGCCACCGTGCGCACCCGCACCGCCGCGACCCCGCGGACCGTGCGCACCGGCTTGGCCGCCCGCAGCCGCACGGCCTCGCTGGCGTCGGGGCCGGGCACGATGCGGTGCTCGAGGTGGAGGCCCGCGCTGTCGCGCACCAGCTCGAGGCGCTCAGAGGCGGGCAGGGTCGCCGGGCGGGCATAGACGGCACGCACCCCGCCCGCGCCCTCGAGCTCGAGGCTGGTCCAGGCCTCCGCCGGGGGCAGCGCCGCGGGCAGCACCGCCAGCAGCGGCCAGCGTCCGGTCGCCGCCGGCAGGGCGAGGGGGCCGAGCTCCGCCTCGTCGAGCAGCACGGTCGCGCCCGCGGGCACCGGGGCCGGAGACGCGACCGGAGCCGGGGCCTCGGGCCCCCCACAGCCGGCCCCGAGCAGGGCCAGCGAGAGCAGCGCCGCCCGCGCCCCCCGGCTCATGCAGAGCCGCTCGGCGTGCCGGTGATGAGCACGATGGCGACCAGCATCAGCATGAAGCCGAGCACCTGGCGCACCCCCAGGGCCTCGCCCAGGAAGAAGCGCGAGACCAGCGCCACGCAGACCACACCCGTGCAGAGGTTGAAGGAGGCCATCTGGGCGCCGGTGTAGGTGCCCTCGCCCATGCGGGTGGCGGTCACGTTGAGGAAGTACTCCGGGAGCACGATCATCCAGCTCAGCCCGAGGGCCGTCCAGAAGCTCCACGTGTCGGAGTATTTGAGGTGGCCGATCCACGCGAAGGCCATCAACACACTCGATGCCAGGAGCATCAGGGGAACCAGGACAGCGGGGCCAGGCACGAATCCTCCGGGAACGAGGGACAACACGCAGGTGGCTGCCCCGCACGAGATGCGGCTCGGTGGCAGGCGCCATAAGGTGGTGGCACCCCGGAGACCAGATGGCCGCCGCCTCGTCCCCCGTCGCCCTGGCCGCCCGCGCCGCCTGGGGCCTCGCGCTGCTCAGCACCGCCGTGCTGGGGCTGGCGGGCTGCCGCGCGCCGGGTGCCGCGGGCGAGGGGCCCGTCCGCATCTACGCCGCCGCCTCGACCACCGACGCCCTCGACGAGGTGCTCGCCGCCCAGGACGTGCCCGAGCGGGCCGTCGCCGTCGTCGGCGCCTCGTCGGCCATGGCCCGCCAGATCGCCCACGGCGCCCCCGCCGACCTGTTCCTCTCGGCCAACCCCGAGTGGATGCGCCACCTCCAAGATGGCGGCCACATCGGCGATCAGACCACGGTCGACCTGCTCGCGAACCAGCTCGTGGTGGTCGTGCCCAAGGGCAGCGGCGCGGCGGTGGCCCTCGACCAGCCCGGCGCCCTCGCCGCGGCCATCGGCGACGGCCGCCTCGCGGTGGGCGACCCGTCCCACGTGCCGGCCGGCGTCTACGCCCAGGCCGCCCTCTCCTGGCTCGGCGAGTGGGAGGCCCTCGCGCCCCGGCTGGCCCGGACGGCCGACGTGCGGGCCGCCCTCGTGCTCGTCGAGCGGGGCGAGGTGCCCGCGGGCATCGTCTACGCCACCGACGCCGCCGCCTCTGCCGGGGTCGACGTCGCCGCCGTGGTCCCGGCCGCCGCCCACCCGCCCATCACCGACCCCCTGGCCATCGTGCGCACCCGGGGCGAGGCGCCGGGGGTCCAGGCCCTCTACGCCCACCTCCAGAGCGAAGAGGCCGCGGCCATCTTCGCGCGCCACGGCTTCTCCCGCCGCTGATGCTCACCCCCCTCGAGCTCGAGGCCCTGGGGCTCTCGCTGTGGGTCTCGGTCTGGGCCGTCGGCCTGAGCCTGCCGCTGGGCATCGCCGTGGGCTGGCTGCTCGCCCGCCACGACTTCCGGGGCAAGGCCCTGCTCGACGGCCTCGTCCACCTGCCCCTGGTGCTGCCACCGGTGGTCGTGGGCTACGTGCTGCTGCTGCTCTTCGGCAGCCAGGGGCCCCTCGGCGCCCCCCTCGCCGCCCTGGGGCTGCCCGTCGCCTTCACCTGGCGCGGCGCCGCCCTGGCCTCGGCGGTCGTGGCCTTCCCGCTCATGGTGCGCGCCATCCGGCTGTCGGTCGAGGCCATCGACCCGGGCCTCGAAGAGGCCGCCCGCACCCTCGGCGCCAGCCCCAGGCGGGTCTTCCGCACGGTCACCCTGCCGCTGATGGCGCCGGGGGTGCTCGTGGGCGGCATCCTCGCCTTCGCCCGCTCGCTGTCGGAGTTCGGCGCGACCGTCACCTTCGTGTCGAGCATCCCCGGCGAGACCCGCACCCTGCCCCTCGCCCTCTTCTCGCTGACCCAGGTGCCCGGCGGCGAGGCCGCGGCCCTGCGGCTCTGCGCGGTGAGCGTGGTGGTCGCCTTCGCCACCCTGCTGGCCAGCGAGTCCCTGGCGCGCCGGGTGCGGGCCCACACGGGCCGCTGAGGCGCCCCCCAAGACGGCCGCGCCCCCGCCGCACCCGGAGGCACGGCAGGGGCCGCAGGCGCGCCCGGCGCTCAGCCCCGGTGGACGAGGCGCTCGAGCAGCCCGAGCACGGAGCCCTTCTTGCGGACGATGAGCACGGGGCCCAGGGCCCGGCCGGCGACCCGGTCGGCGCTGGAGCCGAGCAGCATCGCGGCGAGGGGGCTGAGGCCGCGGGAGCCCATCACGATGGGCGCCTCGCCGGCGTAGCGGATGAGCACCGAGGCCACCTTGCCGCCCGGGTGGACGATGAGGTTGGGCCGGCGGCCCTCGCAGCCGACCTCTGGCAGCACCTTCTCGCGGAGGTGGCGGCCGGCGGCGGTGGCCACCTGCTCGCGGAGGAACTCCTGCTTCTTGCCGCCGTCGGCGACGGCCTTGGGGTCGTACTGGTAGACGGCGTCGACACCGTCGGCGACCCGGCAGGCCACGCCCAGGGCGGCCTTGGCGTAGTCGGAGAAGTCGACACCGCAGACCACGCGCTCGAGGTCGAAGACCGTGCCGTGGGGCACGACCAGCACCGAGCAGGTGGTGAGGCGCAGCAGCTTGCGGCGGGACGAGCCCCAGCCGGGCTGGCCGTCGACCGCCGGGTTGCGGCCCATGCAGACGAGGTCGACGTCGAGCTTCTCGACCGTGTCGCGGAGCACGACCTCGGGGGCGCCGACGAGGTGGTGGCCCTCGACCTCGATGCCCTCCAGCTCGTCATGCAGCCGCGCCACGGCGGCCTCGAGCTCGGGCGGCGAGCCGTCGGCATCGCTCGGGCCGAACTGGGCGAGGGGCGCCGGCAGCGGGTCGCGGTTGGCGACGTGGCAGACGTGCACCCGCTTGACCCCGAGGGCCGCGGCCCCCCGGACCAGCGCGTCGAGCACGGACTTGTCGCGGTGGTCGAGCCCCAGCATCACGAGAACGGTGGGGAAGGGTGCGGTCGGCGCCTGGGGCGCGGTCGGGTTCGACCCGGTCATCGGGAACTCCATGTCGTCCACGTGCCGATCGCCAGGGCCGGGACGTCGGGCCGCTGGTGGGCCCCCCTCGTCCAGACTCTGCACCGGCGCGCATGCAGTTGTGTGTCACGCGTGTGACGAGGGAGCGCAGCGTCCCCCTCCCGGGCAGCCGCTGCCCTTGTGCCCACCCGTGACGTTTCGGCCCACCCCGTGGGGCAGGTCGTCAAGACGGCAGTGGGGTATCGCTCCCCCCCGGTCGAAGCTGTCACCGTTTGTCGCCCCGGGCGAGGTGTCAAGTTCCTGTCACCAGCCCGGGGGGAGCGCGCCGTGCTCAGCTCTCGATCAGCTCGATCCACGTGGTGATCCGCCCAGGGGGATCGGTGTCGTCCCGCAGATCGATCGCGAAGCGGAGGCTGAACTCGCGCGTGTCGTCGTCGTCGCCCAGCACCTGGACCACCCGCCACTGGTGGGGGCCGGTCTTCTCGACGGTCGTGAGCTGGGCCTGGCGGGCGTGGTGGTCGAAGCGGGGCAGGTGGTCGAAGCGCTCGACATAGGGGGCCAGGGCGGCCTCGACCTCGTCGGCGGACCAGTCCTCGCCGGCCGGGGTCGCGAGCACGGCGGCCTCCTCCCAGTCGCCCAGCGACAGGGCCCGCACCAGCAGCTGGACCTCGGCCCGGATGCGGGCCTTGAAGCTGCGGGGGTCGGCCGAGATGTCGACCTTGTCGTTGCGCTGGACGGGGGCGTCGGCGCCGGCCTGGAGCTCTTCCCAGGCCATGAGCAGCGAGCTGTCGGCGCGCACGATGAGGGCCCGCAGCCACTGCTCGATCTCGACGACGGCCTCGGTCTTGGCGGCGTCGGGCACCGAGTGGGAGAGGGTGCGCCAGACGCCGGAGAGGTAGCGCAGGAAGACCCCCTCCATGCGGGCGAGTCCGTACTCGTTCACCGTCTCGACGAAGCCCGCCCAGTTCTCCAGCATCGTGCGCACGACGCCCTTGGGAGCGATGCTCTCGCTGTCGACCCAGGGGTGGAGCTCGCACCAGGCGTTGAAGTGGGTGTAGATCCACTCGGCCTTGGGCTTCGGCCAGCTCACGTCCTCGAGGCGCGCCATGCGCTCTTCGTAGGGCACCCCCTGGGCCTTCAGCTCGCCGATGAGCTTGCCCTTGATGGCCCGGGCGAAGGCCCGCAGGACCGACCGGGGCTGGTCTTGCACCGCCTCGACCAAGGCGAGCAGATCGACGGCGTAGTCGTCACTCTCGACATCGAGGTCGTCGATGGCCTCGACCAGCCACAGGGCCCGGGCCGTGTGGAGGGAGAAGTCGCGCTGGAGCTCCTGGCCCAGCTTGAGCGCCCCGCAGCGGGCCCCGGCGCTGGGCTCGGCCCGCACGAGCACGCCGCCGCGCTCGAGGTCTTGGAGCGCACGGCGGGCGCCGATGCGGGCCTCGTCCTTGGCCCGGCGCGACAGGTGGCTGCGGTCGATGACCTCGAGGGCCATGCGGTAGCCGCCGCCGAAGGGCACGGTCTGGCCGTGGGCGGCCTGGGTCTCGGCCCGCTGCATCAGCGTGAGCATCATGCCGTGGGTGATGCGCATGACGGGCTCGAGGGGCTCGGGGGGCGCCCGGAGCATGCGCTCGTAGATCTCCTGGTCCCAGTGGCGGTAGCCGAACTGGGGCGGCTTCTTGCGCACGAAGCGCTTCTTCTTCTTGGCCTCGGCGGCCTTGGCCTCGAGGCGGGCGTTCTCGATGACGTGGGCCGGGGCCTGGACCCGGACGTAGCCGACGGTGTCGAAGCCCGCGCGGCCGGCCCGGCCGGCGATCTGGCGGAAGTCCCGGATGCTGAGCAGCCCCACCTTCTCGCCGTCGAACTTGCAGAGCTGGCTGAACAGCACGGTGCGGATGGGCACGTTGATGCCCACGCCGAGGGTGTCGGTGCCGGCAATGACCCGCAGCAGGCCCTTCTGGGCGAGGCGCTCGACCGCCAGGCGGTAGCGCGGCAGCAGGCCCGCGTGGTGGATGCCGATGCCGCTCTCGAGGAAGCGCCGCAGCACCTTGCCGAAGGGGGTGTCAAAGCGCACCCCGCCCAGCTCCTCCTTGACCGCCTGCTTCTCGTCCTTGTCGGCGAGGTTGAGGGAGAGGAAGGCCTGGGCGCTGGTGACGCACTCGGCCTGGGTGAAGTGGACGAGGTAGACCGGCGCCCGGCCGCCGCGCACGAGGCGCTCGACGGTCTCGTGGAGCGGCGTCTCGACATACTCCCAGTCGAGGGGCACCGGCCGCTTGCCGCCGCGCACGACGCTGACCTCGCGGCCCGTGCGCCCGGCGAGGTCTTCTTCGATGAAGGTGGTGTCGCCCAGGGTCGCCGACATGAGCAGGAAGCGGGCCTGGGGCAGCAGCAGCAGGGGCAGCTGCCAGGCCATGCCCCGGTCGCGGTCGCCGTAGTAGTGGAACTCGTCCATCACGACGAAGTCGGCCCAGGTCTCTTCCCACTCGCCCAGCGCCACCTGGGCCAGCACCTCGGCCGTGCAGCAGATGATGGGGGCCTCGGCGTTGACCGTGCCGTCGCCGGTCATCAGCCCGACGTTGTCGGCACCGAAGACCTCGCAGAGCTTGAAGAACTTCTCGCTGACCAGCGCCTTGATGGGGGCCGTGAACCAGGCCCGCTTGCCGGCCGCCAGGGCGAGGAAGTGCACGGCCCGCGCCACCATGCTCTTGCCCGATCCGGTCGGGGTCGCGAGGATGACGTGGTTGCCGCTGTAGAACTCGAGGATGGCCTCCTCTTGGTGGTCGTAGAGCGAGAGGCCCCGCTCTTCGTGCCAGTCGATGAAGGCCTCGAGCACGCCGTCGGTCTGGCCCTCGGCCGTGCCGGGGAAGCCCTTCTCGGGGATGATCTCCTCGAGGGAGGGGCCGCTGTCGCGGGCGGCCTGCGCCGGGTCGTCGGCGGCGGACGCAGGGGCGGCGGGGGTGGCTGGCATGGGGGCTCCCGGGGTGGCGGCCTCCGCTTTAGGGGCTCGCCGCAGCCGGCGCCAGCCCCGCCGGGCCCCGCCACGCTACGCTGGGGCCATGCCCGCCCGCCGCTGGTTTCCGCTCGCCGCCCTCGCCCTCGGCCTCGCCCTGCCCGTGGCCGCCGAGCTGGGCCTGCGCGCCAGCGGCCGCTTCGACGGCCCTGCGCCCACCATCTCGGGCGAGCACGGCAGCTTCAGGGTCGCCCGCGGCGCCGCGAGGGGCGACATGCTGACCCCCTACACGGGCCCGGACGGCCAGCGCTGGTGGCGCACCCCGGCCCGGGAGGTGGCCGAGGGGCGCATGCTCGACCAGCGCTTCGCCGAGGCCAAGGCCCCGGGCACCCTGCGGGTCTTCACCTTCGGCGGCTCGGCGGCCCTCGGCGTGCCCCTCGAGCGCACCCCGGCCCGGACCTTCCCCGCCCGCCTCGCCGCCCACCTCGCCGCCCTGGGCATCCGCGCCGAGGTCATCAACCTCGGGGGCGCCAGCTACGGCACCGACCACGTGCGGGTGCTGGCGACCCAGGCCGCGGGCCTCGGCGCCGACCTGCTGGTCGTCTACGCGGGCAACAACGAGTTCTTCCACTACAACATGGCCCTCTGGGACGAGAACCGGGGCTGGTGGCAGCACGCCCAGGCCCTCGAGGGGCTCCACCTCCAGCGGGCCCTGCGCCAGCTGCTGGGCCGGCCCCTGCCCGCGGTGGGCGCCGCGGCCGACAGCGCCGCCACGGGCGACCTCGCCACCGAGCAGCGGGCCCTGGTGCGCGAGGTGCTGGCCCACCGGATCCGTGCCGCCGGACCGGCCGCCCTGCCCACGGGCCTCGCCCCCGCCGCGGGCCCCGGCGACGACAGCGCCCCGCCCCCCGAGCGCCAGGACCCCATCTTCCAGGCCGTGCGTGCCCGCTACCAGGCCAACCTGGAGGCGGTGGCCCGCCTCGCCGAAGACAACGGCCCACGGGTCCTTCTCGCAGAGATTCCCGCCAACCTGCACGAGCCGCCCTGGCTCTCGCTGCACGGCCCCCCCGACGCCCTGGGCCGGGTGGACGGCGGCCCCTGGGAGGCGGCCGTGGCGACCGTCAAGGCCGAGGGCTGTGCCGCGGCCCTGCCCGCCCTCGACGCGGCCGTGGCCGCGAGCCCCCTCCACGCCGCCAGCCGCTTCCAGCGGGGCATCTGCCGCGAGCAGACCGGCCAGCCCGGCGCCGTCGCCGATCTGCGCGCCGCCCTCGCCCTCGACATGGACCCGGGGCGTCCCCCCGACGCCTTCCGCGCGGTGCTGCGGGCGCGCGGCGACCGGCCCGGGGTCACGGCGGTCGACCTCGCGCCCGCCTTCCCGCCGGCGGCCGACGGCCGGTGGTTCCACGACTCCTGCCACCTCACCGCCGACGGCCAGGACCACCTCGCCGCCACCCTCGCCGCGGCGGCGGTCAGCGCGCTCCTGTAGCCCCTCCCCAGAGGGGCACCGCCAGCGGAGGGGGCGCGCTCAGCCCGCGGGGGTCGGGTCGCAGAGGTCGCCGAGCCCGTCGCCGTCGGTGTCTTGCTGGGCGGGCAGCGCGGCGCCCCCGGCGACCAGCGAGATGGCCAGATCGGTCATGGGCAGGCCGTCCTCGTCGAGGAAGCGGGTGTAGTTGCCCCAGCCGCCGCCCTGGTCCCGCACCTTGACGACCAGGGGCTGCCAGTCCCCCGTCAGCGCGACCGTGGCCGTGAAGCGGTCGATGCCCGTGCCCTGGCAGCTGCCCACCTCGTGCACCTCGGCGCCGTCGAACCAGGCCCGCATGCCGTCGTCCGGGCCCTGGGCGAGCTGGGCCGTGCGCGCGTCGGGGCTCTTCACCCAGGCGGCCTGGTAGACCTCGCGGGGGGCCGCGACCCCGCCGAAGTCGGTGAGGAACTCGATGCGGTCGGTGGCGCTGTGGAGGGGCCACCAGAGGGCCGTGCCGGCGGCCTCGCCCACGCTCGGGCTGGCCGCGGCGTCCGGGCTGGCGACGAGGTCGTCGTCGGAGGGGGTGCACCGGTCGCCGGCGCCGGCGCTCGTGCAACAACAAGTGGCGTTTGCATGGGAGTCGTCACATTCAATATCCCAGGGGTATACAATTATGATTGTAGCGTAGGTTTTCATGCCGATTTAGGGATGGTGGGTACTATTACTGTTGATGGATTCAGCTTAGCAGATTTGATGGCTTCAAATACGCTACCAGAATCATTCCAATCTGGGTATGCAATGAATACGTATTATTCCAATTTATTTTATCCGGATTCCGTT
>CAXQUZ010000679.1:0-35314 GCA_964226865.1 Myxococcota bacterium | reverse complement strand
CAGACGTGTGCTCTTCCGATCTCGACACTTTTGCGAATTATTTCCGCCTGCTCTTCGGCTTCGGACTTGTTACCGCTGAGCATCAGTAGCGTAAATACGTCGTCGCCAAATCGTGCCATCAGCAGTTCCTCGGGAACGCTGTTGCGCATTAGCGCTGCCAGATCACCAAGCACCAGGTCCGCATTTGAAATGCCTGCTTCAGAACGAATCCCGGGGAAATTATCGACCTGGATATAGAAGAGAATGGCATCCTGCTTACCCTCATTAGCTGCGTTAACTGCTGAAGCGAGCTGCTTGATAAAATGCTGTCGATTGAACAGGCCCGTCAAGAGATCTTGACTGGAAATTTCCTTGATACGGTTTTCAAGTTGGGAGTCGTCGACCAGGGACCTGAACATGACTTGTGTGCAGGGTTCCCCGTCATAGTAAGCACGTGACATCGTCATCTTGGTCAGAATAGTCAGGCCATCGTGGTCGACGCAACTGAAGAGGAATTCAGTTGACCTCGGGCTTGTCGCCCCGGCCGTGCAGGGCGATGACCAGGGGCGCCGTGTCGGAGACGGCGGGGAAGACCAGCACCCGCAGCCCGCTCTCGCTGTGGTCGACCCACTGGGGGCCGGCGGCGGGGGCCGGGGGCACGGCCGCGGCGGGGGCCGGCGCGGGGGCGGCCGCGGGGCCGGTGGCCGCAGCGGGGTCGGCGGCAGGGGCCGGGCTGCCGCTGCAGGCCGCGACCAGCAGCGCGGCGAGGGGCAGGGCGCGCCAGGCGCGGGCGGGGGTCATCCAGGGCACCAGGCCTCCAGGCTGTCGAGGGTGCTGCTGACCGTGCGCGTGTCCAGGCCCGCGCAGGTGGCGGGGCTGCGGCCCAGGCAGGTCTCACAGGCGCACCACCGGGCGAGATCGAGGGGCTCCTCGCCGGGCAGGGTGCAGGTGTCGGTGGCCGCCCAGAGCCCCCGGTGGAGGGCGTCGGTGCTCAGCAGCCAGCGCCGCAGGGCCCCGTCGCGGTCGACCGTGGCGAGGGTGGTCGGGTCGGCGAAGGCGGCCACCCGGCCCTGGGCGGGGGCGGCCGTGGCCACCTGGAGCTCGAGGGTCGGGCCGTCCGGGCCGAGCAGCCAGACCTGGGCCTCGCCGTCGAGCTGGACCAGCAGCCGCCCCTCGGGGCCGGTGCCGCCCGAGAAGGCGCAGTCCCGCACCCGCTGGCTGAGTCCGGCGAGGGGCTGTGCGGCGCCGCTCTCGGCGGTCCAGAGCTGGAGCCCGCCGGCCGTGCTGCCGGCGCCGAGGGCGGCCCCGCCCGGTGCCACGCAGAGGGCCTCGACGGGCCCCTTGACCATGGGGGTGCGCCGCTGGAGGGCGCCGCTGTGGGCGTCGCGCAGCTCGACCGTGCCCTGGCCGTCGCCCACGGCCACGAGGCTGCCGGTGGCGTCGAAGCGGGCCTGGCGGGCGCCCACCACCTCGGGCAGCTCCAGCGGGGCGCTCTCGGCGGTGTCGAGGGTGAGCAGCCGCAGGTCGGCCCGGGGCCCGCGCACCGCCGCGTGGCGCAGGTCGCTGTCGACGGCCACCACCGTGCCGCCCACGGTCCGCACGAAGGCCTCCGGCGCCAGGGACGGGGCCGCGGGGGCCGGCGCCTCGGGGCGGTCGGCGTCCGGCGTGGCGGGGAGCGGCCGCGGCGGGGGCGCGGCGGGGCGGCCCCAGACCATCAGCCGGCCGTCGCCGCTGCGGGCGGCCACCCGGTCGCCGCCGTCCGCCACCCACAGCCGCTTGAGCTCGGCGGGGGCGGCCCCGAGCATCGTGGCCTGCTCGGGGGCGGCCGCGGGCCAGATGCGCACGGCACCGTCGGGGCCCCGGGCCGCGACCCAGGCCGCGTCTTGCGAGATGACCACGCCGTTCTCGTCCGAGAGACCGTCGTCGAGGCGCTGGACCAGGGGCGGGCCCTGGCCGTCGAGCTTCCACAGCCGCAGCTCGCCGTCGAGGCTGGTCGAGGCGAGCCAGTGGCCCTCGGGGCTGATGGCCAGCCGGCTGATCTTGGAGCTGTGGCCCTGGAAGCGCCGCACCGGGGCGCCGGTCTCGGGATCGAGCTGGCGCACGCTGCCGTCGGCCTCGCCCCGGAAGATGAGGCGGCCGCCCCAGGCCGCCAGGGCCGTGGCGGGGGCCTCGAGGGGCGGGCTCTCGATCTGGTTGCGGCGCTGGACGAGGTCGACCCGGCGCAGGTGGCGGGTCTGGCCGTCCCGGTCGAGGTAGTCGACCACGATGGCCCCGCCGTCCACCCCGAAGGCGGCCGCCGAGACCTCGACGCTCGGTGGCGTGCGGCTCGAGCCCACCCCGCGCACCAGGTCGATGATGCGCATGCCGCCGGCGCCGGTGACCAGCAGGTGGGTGCCGGCGGGGTTGATGGCGAGCTTCTTGACGCCCTCGTGGCGGTGGACCTGGGGCCGCTTCTGGCCCATGTCCCAGACGATGACCCGGCCGGCATCCGTGGCGATGGCCCAGCGCGAGCCGTCGTCGCTGACGGCCAGCGCGACGGGGTTCTGGGCGCGGCCGTCGCGGGTCAGGGGCACCGTGCCCTTCGTGACCGCGCCCCGATCGGTCGAGACCAGCTCCCAGCCCGAGCGGCGGGCGAGCAGCAGGTGGGCCCCCTCGGGCGAGAAGCTCGCCAGGGCCGTGTCTTCGGTTCCGCCCTCCACCAGGGCCACCGGGTCGCCCCCCTCGACGGGCCAGCGCTGCACCTCGCCCCGGGCCGAGACCGTGACGGCGTGGTCGCCGCTGGGGGTGAAGGCCGCGCTCAGGGTGGCGGCCCGGGCCGTGGCCGAGCGCAGGGGTCGCCAGGTGGCGCCCGGGCGGCCGAGCTGGGCGATGCCGTCGGCCACCGTGAGCAGCCGGGCCCCCGAGGGGGCAAAGTCGATGACCTTGACCGGGGCGTCGTGGTGGCGCAGCTCGTGGGCCTGGGGGGCCTGGAGGGCGGCGTTGGCCGCCTCGCGCCAGCCCGCGGGCAGCAGTGCCGGCGGGATCTGCCGCAGCAGCACCGTGGCCGCCGTGGGGTCGGAGAGCAGGTCGCGGGCCGCGGTGAAGCGGCGCTCGGCTGCGGCCTGCTGGAGGGTGCGGGTCTGCCACCAGTCGTGGGCCGCCAGCCCGGCGACCCCGAGCAGCAGGGCCGAGAGCGCCCAGGCCACACGCCGGCTGCGGGGCGAGCGGGGGGGGCGGGCCGGGCGGGACGGCGCGGTGCTGGTCGCATCGGAGGGGGCGGGGGCGGCCGCGGCGTGGGGACGCAGCCAGTCCCGCAGCCGGGGCCACTCCTGGAGCACCCGGTCGGTGCCGAGCAGCAGCAGGGCGTCGGCTCCGCTGCTGTGGTGGCGCACGAGCCCCCGCTCGGTGAGGGCGGCCACGACCCGGTCGAACTGGGCCCGGGCCGCCCCGCTCGGCGGGCGCAGGCCCGCGATCTGCACCGGCCGGGCCCGGGCCTCGGCCCCCCGTCCCCGCACGAGCGACCGGAGCAGCCCCTCGGCCAGGGGGCGGTCGTCCTCTGCGATGCCCTGCCAGACCTGCTCGGCGGCGCTGGCCGTGGCGCCCGTGAGGCCGCCGAAGGCCTCGAGGCTGCTGCGCTGGAGGGTGGTGCCCGTGCGCTGGGACCAGAGCAGGTCGAGGCTGGTCGACAGGGCGCCGAGCGAGGCCCCCGGCAGGCTGGCCTGGCTGACGATGCTGTTGACGAGGCCGTCTTCGAAGGCGAGGCCCACCGCGCGGACGGGCTCCTCGACGATGTGGCGCAGCATCCGGGGCCCGGGCTCGTTGAGGAAGCAGCGGTGGCCGTCCTCGTAGAGCACGGCGTTGAGGTTCTTGCCCCGGTCTTCGATGGTGATGCGGCTGCAGGCGCCCAGCGCAGCGATGCGCAGGGTGGCCAGCACGGTGACGCCGCTGGTGCCCGAGACCGCGAGGCGCCAGAGCTGGTTGGCGAAGGCGTGGGCCTCGCTCTCGGGGACCTCCTTCTCCAGCAGCTGCTCCAAGCCGTCGACGACAATGAGCAACTGGTGGTCATCCTGGTCGCGGTTGGCCAGGGCGCTGGTCAGGGCGGTCTGGGGGCGCAGGCCCGGGTGGATGACCGCCACCTGCCAGCGCTCGCTGCGCCGCCGCTGGAGCCCCGCGGCCACCCCGGCGAGGGCCAGGGAGCTCTTGCCGATGCCCGGCACGCCCACGATGGCGTAGAGCCGGGGGGAGCCCGAGCGCCGCAGGTTGTCGAGGTCGCGCAGCACGGCGTCGGTCTCGGTGGTGCGGCCGACGAAGAAGGGGGCGTCTTCGATGCCATAGGGCGCGAGGCCCTTGTGGGGGCGCTGGGCGAAGGGGCGGGTCCACAGGGGGCTGTCGGGGCGCACCAACACCTGGATGGCCGCCGCGTCGACCAGGTGGCCCTGGCGCTCGAGGTCGGCCCGGGCGGTGTGGACGGCGGCCTCGACGGGCAGGGTGCGCCGGAGAAGGGCCCGGTGGAGCACCTCGCTCACCCGCTGGGCGGCCGGCGCCGTCAGGGCGATCCGGGGCGCCACCACGAGCTGGATGCCCGTCCGGTGGAGCTCTTGGGCCACCCGGCCGGCGGCCCCCGGGGGGTGGGCGCCGGCGGTGGGGGTGAGGAGCACCACCCGCAGGGACGCGGCAAAGCGGGCGAGGCTGTCGCGCAGGGCGCCCAGGGGCACGGCCCGCTGGGCCCCGGCGGCCCCCTCGAGCAGCACGAGGGGGTGGGTGGCGGTGCCGGCGAGGGGGGCGGCGAGGTGGAGCATGGTGACCGGCCGGCCGCTGCGCTCGCGGGCCTCGAGCACCTCGACGAGCTGGGCGAGCGAGGGCCGGTGGAGCACGTCCCGGTCCGGGTCGCAGAAGCGCGGCGGCCCGGGCTGGCCCAGGGCGGCCCGCAGGGCCCGGTGGATGCCGCCGCAGAAGCCCTCGTCCCCCGCACAGACGAGCAGCAGCCGCCCGCCGTCCGGGTGGGGGCCCGGCGCCCCCGGCCGGGTGCCCGAGCCGGGCCAGGCGTAGCGGATGGGGCCGCCCACCAGCGCCGAGAGGCTCGAGCTGGTGCCGACGGGCAGGGCCTCCCAGGGCAGCCACAGCAGCTCGGTGGCGCCGCAGAGGATGTTGAGCCGCACCTGGCGGCCCTCGCGGCGGGCGTCCTGCATGCGCCGGAGCAGGGCGGGCCACTCGGTGGGGGCGAGGAGCTGGGCGATGCGCTCGCCGAGGCGGCCCAGCACGGCCCCCCCGTGGTCGCGGTTGCTCAGGTGACGCAGGTCGGCGAGCCAGCCCTCGCGCCAGTCCAGACGCACCGGGTGGGCCCGGCCGCCGTCGCAGCGCACCTCGTACCAGACGAGGTCGAGCTGGGGACTGGTGCCGCCGCGGCCGGACTCGGAGCGCCGGACGTCGAGCGTGAAGGTGTCGATTGCCATCGGGTTGCGTCCACTGGGTGACCGCCCTGATCGGAGGTCCCGGCGCCGCGCCGCCCGTCGGGAGGGCGGCCTGACGAGAACAGGTCAGGGGTCGGGGACTGGCGGCCACGCACTCATCCACCGCCCCACCACATTAGCAACTCGCGGCCGGCGGGGCTTGTCGGCGCCCCCGCCAACGGGGGGGGAGGCGCGGGATGTGGGCGGTGGGCGCCGACCCTCGGCCCGTGCACGGCGGGCCCCCGCCCCCGAGAGCGGGGCGGCGCTCAGGGCTCCCAGTCGCGCGCCCAGTCGAGAGGCCCCGTGCCCGGGCCGACGGCGATGACCCGGTCGGGTCCCGGGGCCCAGGCCCAGCCCGCCGCCGTGCGCACCACGGGCTTGGCGGCGGCCACCGTGCCGGTGGGCAGCGCCACGGTCCCGGGCGCTCCCGTGCGGGCGAGGACGGGGGCCTGCGCGGGGTCCCAGTTGCCCAGCTCAGGCCCGGCCCCGACGAGGCGCAGCTCTCCCTCGGGCGCCCCGGCCACGGCGACCCGGACGGGCCGGGCCGGGCCCGTGGGGCGCCAGTCTGCCCAGGGGGCCCGCTCGGGGTCGGTGGGCTCGAGAACATCGATCCACACGCCATCGCCGCGCATGGCCACCGCGTCGGAGAGGGCGCCGGTGGCCCCGGGCACGACGGCGATGTCGGTGGTCGCGCGGGCCTGGGCGACCCGCTGGCTGGCGGCGACGAGCCCGGCCGGGGGGCTCCAGGTGGCGAAGCCCGGGCCGCTGTGGACCCGGATGAGGGCGGCCTCATCGTCGGTCCAGCGCGCCACCACGACGAGCCCCGGCTCCCAGTGCAGCACCCGGCTCTGGCCTCTGTGGAGGGCCGGGTGGGCCGCCCGCAGGGCCTGGAGCTGGCCGATGGTCGCGGTGCGGGCGCCCACCTCCTCCCAGGGCAGCGAGGCGCGGTTCGCCGGCTCCTCGGCGCCGGCCACGAGGGCCTCGGTGCCCCAGGTCAGGGCCGGGGTGCCCCGGAGCCCGAAGAGCAGCAGCAGCGCCCGGTCCACTCGGGCGGGGTCCTCCTGGCAGGCGCTCATGACCCGGGGCAGGTCGTGGTTGTCGAGGAAGGTGACGAGGTGGCCGCCCGGGTCGGGGCCGTAGAGCCGGTCGAGCGAGAGGGTGGCCGCGAGCCGGGCGGGGGGCGCGTCCCGGCAGACCACGTCCGTGATGGCGTAGTGGAGCGGAAAGTCGAAGACCGCGTCGAAGCCGCCGGCGGTGAGGGTGTGGGCGAGGCGGGCCGGGTCGCCCGTGAAGTCCTCGCCCACCGTCCACAGCCCCCCGGGGTCGACGAGGGCGTCGAGGCGGGCGTTGGCCGCGTGGAGGAAGTCCAGGGGCATGTGGCCCACCGCGTCGACCCGCAGCCCGTCGACCCCGCTGCGCCGCACCCGCGCGGCGGCCTGGTCGAGCAGCCACTGGGCCACCTCGGGCCGCTCCTGGGCGAGGTCGGGCAGCCCGTGCACCCGTCCCTCGATCCGGTCCACCGGGTCGTCCCAGTCGGTGATGTCGCCCGTCGCGTGGAACCACTCGGGGTGGTCGGCCAGCACGGGCGCCGCGTCGTCGGTGTGGTTCCAGACCACGTCCAGCACGAGGCGCATGCCCCGGTCGTGGAGGGCCGCGCTGAGGCGGACCAGGTCGTCTTCGTCCCCGAAGCGGGGGTTCAGCGCCCCGTCCCCCGTGACCCAGTAGCCGTGGAAGGCGCCCCACTGGTCGATCTTCTCGTCGCGTGCCGAGAAGATGGGGGTCAGCCACAGGGTGCGCACCCCGAGGGCGGAGAGGTGGTCGAGGTGGGCGAGGAGGCCCGCGAGGTCGCCGCCGTGCCAGCCGTGGGGATCGGCCGGGTCGGTCGCGCCGGGGCGGTCCGGGTCGCCGTCGGCGAAGCGGTCGGGCATCGCGAGGTAGACGAGGTCGGCCGCCGGCGGGGGCACCACCCGCAGGGGGGCGGGTGCGGGGGCGGCGGGCGGCCGGCATGCGAGCCCAGCGGCGCCCAGGAGGACGACCAGGCGGCGGCGTGGCAGGAGGATGGGGGGGGCCATCGGGCGCCTCGGGAGCGAGGGGCCGCAGGGTAGCCCGGGCGCGCGCCGCCTCCTGGTCGGGCCTCAGAGAGCGTCGAGCATCAGCCGCAGGCCGGCGAGGTCGGCGTCGTCGGGATCCAGCGCTAGGGCCGCGTCGATGCGGGCCACGGCGTCGGTGATGGCCGCCGCCTTCTCGGTGGTGCCGGCCGTGCTCGACTGCCAGAGCTTGAGCGCGTCGGCGGTGTCTTGCACGGCCTGGCCCTTGCGCAGCAGCCGGGGGTCCTCGGCGAGCAGGGCGCCGAAGGTGGTCTCGAGGGTGGCGGTCTGGGCGGCCATGGTCACCGGGTGGGTCCAGGTGGCCCGGATGGTCACGGGGGTCGCGTCGCTGACGGCCTCGGGGCAGCTCGTCTCGATGGTCTGGAGGAAGACCATGGTGTCGTTGGGCGCGAGGTGCTGGGGCTCGATCTCGTCGGGATCCGTGCTGTGCTCCTCGCCCGAGAAGCGCACCACCTCGAAGCCCACGGGCAGGTCGAGCTCGAGCCGCACGTCCCGGGCCGCCACGTCGAAGGCGCGCAGGAAGCCGTCGCCCGAGAGGCTCGTCCAGGCCTCGCTCGCCTCGCCGATGAAGAGGCTGGCGCCGCGGCCGGCATCGGTGACGTCGTCCATCAGCTGGGGGTTGTAGGTCGAGGCCGTGCCCACCCCGACCCCCGCCACGTAGGTCCCGGCCTCGTCCCGGGCGCCCACGTAGGTGCCGATCACGTCGGCGTCGGTCACCCCGAGGTTCGCGCCGCCGTCGCTCACGAGCACCAGCCGGTTGATGCTGTCGGCGGAGGCGTTCTCCTCGGCGACGTGGAAGCCCGTCAGCAGGCCCGCCCCGAGGTCGGTGCCGCCGCCGGTGACGAGGCCCTCGAAGGCCGCCAGCACGACCGGATCGTTCGGGCGGGTGACGGTGTGGCCCTCGAGCAGCGCCGCCGCCGAGCTGGACCAGGTCACCATCGAGACCACGTCGCCCGCCTTGAGGGCCGAGGCCACGGCCGCGCCGATGGACTGGGTCTGCTCGAGGGGCGCGCCCTCCATGGAGCCCGAGGTGTCGACCACGAAGGTGAGGTTGATGGCGCTGCGGCTCTCGGCGCTGCGGGTCTCGGAGGCCACGGCGACCTGGAGCGCCCAGGCCGCGCCGCTGTGCTCGGGAGCGGGCACCATCGCGGCGTGGAGGGCGACCTCGCCCGCCGGGGCGGCGGGGTAGTCGAAGGTGGCGTAGTTCAGGAACTCCCAGGGCCGGATGGGCACGCTGGCGTAGTCGAAGCTGCCCTCGAGCAGGGCCAGCCGGGCCAGCACGGGGGAGGCCATCGAGTTGGAGTCGTCCGGCGAGAGGTAGACCGTGGGCGCCGCGTCGGCCTCGCAGTCGGGCTCGACCGGGGTGCCCGAGTCGCTGCCCCCCGGGTCGGCGTCGGCGTCCGCATCGGCGTCCGCATCGGCATCGGCGTCGGCATCGGCATCGGCATCGGCATCGGCATCGGCGTCGGCGTCGGCATCTGCGTCGGCATCCGTGTCGCTGTCGGCGTCGGCGTCGGCGTCGGCGTCTCCGCCGTCCCAGCCCGAGCCGCCGCCGGTGGTGCCGTCGAACTCCTCGCCCTCCTGGCCGCCCTTCATGGGATCGAAGCAGCCCGCGAGGAGCAGGAGGGCAGGCAGCACGGCGGCGGTGCGCAGCGGGACGGGGGCAAGGCAAGGCGACATGGTGGGTCCGGGGCAGCGGTGCGGGACTCCCACCATGCCGCGCCGGTCTGGGGCGCACAAGGTCGGTTTCGCACAAACCGTCGCCGGATGCGCGCCAGACCGTGCAGTATCGCTATACTCTGCGGCCACCGGTGCGGATGAAGAATCTGCGAGAATGGCTTGTTGTTGGCCGTTCTCGCGTGTTCTCCGCGCCGGCGGCTCAGCCCTGGAGCCCGTCCCGTCCCAGTGCGCCGAGCTCGGCATAGAGGTGGACGTTGGCGGCGATGGCCTTGCGGAAGACGCCCAGGTGCATCGACTCGTTGGGCCCGTGGGCCGTGGTGTTGGGGTCCATGACGCCGTTGAGGATCAGCGGCAGGTCGCCGAAGCGCCGCCCGAAGAGGGCCACGAAGGGAATCGAGCCCCCGACGCCGACCTGGACGAGGGGGTGGCCCCAGGCGGCCTGGTAGGCGCGGTCGGCGGCGGCGAAGGCCGGGCCCTTGGGGGTGTAGAGCCAGCCCTCGCCGGCGTGGTCGCCCAGGGTCAGCGCGACCTTGACGCCGGCCGGGGCGGCCTCGGTCAGGGCCGCCTCGAGCAGGCCGAACATCTCGTCGACGGTCTGGCCCGGGGCCAGCCGCACCGAGAGGGTGGCGCTGGCGGCGGTGCGCAGGGCGTTCTTCTTGCGCTCCTTGGTCGGCAGGGTCGTCGCGACCACCGTGAGGGCCGGCTGGCGCCACATCCACTCGGCGGCGGGTCGGTCGCGCTCGGGCAGGGGATCGACCCCGTCGATGATGTGGGCGCCCTCGCGGATCACCTCGGGGGTCAGGGGCACCTTGCGGGCGCCGGCGCGCCAGGCCTCGTCCACCTCGACCCGCCCCAGCAGCAGCCGCCCGTCGTCGTCGGTGATGCGCGAGACGAGCTTCATCAGGGCGATGCTCACGTCGGGCACCATGTTGCCCCAGAGGCCGCTGTGGCCGTCGGCCTCGAGGGCCGAGACCGTCAGCTCGACCTCCATGAGGCCCCGCAGCGACACGGTGAGGCCCGGGATCTCGGGGCTCGGGTTCTCGCAGTCGGTGAGGATCATCACGTCGGCGGCGAAGGCCTCGGGGTAGGCGTCCATGAAGCGCTCGAGGTTGGGCGAGCCGATCTCTTCCTCGCCCTCGATGAGCAGCCGCAGGTTGCAGGGCAGGCCCCGGGTCTCGGCGAACCAGGCCCGCACGGCGGCGATGTGGCTGACCCAGCCGCCCATGTCGTCGGCGCTGCCCCGGGCGTAGAGCCGGCCGTCCTTCTCGACGGCGGTGTGGGGGTCGGTGCGCCAGGGCTCGCCCTTCACCGGCTGGAGGTCCATGTGGCCGTAGACGAGCACGGTCGGGGCCCCGGGGCCGGCGTCCATCCACTCGGCGGCGACACAGGGCAGGGCGTCGGGCAGCTCGAGCACCCGGGCCCGGGCGAGGCCGGTCTCTTCGAGCTGGTCGCGGATGATGGCGGCCAGCCGGCGCACGTCGTCGAAGTGATCCGGGTCGCAGGAGATGGCGGGCACGGCGAGGTAGCCGGCCAGCTCGGCGACGGTGGCGTCGAAGGCGGCGTCGGCGCGGGCGGCGACGGCAGGGGCGGCGGCGAGGGTGGCGGGCACGGGGGCGTCGGCGGACATGGGGACTCCGGGGCAGGCCGCCTGTGTAGTCAGCCCTCGGCCACCTCGGCCACGTCGAAGCGGCCGCCGCCGGCCCAGCCGACGCTGGGGGTGATGCCGCCGGGATCCGTGCCGGCGACCACCCGGGAGAGCCGGGCGTGGGCGTGGGTCTTCCAGTGGGGGCCGGCCTCGATGCCGATCCAGTCGCGGCCGAGCTTGTGGGCGACCGCTGCCGTGCTGCCCGAGCCGAGGAAGGGATCGAGCACCAGGGCGCCCGGATCGGTGGCCAGGCCGATCACCCGGGCGAGCAGGGCCTCGGGCTTCTTGCCGTTCCGGAAGCGGCTGCCGCCCTCCTTGTTGAGGTTGATGGTCGAGATGTCGGTCCAGAGATCGCCGAGGGGCTCGTCGCAGTGGTCGGCCAGAAAGAGCATCTGGCGCCCCTCCCACCAGATGTAGTCGATGCCCGTGGGCGAGCGGACCCGCTGGATGGGCACGTCGAAGGAGAGGCCGGCGAGGAAGCGGTTGTTCGTGCGGTAGACGCAGCGGTCGCGGTGGGCGAGCACGAAGGCGTGGCGGGCGGCCCGGTCGTTGGCGTCGAGGCCCCGGGCGGCCATCACGGCACGCACCCGCGCGAGGCGCCAGGCGGCGGGGGGGGCCGCGGGGTTCTCGAGGAACCAGGTGTAGTAGTCGAGGTAGCGGGCGAAGGCGGGGCCCGACTTGGGCCGGCGCAGCGGCCGCAGCCGGGCGGCCTCGCTCCGGGCATAGACGAGGATGTACTCCTTGAGCTTGGGCAGCCGGTGGCCCACGTGGCTCATCTTCACCCCCGACAGCTCGCTCATCTTCACGACGATGGTGTTCCGGCGGTTGGCCGCCCCGAAGAGCTCGTCGAGCATGAGCTGGAGCCGTGGGTGCTCGTTGTCGTCGATCTGGACGAAGAGCAGGCCGTCGGGGGCGAGCAGCCGGTGCACGGCCGCGAGCCGGGGGCGCATCATCGCGGCCCAGGCCGAGGAGGCCCGGCGGTCGGCGTAGTGCTCGAAGCGGTTGCCCGTGTTGTAGGGCGGGTCGAGGTAGGCGGCGGCGACCCGTCCGGCGTGGGTGGCGGCGAGGGCGTCCATGGCCGCGAGGTTGTCGCCGTGGACCAGCAGGCCCCGTGGCGCGGCATCCTCGCCGACGGCGAGGGCGGGACGGGGCACGAGCGGGGCGGGCATGGGGGCACCGGGCGACAGGGGACGGGAGGGTAGCCCATGGCCCGCGGCGGGGGGCGCCTGGGCTACAGTCGCGGCCGCGGCGGGGCGGGCCCGTGCGGCGGAGGGGACGGCGGCGCCCCGGGAGGGCGGGGCATGTCGCTGGGGCCACCACTGCTCGCCTCCGGGCGGCTGCTCGGCGGGCGCTACCGGGTGGTCCGGGCCCTCGCGGCGGGCGGCTTCGCCCAGGTCTACGAGGTCACCCACGAGACCCTCCAGAGCCGCCACGCCCTCAAGGTGCTGCGCGAGGCCACGCCGACCCTGCGCCAGCGGCTGCTCGAAGAGGGCCGGCTCCAGGCGCGGCTGCGCCACCCGGGCATCGTGCGGGTGACCGATGTGGTGGACCTGGACGGGGCCGACCTCGGGGGCCTGGGCCTGGTCATGGATCTGGTGGACGGCCCCTCGCTGGCGGCCTTCCTGGCCAGCGGTGCGCCGCCCCTCGACCTCGCCTTTCGCCTCGGCGCCGACATCCTCGCGGCGGTGGCGGCGGCCCACGAGCGCGGCCTGGTCCACCGGGACCTCAAGCCCGAGAACATCCTGCTGGAGACCATCTCCGGCGAGTCATGGCCCCGGCCGCGGGTGACCGACTTCGGCCTCGCCCGGGCCCTGCGCGCCACGGAGGGGCCCCGGCTGACGGCGACGGGGCTCGGCATGGGCACCCCGGCCTACATGGCCCCCGAGCAGTTCCAGGACGCGGCGGCGGTCGATGCCCGGGCCGACGTCTTCTCGCTGGGCGCCGTGCTCTTCGAGCTGGTCTGTGGCCAGCGGGCCTTCGCCGCCCAGCAGCCCATGGCCCTGTTCCGCCAGGTCTGTGCCGGCGACCACCCGGCCCCCGACGCGCTCGTGCCCGGGCTGCCCCTGGCCATGCTGGAGGCCATCGAGAGCGCCCTCGAGCCCCACCCGGACCGGCGCCCCGACTCGGCGGCGGCGCTGCGGGCGCTGTGGTGTGTGGATGGACCGCCGGGGCCCACCGACCGAGACGGTGCCAGCACGGCGGATCGGCAGGCAGGGGAGGCCGAGCAGGGCGCCGGCGACAGGACGGCGCGGGCCGGCGGCGGCGCGACCTTCGGGGACGGGAGCGTCGGGGGCCCGACCTTCGGGGACGGGAGCCTCGGCTTCGGCGCGACCTTCGGGGACGGGAGCGTCGGAGGCCAGACCTTCGGGGACGGGAGCCTGGGGGGCCAGACCTTCGGGGACGGGAGCGTCGGGGGCCAGACCTTCGGGGACGGGAGCCTCGGGGCCGCGTCCCCGGGCGGCCCGACGGGCGGGGCGCCGACCGACGGCCCGTCGCTGGCGCCCGCCGTCCCCGCCCCGGGGGTCTCGGTGGGGGACGGTCCCCGGCCGCCGGCGGCGCGGCCTGGTCGGTGGGGCCGGTGGCTCGGGGCGGGGCTCGCGCTGGCTGTCGGGCCGCTGCTCGCGGCCGTCCAGGCGACCGCAGCCCTCGACCGCGTCGTCCACACCCAGGCCCTGCTCGCCCTGGTGGGGCCCCTGCCGGCCGCCCGCACGGCCGTGCTGTTGCTGCCCGAGACCGCCGACCGCCGGGCGCTCCGGGCCCGCTACCCCGCCCTGCTCGACGCCCTCGTCGCGGCGGGGGTGGCCTCCATCACCTTCGACGTCGCCTTCTCGGCCGCCAGCCCCGACGACGCCGCCTTCGCCGCCGCCGCCGAGCGGGCCCGGGCGGCCGGGGTGCCGGTCATCGCCGCCGCCCGGTGGGGCCCGGACGGTCTCGTGCCCCCGGCGAGCCCGGAGCTGGCCGCGGCCCTCCAGCTCGGGCTGGCCACCCTCGAGACCGAGGGCTGGCGCCGCATCGAGCTCGGGCGGGTCCAGGCCCATGCCTTCAGCCCCGAGCACGGGGATCTCTGGGCCCTCTCGGTGGCCACCCTCCAGAGCTGGACGCCCCGGCTGCCGGGCCCCGCCTTCGACGACCGGACCGGCGCGCTCACCGTGGCGGGCACGGCCCATCCCGCGCCGGGCGGCCGCTTCCTCCTCCACCCGGTCGCGACCCCGCCGGTGCTCTCGCTGGCGGGCCCGTGGCCCGAGCTGGCGGGGCGGGCGGTGCTCATCGGGGCCCCGGCGAGCGAAGACCGGCTGCTGTCGCGCCTCGGCGTGGTGCACGGGGTCTTCCTGCAGGCCGCCGCCGTCGAGACCCTCGCCGCCGGTCGCGTGCCCCGGCCGGCCCCCGCGCTCGTCGGGGTGCTGGCGGCCCTCGTGGCCGGGGTCGGCACGGCCCTGGTGGGGCTGCGAACCGGGCGCTGGTGGCTCGGGAGTGTCGTCGGCTGCGTCGTTCTCGGGGTGTGTCTCTCCCAGGTTCCGGCCGGCCTCCTGGTGCCCCTGCTGCCCGTGCTCGTGGCGGTGGGGCTCGGGCTCGGGCTGGCCTGGCGGGCCCAGGGTGCCCGGGCCCGGGCGCCGGTGTCGTCGGGGCCCGGGCCCGGCTGAGCGCCTGGCCCATCTGTGGCAGACTTCGCTGCCTCTCGCGTGGAGCCCCGTCCATGGCCGTCGACTTCCTCGACCTGATCACCGAAGCCGAGCGCGTGCTGGGCGAGGGGGACGCCCGTCGTGCCGCCGTGCTGCTGCGCCGGGTGCGCCGCCTGGCGGGCCGCCACGAGAGCGCGACGGTCGAGCTCCAGGCCGACGTGGGGCGCTACCGCGAGATCCTGGCCCGCACCCTCGACGTCACCCTCGCCCGCGGGGTGCGCCCGGTCGGAGACCAGCTGCTCGACGGGGTGATCGGCATCGTCGGGGCCCGCCGGGGCACCCTGGCCCGGGTGCTGCCCGACGGCAGCTGGCGGGTCATCGCAGCCCGGGACGCCGACGGCGCCGACCTTCCCACCCCCGAGCAGCAGCTCTCCCGCAGCATCGTGGGCGAGGCCATCTCGTCGGCCGCGCCGGTCGTCACCCACGACGCCGGCGAAGACTTCGCGGGCCAGGCCTCGGTGGGCCGCCTCTCCCTGCGCAGTGTGGCCTGCCTGCCCCTCGTGCGCAGCTACCGGGTCGAGGGCTTCATCTACCTCGACAATGCCGACCAGTCGGGTCTCTTCGACGAGGCGGCCATGGCCGCGGTCCAGGCCTGGCTGCCGGTGCTCGGCCAGTCGCTGGGGCGCGCCCTCGACGCCGAGCAGGCGCCGGTCGAGGGCCTGCCCGGGGTCGTCACCCGCAGCGCCCGCATGCGCGCCGAGCTCCAGGAGCTCGGTCGGGTGGCCCGCTTCGACGTCTCGGTGGTGCTCACCGGCGAGACGGGCACGGGCAAGAGCTTCATCGCCCGCAAGCTCCACCAGGCCAGCGGCCGCAGCGCCGGTCCCTTCGTCCACGTCAACTGTGGGGCCATCCCCGAGAGTCTCATCGAGGGCGAGCTCTTCGGCGCCGAGGCCGGGGCCTACACCGGCGCCACCACCCGGCGGCTCGGGCGCTTCGAGGCGGCCCAGGGCGGCACCCTCTTCCTCGATGAGCTCGACACGATGCCGCTGGCCTGCCAGGTCAAGCTGCTCGTCGCGCTCCAGGAGCGCCGCATCCAGCGGCTCGGCGGCAGCCGCCCCGTCCCCGTCGACGTGCGGGTCGTCGCCGCCATGGGCAGCGAGCCCGACGCGGCCATCGCCGAGGGGCGGCTGCGCGAAGACCTCTTCTACCGGCTGGCCGTCTTCGTGGCCCACCTGCCGCCGCTCCGCCAGCGGTCCGAGGACGTGCCGCTCTACGCCCGCCGCATGCTGGCCGAGGCCGCCGAGCGCTACGGCCTGCCGCCCCTGCACCTCACCGAGGCCGCCGTCCAGCAGCTCGTACAGCATGACTGGCCGGGCAATGTGCGCGAGCTCGGCAACGTGCTCGACCGCTCGGCCCTGCTCGCCCGGGACGGCGAGATCGCCGAGATCCGCTTCCAGGGACGGCGCCGGGCGGGCGACGCGGGGGGAGGGGCCGGGGGCACCCTGCCGCGGCTGCACGAGGCGGCGCGGGCCCTGCTCGACCAGATGGACCAGCGCCCCGACCTGCGGCGCATCGAGACCGCCGACGCCTTCCGCAGCATCGTGCTGCTCGGGGCCATCGCCCGGGCCGGGGGGCGCGAGGCGGCCTTCTCGTGGCTGGGCCTCGACTCCCAGGTGCGGAACCGCAACCACAACCGGGTGATCCGGCGCGAGCAGGACCGCTTGGAGGCCCTCGCGGCGGCCCTGGCGGAGCCTGTGCCCGACGGGCTCGTGCCCGGAGACTGAGCGAGCGCCCCGCTCCGCGCCGGGGATCCAGGGGGGGGAGGTCATGCAGGGCCCTTTCATCCTCTTGCCGGTGGGGCCTGAGGATGGGCTCGTGGTGGTGCGGGCACGGGGGACGGAGCGGGCCGTGACGGCTGGAGACGGCCGGGACGGAGAGGCAGCGATAGGCTCGGGGACGCGCCCGGGGCCCGGCGGTGGCCCTGTCGCCCCGCGCGCCGGGCGGGGGCAGCGCGCCAGAGTGCACGGGGCCCGCAGGTCCCGGGACGGGACGACACGAGTGGGTGGACCGAGCCGATGACCGATCGCGACCCAGCACCAGCGCCCCCGCCGGCCCGCGCGCCGGAGGGCGAGGCCGTGGATCCGCTCGTCGGCGTCACCCTCGACGGCCGCTACACCCTCGAGTCCCTGCTCAGCCGGGGCTCGATGGGCCGGGTCTACCGGGCCCGCCAGCTCAAGCTCAACCGGTCGGTCGCGGTGAAGGTGCTCGAGCTGTCGGTGGGGCTGGGGGTCGATCCCGACCAGATGGTCGACTACCACGAGCGCTTCCTTCGCGAGGCCGCGACCCTGGCCCTGCTCGAGTCGCCCACCACCGTGCGCATCTACGACTTCGGGGTCTGGCAGCGCCAGCGCCCCTACCTCGTGATGGAGTTCATCGAGGGCCGCACCCTCGGCGCCCTGCTGCGGGACGCGGGCCACCTGTCGCCCCGCCGGGCCATCGGCATCGCCACCCAGATCTGCCACTCCCTCGAAGAGGCCCACCAGCGCGGCATCGTCCACCGCGACCTCAAGCCCGACAACGTGCTCGTGCGCGAGCGGGGCGACCGGGACGAGGTGAAGGTCGTCGACTTCGGCCTCGTGAAGGACATCGGCGAAGACAGCGACCAGACCCAGGTCGGCCAGGTGATGGGCTCGCCGAACTACATGTCGCCCGAGCAGGTCAGCGAGCAGCCCCTCGACGGGCGCTCCGACCTCTACGCCCTGGGCGTCGTGCTCTTCCGCATGCTGACGGGGCGGCTTCCCTTCGAGAAGAAGGCACCAGCGGCCGTTCTCGTGGCCCACATCCGCGAGCCGGCACCGCCGCTGGCCGCGGCCCTGCCCGCGGGGGCGGCCGTGCCCCGGTCCCTCGACTGGACGGTCGCCCGGCTGCTGGAGAAGGCGCCCGACGCGCGCTTTGCCTCGGCCCGCGAGCTGCGCCGGGCCCTCGAGGCCTGCGACCTGGCCGCCCGGGACTCGGCGGTCTGGACCCTCTCGCTCGCCCTCGACGAGGGCAAGACCCAGATCCCGCCGGGCCTGCCCCTGGGGGCCAACGCCTCCCAGTCGGTGGCGGCGCCCGTGCCGCTGCTCGGCCGGCGGGGCCAGGGCCGCCGCATGGGGCTGCTGGTCGGCGTCGGCATCGGGGCCCTGCTGAGCCTCGCCCTGGCGGCGGCCTGGGTGGCCCTGCGTGCACCGGCCACGCCCGCCCCGGCTGTGGTGCCCGCGCCCGCGCCGGACACGACGGTGGCGCCCGCGGCTGCTCCGGCGGTCGAGGCGGCGCCGGCGCCCGCCCCAGCTGTGGTGCCTGCGCCCGCTGCTCCGTCTCCGGCGCCCGCGCCCGCCCCGTCTCCGGCGCCTGCCCCGTCGCCCGCTCCGGCGCCTGCCCCGTCGCCTGCCCCGTCTCCCGCGCCGGCGCCTGCCCCGTCTCCCGCTCCGGCGCCTGCCCCGTCTCCCGCGCCGGCGCCTGCCCCGTCTCCCGCGCCCGCCGCCTCGCCCTGGGGCACCCCGGCCCCCGCCCCCGCGCCGGCCCCCGCCCCCGCGCCGTCCCCCGCCCCCGCGCCGTCCCCCGCCGAGGACGAGCTCCGCGACCCGTGGGCCGACTGATGGGCCGTCCCCTCCGCCCCCCGACCCGGAGCTCCGCCGTGGCCCGCCGCCTCTGCGCCTGCCTGCTGGCGATCTGGGGGCTCGGTGCGGCCCTCTGTGCCGTGCGACCGGCCCCTGCCTTCGCCCAGGATGACCGAGCACGCGAGATCTTCGAGAACGGACGCATCCTCTATGCCGAGGGGCGCTACGAGCCGGCCCGGCTGGCCTTCGAGGAGGCCTACCGGCTGAGCGGCCGCCACGTCCTGCTCTACAACATCGCCAGCTGCCACGAGAAGCTCGGCGAGCTCCAGGCCGCCGTCGACACCCTCAACCGCTACCGGGCCTTCGCCCGGGCCGACGAGCGGGACGAGCTCGAGCAGCGGGTCGCCGCCCTCGAGGCCGAGCTCGCCGCCGCCCCGGTCGCCTCCGACGCCCCCGCCCCCGCGCCGGCGTCTCCCGAAGATCCCGCACCACGGCCGCCCTTCGGCAGGGCGGGGCTCGTGACGGCCGCGGTCGGGGGCGGGGTGGTGGTCGTCGCCGGCACGGTCGCCCTGGTCACCCACCAGCGCGGCCTGAGCCTGCGCGAGCAGGGCTTTGCGGGGCCCTACCGCTCGGTCCAGGTGGTCAACAACACGAGCGTCGGCGTCGCGGTGGTCGGCGGTCTCGCCGTGGCCACGGGCCTCGTCCTCGGACGCCAGGGCATCGCGGCCGGGCCCGGGCGCGGGGTCCCGTCGGTGGCGCTCGGTCCCCGCGCTGCGGCCCTGCACTGGAGCTGGTGATGGCGGTTGAGAGTGGCCGAGCACACGGCATCTTGGTGGTCATCGGCCTCGCGCTGGGCGGGGCGCTGCTGGCGGGCTGCCTACCGCCCTGGGACCCGGCCTGGTCGACCGCCGCGGGCCTCGACTCGGCCACCGGCGACGGCACGGACGGCACGGACGGCACGGACGGCACGGACGGCACGGACGGCACGGACGGCACAGACGGCGGTGACACCGGCGACACCGGGGCCACAGCGCTGCCGGTCGAGGTGGTCACCGGGCCCCTGTCGGGCGCCGTGCAGTGGACGGCAGACCGGCGCTGGCGGCTGTCGGGCACGGTGCTGGTGGCCGACGGCACCCTCGAGGTGGCCCCCGGCACCCAGGTCGAGGCCGAGCCCGGGGCGGCCCTCGTGGTGGGCACGGGCGCCCGGCTCCTCGCCGTGGGCACGGCCGAGGCGCCCGTGGTCTTCACCAGCGCCGCGCCCGCCGGCAGCCGCGCCCCGGGCGACTGGATCGGGCTGGTGCTGCTGGGCGCCGCGCCGGTCGCGGTCGACGGCGGAACGGCCACCCTCCCCCCGCTCGACGCCCTGGGCGAGGCGGGCCGCTTCGGGAGCGAGGACCCGGCCCACGACTGCGGCCAGCTCGCCTTTCTGCGCATCGACTTCGCCGGCGCGGTCGATCTCGCCCAGCCCGAGCAGGGCGGCCTCGTGCTGGCGGGCTGTGGCACGGCCACGGCGGTCGACCGCGTCCAGGTCCACCAGAGCGCCGACGACGGCGTGGCCCTCTTCGGCGGCGGCGTCGACCTCTCGCGGGTGCTCGTGACCCAGGCCGGCGACGACGGTCTCGACTGGGACGCGGGCTGGACGGGGCGGCTCCAGTTCCTCGCGGTCCAGATGGCCGCCGAGGACGACCGCGGGGACGCGGCCCTCGAGGGCGATCACGGCGACCTGGCACACAGCCCCCGGAGCGCGCCCGTGCTCCACAACCTCACCCTCGTCGGCGCGGGCAACCCCGCCCGGCTCCAGCGCGGCATGCAGCTGGGCAGCGGCACGGGGGGATCGGTCCAGAACTTCCTGCTGACGGGGTTCAGCGACGAGACCGTCGACCTCGTCTCGACCGCCACCGCCGACGCCGTGCTGTCGGGGGCCCTCGTCGTCGACAACGGTCTGTTCCACGACATCGGCGCGGCCCACGACCGCGACAACCACTGGTCGAGCAACGACAGCGACGGCGACGACGACGGCGGCTTCTCCGAGCGGGACTGGCTGGACGGGTCGCCCCCCTCCGCCCACGCGGCCACGGCCATCCTCTTCGGCGACGACCCCGAGCTCCCCGCGGACCGCCGCTCGCCGACGGCGCCCGCGCTGGTGCCCGCGGCGAGCAGCCCCGCCACCGACACGGGGACCGTGGCGCCCCTGCCAGCGGACGGGGACGGCTTCTGGGACGCGGGGGCCGCCCACCTCGGCGCCTTCCCCCCGGGGGCGACCGAGAGCTGGATGGACGGCTGGACGGGCTTTCCCGAGAACTGAGGCCGCGCGCTCAGGGCCCGGCAGCCGGCGGCGCCCAGGCGGCCCGGGCGGCGAGGCAGCGGTCGAGGGCGCTGTCGCTGTGGTCCCGGGCGCCGCTGCGCGCTGCCCGCAGGGCCGTGTCGTTGCGCCGCAGGGCCACCCGCCAGCGCGCGACGGGGCTGAGCCAGCTCGGCACGATCCCCAACACCAGCAGGGTGATCACGAGGGTGGCCGCCCCGAGGCGGAGGCCCGCGCCCCGCCCCGTCCCGCGCGCCTCGCCAGGGCCCGGTGCGCCGCCCCTGCGCCCGGGGTGGGGGCCCAGGGCCAGCACGGCGGCGGCGATGCCGAGCAGCATCGGCAGGTAGAGCTGGGCGTTGGCCAGGAAGCGGGGCTTGGCCCGCTTGAAGCCCGCCGCCGACTCCAGGCTGAGCCAGAACGGAAGGACGAGGCCGAGCACGCCGAAGAGCAGCAGGGGCCGACGCCGCAGGCCCCAGGCGACCAGCGCGAGGGCCCCGAGCGCCGGCAGCTCCCAGGGGGCGACCCACCACCGGCGGCCATCGAGGGCCTCGGCGGTCTGGTGGGCGGCCGGTGGCACCTGGGCCTGGAGGGCGGCCACCCGGGCGAGGCTCGCGGGAATGCCCGTGACCGGGGTGTGGCCCCAGACGAAGCGGGTCGGCTGGCGGGGCGACACGGGGGTGTCGGCGGGCAGGAAGCCCCGGTCTCGCAGCTCGCGCAGGGGGCTGGCGTGGGCCTCGAGGCTGCGGGCGTCCGGAGGGTAGGCCCAGGCGCCGAGCCGGAAGCTGAGCACGAGGGGCAGCACCAGGGCGGCGAGGCGCAGGGGCAGCCCGGCGAGGGTGCGGTGCCGGCGTCCCGGGGCCCAGGGGCGCCGGCCGGGGCCCCAGAGCGCGGCCAGGGCGCCCAGGCCGACTGTGGGCAGCGCCCAGATGAGGCCCCGCTGGTCGATGAGCAGGGCCAGGCCCGCGCCCGTGCCGGCGGCGAGCAGGGCGGCCGGGCCGCGCCAGCGCAGGGCGGCCAGGCCGGTGGCCGCGCAGATCACGAGGCCCGCCAGCACCTCGGGGTAGAAGGTGGGGGTGCGGCCCAGGATCACGAGCGGCGCCACGGCCCCGAGCAGCAGCGCCGCGGCGACGCCGGCCAGCCGCGAGTGGGCCGCCCGCCCGAAGAGCACGAGCCCCCCACAGAGCAGGGCCTGGGACGCGAGCGCCGCGAGGTTCAGGCCGGTCTCGATGCCGACGCGCCCCGCGAAGAGCGCGGGCAGCAGGGCCGCCGCCCGGCTGCGGTTGCGGCCGAAGGGGGCCAGGGCGGCCCGGGCCGGGTCGCCGCCGCTGCCGTGCAGCTCGGTCGCCAGGGCGCCGGTGTTCCAGCAGTACTCGAGGTGGTCCGGGCTGGCGCTGAGCTGGCCCACGCCCAGGACGAAGTCGGCGAGCCAGAGGCTGTGGAGCAGCGCGGCGGCGAGGCCCGTGCCCCCGATGAGGGCCAGGTCGCGTGGCGTGGACCAGGGGGCCGGCCGCCAGCGCGGGCCTGCGCGGAGCAGCAGCAAGGGCAGCACGAGCCAGAGCGCGGCACCAGCGGTCAACGGGGCCTCCGGAGGGGAGGCCACCATAGCCCCGGCGCGTCTGCCACCGGTGCCGGGCCGAGCGGCATGCCCGCGCCCCCGCTCCCGGTGCGGCGCGCCGGTGCACGCGGCGCGGCCCCGTCGGCGCGGCCGGCACCGAGACCGCAGCGCCGTGCCCTTGAGGGCGCCCAGGAGGGGCAACCGGGCAAGCGGGGCCCGCGCTGTGGGGCCGCGGTGGGCACGGGGCCGCCCCGGAGCGCCGGGATGCGCTACCCTCCCGCCGATGTCTGCTCCCCTCCTCGCACTCGCCCTGGCCGCCGGCGGGCCCCCCGGCCTGGTCGCCGATGCCCATGCCGGCCGCGCCGACGCCGCGGGCTACCTGCGCGTGGGCACCCGCCCCGACTTCCAGGGCAGCGGCGGGGCCCTCGGCTACTGGAACCTCTACGGCCGGCTGCTCAACGAGGGGCCCTACGCCGCCCTCGAGTTCCGCTACCAGCTCCTCGAGCAGCAGTCCCTGTCCTCCGACCCCTGGACCAGCGCCCACGTCCGCATCGAGGGCGGCAACGTCAGCCGGGCGGCGGCCGACGGCTCGCTGGGCGGCTTCATCGTGAGCCAGCTCTACGTCAAGGCCGGCAACGTGCTGCTGCCCAACGTCACCTGGCAGGTCGGCACCCTCGACCGCTACCTGGGCGACCTGGGCCTCTACGACATGCGCCCGGCCCAGATCTTCTTCGAGACCGTCGGCGGCAGTGCCCGCTTCGAGAACGACCGTGTCGACGTCATCGTGGGCTTTGGCGACTCGGGCTTCTTCCTCAAGCCCGGGGCCTACAACACGATCTTCACCCCCGGCGCCCTGGCGCGGGTGCGGGTGATCGACGGCGTCGAGCTGGGCCTCGGCGGCCAGTACCGCTACGAGCCCGCCGTGGCGGGCAACCGCTTCGCCCCCCACACCACCCCGGGCCTCAGCTACGAGAACTGGGTGCGCGGCGAGGTGGTCCAGGACTGGTTCGAGAGCAACCCCCAGCGCCGCGGGGTCGACTTCCCCGACCCGGTCTCGACCAGCGCGAAGAGCTGGAAGGCCGTCGGCTACCTCGGCTTCGGTGGCTGGGGTCCGCTGGTCTGGAACAACTTCTTCGCAAGCTATGAGCGCAAGCACCCCGAGCTCTTCACCACCGAAGAGTACAACGGCGAGCAATACAACCTCTACGTGACGGCGCTCACCGACGAGCGCGATGTGTTGCTGCTCGGCGACGAGATCCAGCTCCGGGTGGTGCCCGGTCGCTTCGACATCGTCTGGGCGGGCCTCTACGGCCGCCACTGGGACGGCGACAACGACTTCGTGCCCTCCGACCATGCCCGCAAGTACATGTCGACGGTCATCCGGGGCCAGGTCTACCTCTCCGACACGGTCCACTGGCTCACCGAGACCTCCATCGCCAAGGAGGTCAGCCTGAACGGCAACATGTACCGCGAGCACGCCGACTCGATCTTCCAGAACACGGCCGGCCGGCCCGACACCCGGGGCCTCGAGATGGGCGATACCGACACCCGCTACACCTGGCAGGGCAAGGCCGGTGTCGTGCTGAACCCGCTGGGCAAGGGCGTCTACACCCGCCCGAGCCTGCGCTTCCTCTACGGCCTCCAGTACTCCAACCAGAACAACGCCTTCGGCAACAGCTTCGTCGAGACCATCGACCAGTACAACGAGTTCGGCAATGTCGAGCGCCACTGGCACCAGGTCCTGGCCATCGAGACGGAGGTCTGGTTCTGATGCGACGGTCTGCTGGACTCTGGGCCCTCGGTGGCCTGCTGCTCGCCGCCGGCTGTGCGCCCAAGGCGCCGCTGGTCACCGCGCCCGTCGCCATGGACGTGGCCATGGTGGCCATGGTGGCCCCCCCGTCCGGGGACCGGGTCGCCGCCGCCCCGCCGGCCCTCCAGGAGCGCATCGTGGCCGAGCTGGGGTCGCGCAAGCTCGCTGCCCGGCCCCTCGACGCGTCGGCCTATGCCGGTCCCCTGGCCACCCGCCGCGGCACGGCCCGCCGGCTGGGCTGGGTGGTCGACAACGCCGGCGATGCCCCGCTGGTGCTGCTGGTCGAGACGGCGGCCTTTCCCTTCGCCCAGGTCGAGGGCCGCAACCGCTGGACGGTCGAGGTCACCCTGAGCATCGCCCGGGCCGACGCCCCCCAAGACCTCGCCACCAGCTCCTTCTCGGTGCCCGTGATCCTCCAGTTCCTCCACGAGAAGGAAGACCGGGCCGTCGAAGAGGCCGCCGTGGTGGTCGAGCGCAAGCTGGCCCGGCTGCTCGACGACTACCTGGGCGGGCTGCCCACCGGTCCCTAGCGGGGCGGCGCGCGCCTCGGGGGATGCCCCGGCTAGTCGAAGTCGACCCGGATCACCCGGCCGCCGGGCACGTCCACCAGCAGCACCCCGTGGTCGGGGAACAGGGCCGCATACTCGCGGAGCTGGCGGCGGGTGGGGCCGTGGCGCGGATCGGGCGCCCGCGCGCCGGTCTTCACCTCGGCCACGAAGTCCTCGCCGTCGCGCTCGACGATCAGGTCGACGCGCACCCCGAAGTCGAGGGGCTCGTCGTCCAGCCAGATCCGGCCCCGGGCCCGGTGCTGTCGGTCGACCACCCGGTAGCCGTGGTCGGCGAGGATGGCCTCGGCTTCGGCCTCTCCGTCGAGTGCGCGGCGGTTGCGGCGGCGGCTGCGGCGCCCGGCCCGGCGGGTGGCGGCCACGAGCAGCGCGAAGAGGAGCCCACAGAGCAGCAGCAGGCCCGCGAGGGCGGCCCAGAGCAGGGCGGGCGGCACGAGGGCGGGATCGAGGCCGGGCAGGGGCGGACTCCAGGCGGGGGGAGGGTCCTATGCCCGCGCCCCGTCGCCGGCACTTGCCGGATTCGGCCCAGGGTGCGAGAGGGCGGGGGCCGCTGCGGCGGAGGAGGCGCGGATGGATGCTGTGCATGTGGGGGTGCTGGTGCCGGTGGATCCGGAGCGGCCGATGCCCCCGCCCGAGCTGCGCCCGGTCGGTCGGGCCGCCCTGGCGCTGCGCCGCCGGGGCGTGGTGGCGGTCTTCGGGGACCGCTTCGAGAATGGTGAGCTGGTCGGTATGATCGCCGAGCCCGGCCGCTGGCGGCCCGTGCGCCAGGCTGTCGTCGCCGTGCACGATCGCTTTCCCTCCCAGCGGCGCGCGGCCGCCTTCGCTGCCCTGCGCGCCGCCGCATCGGGGGTGCCCTGGGGCAACCCGCCGGCCCTGACCCTGCTCTGCCGCGACAAGATCGCCTGCCAGCGCCAGCTCGCCGCCGAGGGGGTGGGCGGGCTGCCGGAGGTGGTCGACGAAGCGGCCGATCTGGAGCGGGTGCTCGCGCTCTGGGGCACGGCCTTCCTCAAGCCCCGCTTCGGCGCCCTCGGGGTCGGGGTGCGCCGGGTGCGACCGGGCGATCCGCTGCCCCGGGTGCTGCCCTCGGTGGTGCCCGGCCGCGAAGACCCCGCCATCCTCCAGCGGGGGGTCGACCCGGGGCCCGACTGGGCGGGGCGCAGCCTGCGGGTGCTGTGCCAGCGGCGGCCCGACGGCGGCTGGCACCAGTGCCCGGCCGTGCTGCGCCGCAGCCGCACCGATCCGGTGGTCAACGCCGCCCGGGGGGCCGAGGTGGTGCCCGCCGAGGACCACCTCGACGCCGCCTGTCAGGCCCGGGTCGCCGCCCTGGCCGCGGACTGCTGCCGGGCCCTGGCCCGGGCGCCCGGGGCGGGCACGGCCGTCGAGCTCGGGGTCGACCTCGTGCTGGACGGGGAGGACCGGCCGTGGGTGGTCGAGGTCAACTCCCGGCCGCGGGGGCGCCTCGAGGTGCTGGCGGCGCTGGATCCCGAGCGCTTCGGGGCCGCCCACGTCGCGGCCTGCGGGCGCCCGCTGCTGGCCCTCGCCGCCTGGGCCCGCGCCGGCCGCTGGGGCTGAGCCGGATCAGCCCCCGAAGCCCGAGGCCCCGGCGCCGAGGCCCGCGCGCACGACCCCGGCCCAGCCGCCCCACCAGGTCAGCCGCCAGGCGACCAGCTTGACGTGGAGCGCGTCGCCCTCGCCGATCCACGGGGGATCGTCGCCCCGGACCTGGGCCATGAGGCGCCGCCGGGCGGCCATGCCCGGCAGGGTGGCCACGGGGGGATCCTCGGGGCGCCAGAAGTAGCCGATGGGCTGGCCCGCCGCGTCCCAGTCGGCGCGCCGCTCGGTGTAGAGCAGCTCGACCAGCTCGTCCCAGAGCTTGAAGGAGCGGAACTTGGCGGCGATGAGGGCCAGCATGACGAGGCCGAAGACGATGACGGGGTCCATGGCCCCCCGATGCCCCGTCTGGCGCGGCTGTGCAAGGGCGCGGGCAGCCCGGCGGGGAGAACGGCGAGGGGCCGACACCCGTGAGGATGCCGGCCACCAGCGCCAGAGGAGAGAGGACGGGGTCAGCGGGCGAAGCCTGCTCCGGCCTGGGAGGCCATGAACCGCATCAGGGCGTCGCGCATGTCGGGGCTGAGCTGGCCCGGGTCGCCCGCCATGCCGAGGGGCATGGACTGGTGGGGGTCGAGGGTCTCGACCTTGAAGCTGCTCAGCTCTTCGCGGAGGAGCTCGGCCTGGCTCGAGAGCTCCTCGGCGGCCGCCGCGCTCTCCTCGGCCGCGGCCGTGTTCTGCTGGGTGACCCGGTCGACCTCGGCGAGGCCCTTGTCGATCTGGCTGATGCCCTCGGCCTGCTCACCCGCCGCGCCGGCGATGGTCTCGATGAGCTTGCGGACCTCGGCGAAGCTGGCGACGATCTCGTCGAGCGCCTCGGCGGTCTCGTGGGCGGCGCGGGAGCCCTGGCCGACCTTGACGAGGGTGCCCTCGATGACCTCGGTGGTCTCCCGGGCGGCCTTGGCGCTGCGGGCGGCGAGGTTGCGCACCTCTTCGGCGACCACCGCGAAGCCGCGGCCGTGCACACCGGCCCGGGCGGCCTCGACGGCAGCGTTCAGGGCGAGCAGGTTGGTCTGGAAGGCGATCTCGTCGATGACCTTGATGATGCGCGAGATCCGCTGGCTGGCCTCGTCGATCTCGCCCATGGCCACGAGCATGGCGCGCATGCGGTCGTCGCTGCGGGCCGCGGCATCGCCCGCCTGGGTGGCGAGGGTGTCGACCTGGTGGGCCGACTCGGCGGTCTGGCGCGCCTGGGTCGACATGTCGCGGATCGTGGCGCCGATCTCTTCGATGGCGGCGGCCTGGGTGGTGGCGCCGTTGGCGAGGGACTGGGCCGAGGCCGAGACCTGGCTGCTGCCGGCGGCGACCTGGTCGGAGGCCTGCTGGACGTGGGCGACGGTCTGGCTGAGGTACTCGAGCAGCGCGTTGTAGCTGTCGCGCAGCTTGCCGTGGTCGCCGGCGAACTCCTGGTGGACCCGGGCGGTCAGGTCACCGCTCTGGGCGCGGCCCATGGCGTCCTGCACCATCGAGATGGGCGCGAGCATGACGTCGAGGATCTCGTGGATGTTCTCGAGCATCGGGCGGAAGCGCTCGTCCATGGCGTAGACGTCGCCGCGGTGGCTGAGGCGTCCTTCCTCCGCGGCCTCCTTGAGCCCGTTGACCTCGTTCTGGTAGAGGGAGCGGGCGGTCTGGTCGACCCACTCGAGGGCGAAGCCGGCGGGGCGGCCGCTGGCGTCGAGCACGGCGCCGACGGTCAGCTCGATCTCGATGTGGTCGACGCGGACGACGGTCTCGTAGGGCAGCCGGCTCGTGTCGGCGAGTAGGCGGCGCTGGTGGGCCGGGTTGCGGTGGAAGAAGTCCATGTTGCGCCCCACGAGCGAGGCGACCGTGAAGCCCGGGAAGTACTTGGCGAAGGTGTCGACGTGGCGCTGGAACATGTCCTCAGCGGCACGGTTCAGGTAGGTGATGTTGAACTCGGCATCTGCGAGCATCACGGCCGAGCTGATGGAGTCGAGGATGCTGCGAAGGGACTCGGAGCTCGCAGGGAGCCCGCCGTTGGCGGTTGGCGACATGGGGTCTCCTGTGGGGCGCTGGGATCGGACGCTGCTCCAGCAGCCGTCATGGTTCCGTTCGGGCCGGCGGGGCTCCTGCTGTAGACCAAATGAGCCGCGAAGCGTCGGGGCGCGGGAGCGGGCTGCCCCCCCCAAGATGGCCTGTCGATCACTGTTTACAGTTGTGTGCATGGTCTGTATGCCATCTTCTGCGGTCGCCGCACCCACCCATCAGGCCGTCAGCGAGGCCATTGTCGCCTTCAACGCCGGGGCGAGCGCGCCCCTGCCCCACTTGGATCCGGGCGAGGTGGCCCAGTTGGGTCAAGGCAAGGTGCTGCGCTTTGTCGATCGTGTTGGGGGGGACGGGACTCCCCGCAGGGCGCTCGGGATCATCTGGTCCGCAGCATCCCGTGATCAGGTCTGGGTTGCTTGCCAAGACACCCACTTCTCCCAGAGTGAAGCCGTCGTCGAGAACCGACTTTCCTGGCGTCCTCCGGACGAGGCCGAGTGGTACGGGATCGCCGATCTGCCCCGGCCCTTCTCCGATCGGCACTGGGTGGTCGCCGTGCGCAACAACCACGCCCTCGCGGCGGCCTCGGGCAACCGGGCCTGGGAACATCCCTGGACCACCGTGCCCGGCGGGCTGGCCCGGGCCCGAGAGGCCGTGGCCGCCGGTCGCTTCGGCGGCATGGAGCTCGCCGGCTTCGACGCGGCGGTCGAGATGCCAGCGAACCAGGGGGCCTGGGTGGCGATCGCCCTGCCCGATGGCTCGAGCCTCTTCGCCTACCACAACGCCGCGGTGCTCGGCGGGAACATCCCCGAGTCGCTGATGCTGCGCTACGTGCACGCCACCCTCGAGTCGACCCTGCGCACGATCGAGGAGCGGGCCCGCACGGTCGTGCCGGGCCACTACGGGCCGGATCACCCGCCCGTGATCGGCGGGGACGGGGCGCCCGTGGCCCCCTTCCCGCGGCCGGCCGCCGCCCCCTGACCTGCGCCCCGGGGGGACGCCGGCGGCGCGCCGGTGTAGGAGGCGGGCGTCCTGCCCGTGGAGCCCCCCATGTCGCCCCGTCGCCCCGCTGCCCTGCGATCCGTCCCCGTCCCCGCCCCCGGTCGCCGGGGGGGCGCGCGCCGTGCGGCGGGCCCCCTGCTCGCCGGGCTGCTGGCGGGCTGTGGGGTCGGGGGCCCCTCCGAGACGGGGCTGGTGACGGCCCACGCGACGGCCCTCGCCCAGCTCCAGGCCACCGGCGGCACCCCGGCCCCCACCACGGCCGCCCTCGCCACGGGCCTCGCCGCCTGCCCCGTGCTCGATCCGGCCCAGGGGCGCGCCCTCCAGGCCGCCCTGGCCCGGGTGGGCCTGCCGCCCGCCGCCCCCGCCGGCCCCGTCGACCCCGCCTGTGGGGCCGCCCTGGGCGTCGATGTCGAGGGGCCCGAGAGCGCTTGGCTGGCTGAGCTTCCCGCCGAGGCCTGCAGCTGGCTCACGTCCTGCTGGCCCGCGGTCGACGCCCTGCTGGGCCCGCCGCCGGCGGGTGCCCGGGGGCCCCTGTCGCCCCTCTCGCCCGCCTCCGCGCCCGTGGTCAGCGGGGATCTGGCGACCCGGGTGGACGACCTCGCCCGGGCGGCGCTGCTGCGCGCGGCGGCCCGCGGGGGCACGACCGGCCTGGCCCGGACGGCCCTCCAGCTCCACCAGGCCAGCCACGCCCACCGGGAGGCCGCTGGTCCGGCCCAGCTCGCCGCCGGCCTCCGCATGGAGGAGCGGGCGCTGGTGCGCATGGGCGCCCTGCTCTCTCGGGGGGCGCTGTCGGCCGCCACCGCCGCCGAGCTCGAGCGCGCCCTGGCCCCCGCCCCCGCCGACGCCGGCGACTGGCATGTGTTGCTGGGCATCGACTTCGTCGAGCGCAACCGCCAGCTCGCCCAGGCGGATCCGGCGCTGCTCGGGCGGCTGGCCGGGCTGCCGGGTGCCGCGGCCCCCCTCACGGGCCCCGCCCCGCTCGACCTGCGCTGGGTCGAGTCGAGCTGGCTGCCCGCCTGGCGCACCCTGCTCGACGCCCCCGACATGCGCCCCCGGGAGCGGCTGCCCCACTATGCCGAGGCGGCGGCCCTCCTCGAGGACCCCACCGAGCCCAGCGCCGCCGCGGCGGCCCCCTTCGCCCGGCTGCGTGCCCTCGACCTCAAGCTGCTGGCCCTCGACGCCTCCACCTGCAGCCTGCGCCTCGCCCTCCACCTCGCCCGCAAGGCCCCCAAGGCCCGGAGCCTCGCGGTCGACAGCGAAGAGGTGCGCGGCGTTCTCGGCGAGGACTGTGCCCGTGAGCCCGTGCTCGGCGGGCCCTGGTCCATCGTCGACGACGCCGGGCTGGTGGTGATCGGGGCGGGCATCACCGACAAGCAGCGGGCCGATCGGCTCGGGCTGCGCGACGACCTCCGCGGCCTCATCGAGTGGCGGCTCGCCGAGACGCTGCGGCTGCGCTGAGCGCGCCCCCCGGGGGCCCTGCCGCGCGGCTCAGGCCCCGCTCGCCGTCCCGCCCTGGAGCTCGGCCTCGAGCATCGCCATGACGGCCTCCATCTCGGGGGCCTCCTCGAAGCCCGCGCCCGGGTCGAGGGCCGTGGCCGTGCGCATCATCCCGTGCAGGGTGCGCAGCAGCATGAGCACGAGGGTGCCCCGGCCCACCGAGGGGTCGGCCAGCCAGGCCAGAGACGCCGCCTCGACCGCACCCACGTAGCTGCGGGCCACGAAGCGGAACACGGGGCGGTCGGGGGCCACGCCGGAGCCCTCGAGGAACTGGTCGGTGAAGCGCTCGCGGGTGTCGGCGATGATGCGGGCCACCTCGGGATCCCCGTCGCCGCCGCGCAGCAGCGCCCGAAAGACCTCCGAGCGGGCCTCGACCCAGTCCAGGTAGGCGTTGAGCGCGTGGAGCGCCTTGGCGGGGCCGGGCGGCATCGCCGGATCGGGACGGGAGGCGGCCACGAGCTGGTCGGCGGCCTCGGCCACGCAGGCCGCGTAGAAGGCCCGCTTGCCGCCGAAGTAGTGGTAGAGCAGCCCCTTGGACACCCCCACCATCTCGGCGATCTGGTCGATCGACACGTTGTCGTAGCCGTTCTCGGCAAAGAGCTGGAGGCCCGCCTGGAGCAGCTGGGCGCGGCGCTCTTCAGTCTGGAGTCGGGTGCGCTTGGACATCGGCCGAGCATAGCCCGGCGCCGCCGCCGGCCCCCGGTGTTGAACCAGGTTCAATGTTCTTGTTGACCTGGATTCAGTGGGTGGCTACAGTCGGATTGAAACCGGTTCAACAGTGGGTTCCCCGCCCCGGAGGCCGCCATGTCCGCCACCCCCGTCTCCCGCTCCCTGCTGGCTCCGCTCCGTGCCCCCGCCCGGCCCGCCGCCGGCGGCACGGTGCCCACCGTGCGCCGCATGGACTTCGCCTTCCCCGACAACATCCCGGCCCACTGGTGGGGCGGCGACCGCGAGCTCACCCGCAACGCGGATGCCCTCCACCTGCTCTTTCCCGAGGGCGAGCGCTTCTTCATCCGCAGCGTGCGCGACGTGTTCAAGACCCTCCCGGCGCCGGCCCCCCAGCTCAAGCGCCGGGTGCGCGCCTTCATCGGCCAGGAGGCCATGCACGGCAAGGAGCACGAGGCGGCCTTCGCCCTGCTCGACCGCGACGGCATCGTGTGGCGCGACTTCATCGACCGCGACGTCGTCCCGACCTTCCAGGGCGCCGACGCCCGCCTCTCGCCGATGACCCGGCTCAGCATCACCGTCGCCCTCGAGCACCTCACGGCCACCCTCGGCGCCGCCGCCTTCTCCGACCCCACCGTGGCCGACGCCCACCCGGTGATGGCCGAGCTGATGCTCTGGCACGCCGCCGAAGAGGTCGAGCACAAGTCGGTCGCCTTCGACGTCTACCGGGCCGCGGGCGGCGGCTACCTGCGCCGCATCTTCGGCATGCTCGTCGCCTACACCGTGCTCATGGTGCTCTGGCGCCGGGCCTCGGCCCACCTGCTCGACCAGGACGGCGGCCACAGCGCCGCGGATCTGCGGGCCCTGCGCAAGCGCATGAAGGCCCGCGGGGTCAACAAGATCGCTGACTTCCGGCGGGCCTTCTTCGGCTACCTGCGCCCGGGCTTCCACCCGGACGATGTCGACGACGCCCACCTCGCCGCCGACCACTTCGCGGCGCGGGCCGCGGCGGTCTGAGCGGTGGCGGGCCGTGGCCTACTGGCCCGTGTCGCCGTCGACCACCTCGGTCCAGTCCTCGACCGTGAGGCTGGCGTCCCAGCGGATGCCCTGGGTGTCGACCTCCACCTCGGCGCCGGTCACGGCGAGGGTGAAGGTGTAGGCGGCGCCGTCCTCGGTGCCCCAGGAGCCCGCGGCCTCCAGCGGGCCCACCTCCAGGGCGGTGCTGGCGCCGCCGACCACGGCCGAGGCGCTGGCGAAGTCGAGGCGGAAGCCGGTGATGGTGTCGGCGATGATCTCGAAGGGGGCCGCCTCGACGACCATCTCGTCGGTGCCGGCGGTGGCCTCGAGGGTCACGCTGCGCCAGCCGGCCTCGCCGAACTCGAGCGCCAGACCCTCGACCTCGTAGGAGACGCCCACCAGCTCGGTGCTGCCGACGTCCAGGCTCATGGCGAGCATGGCTGGGAAGCCACCGCCGCGGCCCTCTTCGTCGCTGTCGACCGTGGCCTCCTCGGTCGGCACCTCCTCGTCGGGCTCGTAGGCGCCCGGGTCGGGCAGGTCGAGCATGCCGGCCATGTCGAGTCCACAGCCAGAGAGCAGCGCGAGGGCGGGCAGAGAGAGGGTTCGGAGCGTCATGGCAACCTCGGGGGGGCGCGGTTCGGGGGCAGAAGAGCCGTCGTCACCCCGGGGAACGGATCCCGCGTCCACAACCTGAGCCCGGCCATCTTGCACGCCCCCGCACGCCCGCCGCCGCAATAGGAGCGCCCATGTCCACGCCCCCTCCCTCCCCGGTCGCCGGGGCCGGTGCCGCCCCGGTCGAGCGCTGCACGGTGCTCATCATCGGCAGCGGCTTCTCGGGCCTCGCCTCGGCCCACTACCTCGAGAAGGCCGGCATCACCGACTTTCTCATCCTCGAGCGGGCCCAGGCCGTCGGCGGCACCTGGCGCGACAACACCTACCCGGGCTGTGCCTGCGACGTGCCCAGCCGGCTCTACTCCTTCTCCTTTGCCCCCAAGCCCGACTGGTCCCACCGCTACGCCCGCCAGCCCGAGATCCGGGCCTACCTCGAGGCCCTCACCACCGAGCGGGGCTTCCGCGATCGGCTGCGCTTCGGTGCCGAGGTGGTCCACGCCGGCTGGGACGCCGACCGGGGCCGGTGGACGGTCGAGACGGCGGACGGGCGGCGCTTCGACGGCCGCTTCCTCATCGCCGGGGTCGGCGGCCTCAAGGATCCGCGGCTGCCCGCGCTCCCGGGCCGCGCGCGCTTCCGGGGCGCCCAGGTCCACTCGGCCCGCTGGGACCCGACCCTCGACCTCCGGGGCAAGCGGGTCGCCGTCGTGGGCACGGGCGCCAGCGCAATCCAGGTGGTGCCGGCCATCGCCGGCCAGGTCGACGCGCTGACGGTCTTCCAGCGCAGCCCGGCCTGGGTGCTGCCCCGGATGGACGCCGAGGTGAGCGCGCTCCAGAAGGGCCTGCTGACGGTCGTTCCCGGGCTCGAGCGCCTGGCGCGGCTGCTCACCTGGCTGCGCATGGAGTCGCGCTACTTCGCCATCTTCCGCCAGGACGGTCCCCTGCGGCGCCTCGTGATGGCCCTCGTGCGCCGCCACATCCGCGCCGCCCTGCCCGATCCGGCGCTCGCCGCGCGGGTGACCCCCGACTACGACATCGGCTGCAAGCGCGTTCTCGTCAGCGACGACTGGTATCCGGCCCTCCAGCGTCCCCATGTCTCGGTGGTCGACCAGCCCATCGCCGCCCTCACCGAAGAGGGGGTCCAGGCGGCCGACGGCACGGTCACCCCCTGCGATGTGGTGGTCTGGTGCACGGGCTTCACGGTGGACGCGCCCCTCGGCGAGATGCGCATCACGGGCCGGGACGGGGCCGACCTCGCGACGGTCTGGGGCGGGCGCCCCCGGGGCTGGCTGGGCATCAGCATGGCCGGCTTCCCCAACGCCTTCCTGCTGCTCGGGCCCAACACCGCGCTCGGCCACAACAGCGTGGTCATCATGATCGAGGCCCAGGTCCGCTACATCGTCCAGGCCATCCGCCACACCGAGGGCCTCGGCCCCGGCGGCTGGCTGGACGTGGACGCCGCCGCGGTCGACCGCTTCGTCGCCGACGTCGACCAGTCCCTCTCGGGCCAGGTCTGGCAGAGCGGCTGCCAGTCCTGGTACCTCAACGCCGAGGGCCAGAACTTCACCATCTGGCCCGGCTCGACGGCCAGCTACCTCTGGGCCACCCGGCGCTTCGATCCCGCCGTCTACACCGCGGGCCGCGCGCTCAGACCTGGGGGCTGAAGCCCGGGTCGAAGCGCCAGGGCCCCGGCCGCCCCGGGGCGGGCACGAGGGACTGGAGCCGCTCGAGGTAGTCCTCGCGGTCGATGTCTTCGGCACCGAAGCGGGCGAGGTGGTGGGTGCGCACCTGGCAGTCGATGAGCCCGAAGCCCCAGGCCTCGAGCTGCTGCACCAGCCAGACAAAGGCCACCTTCGAGGCGTCCGAGGCGTGGGCGAACATGCTCTCGCCGCTGAACAGCCCGCCGAGGGCCACCCCGTAGAGCCCGCCGACGAGCTGGCCGTCCTGCCAGGCCTCGACCGAGTGGGCAAAGCCGAGGCGGTGGAGCTGGAGGTAGGCGTGCTCGAGGTCGGCGGTGATCCAGGTGCCCGCCTGGCCGGGGCGCGGCGTCTGGCGACAGTGGCGCAGCACCGTGCCGAAGGCCGTGTCGAGGCGGATCTCGAAGTCGCCCCGGCGCACCCGCTTGCGCAGGCTGCGGCCCACCTTGAAGCGGTCGAAGGAGAGCACGAAGCGCGGATCGGGCGAGAACCAGAGGATGGGCTGGCCCTCGCCGTACCAGGGGAAGATCCCGTTGGCGTAGCCGAGCAGCAGCCGCTCGGGGTGGAGGTCGCCGCCGACCGCCAGCAGCCCGTCCGGCTCGGCGAGGCGGGCGTGGGGGAAGAGGTGCTCGTCAGGCAGACGGTAGACAGGCACGGGGGATCCGGATGGGGGGCGGGACGGCGGGCGCCTCAGCGGCAGTCGTCGCAGTGGCCGGAGATCCGCACACTCACGTCGGCCTCGGCGATGGCGGGCGGCAGGGCCGGGCCGGAGAGGGTGACCTGGACGTCGTCGAGGCACTGCACATTGCCGCAGTCCCCACAGACGACGTGGGCCACGCGTTCAACAGCTACGCCTCGCCGTCTCCCGCCATCGACTAGGACCGGATCTACGTCAGCTTCGGATCACCCGGGACGGCGTGCCTG